>JBKHDD010000175.1:0-10446 GCA_046541515.1 Desulfococcaceae bacterium
CCGCCATGGAGGGAAATCGTCCGCGCCACCTCGAAACAGAGCGGCCTCGTCCACGAATGGCGTTTTTCCCGGATTGGATTTCCCGTCTCCGCATGGACCGGGGCGGGCTCATCGACGCGACCGGCGCGTTGCAAAAATAGCGCGGTTTCGGATATACTGAACCCCCTCCATACGGGCTCCCCCAAACCGGAAAGGCGAGGCGATCATGGAAAAGAACCCCATCCGCGAAACCAGATCATCGGCGCTATCCATCCAGTTCCCCCCGGACCTGGAAAAGCGGCTCCGGCAAATCGCCAACCAGAAAGGCGAAGCCCTCTCCGAAATCGTCATCGAAGCGGTCTCCGACTTCGTCGCCGACCACGCCCGGCAACGCCCCGCCCGCGCCTCGGCGGAATCCCTGGAAAACGCCCGGGCCCTCATGCGACAAATGGGAAACGGACTCGGAGAGGGAAAAGCGCCCCACGACGGCGCCCGAAATCACGACCGCTACCTGTACGGAAACAAATGAAATGAATCGGATATTCGTGGATACCTGGGCGTGGTATGCGTTGGCGGACCGGAAAGATTCCGATCACGAAATCGCAAATCGGGCCAATCTGGATTTGCTGGATCACGGCTGCACCTTCGTGACAACCAACTACGTCATCAGCGAATCCGTCACGTTGATTCGATACAAACTCCGACACGATACCGCTTTGGATTTCTGGGATAAAATACTCCATCTGGTTGAAAGCGGCTTGCTGCATTACGTCCGAGTCACCCAAAAGCAGGAAATGGAAGCCAAGAACATATTCGCCCGGTTTTCGGATCAGGATTTCTCCTTCGCGGACTGCGCCTCATTCGCCGTCATGCGCGAACACAACATCACTCATGCCTTCACCGGCGATCATCATTTCGCCACCCTGGGCTTCCAGCTTATCCCTTGAAGCCGGAACTCCGAACCGGTCGCGCCGAAAACGAAACCCCGCCGGGGCGCACCGCCAAGGGCGAATGCGATTCGCCCCTACCAATCTGAAATCATTAAAAAATCACGAAACGCAGGGCCGAACCCCATTCGCCCCTTTCCCCACGGAGGAAAACCCCATGCCCGACTTCCAAATCCGCATCCAAGGCCCCACCGCCGAAGCCGCCGCCCAAGACCTCGCCGCCCAGATCCAAACCCAATTCAACCACCCCGCCCAGCCCCAAAAAGAAACCGCCCCGCCCGCCGACGGCCATAAATTCGACCCCAGCCTCGCCCTCTCCGCCGCCGCCTTCGTCCTCTCCATCCCCGCCGCAGTCCTCGCCGCCATGGACCTCAAACACCGCCTCGCCCAAAAACCCAAGGCCGACGCCCTCATCCACGCCGCCCAAACCGCGCCCCCGGAAAACCGCCTCACCATCACCTACCCCGACGGCGCCACCCTCGACCTCCGCACCGCCGACGCGAACGCCATTATTGAGGCGGCCGGCGCGTTGGGAGAATGAGGGGCGTTGGGATGCCGGTTTGGAAAGTTGGCGCAATTTGAACATTTTGAGCATGGTAGATTGGGTTAGCGGAGCGCAACCCAACATCGGGGGAGGGGGAATTCAGCCGCCTCAAGGGCGCCCGCAAGGGACGCCCCCACAAACACGACCTTGGGGAACGGAACATTTGGCGTTTGCACAGGGTGCGATAGCCAGTGCTTGGATTTTGTTGGGTTACCTTCGCCAACCCAACCTGCCCGACCTACCCATCCCATCCCCGGCCGGGCCATCGTTTATCGCGGAATTGCCCCCCAACACGAACGCCGCCTGAAGGCGGAACTCCGAACCCGGATCACATCGCCGGCGTCGCCGCATTCCCCGCCGGTTCTTCTTCCGCCGCCCCCGCCAATTCGGCCGTCACCGCCGCGATCCGGGCCTTTTCCCGCGCCACCGCCGCCGGGAGGGAGGCCAGATTCTCGCCGGGATACGGCGTTTCCCCGGCCAGTTCCAGCAGCGCCGCCATCTCCTCCTCCAGCCGCGTCAAAAAGGCCGCCAGCCCCTTTTTCACCCGGGGCGATCCGTCCGAGGCCCGCAGCCGGTCCAGATAGACGTTCACGTACAGCGCCAGCTCCTGGGCGAACATGTGGGGCCGCTCCGGCGGCGTCAGCGACGGACCCCGGCCGTAGATGTGGTCCACCATCTCCTCCAGGGAATACAGCCGGTCGAACCAGCGGCCGTTGGGGCCCGCGCACACGCAGGTGGGGGCGCCCGGCGGCTCCAAGCCCAAATCGGCCAGCGCGCTGTTGGCCAGATCGTTGCACAGACAGGTCTTGGCCGTCACCGATTTCCGGGCCCGGCTTCGTTCCTCGGCCGACAGCTCCATCCCCTCCAACTGATCCAGCTTCCGCTTTTGGTACGTCCGGGAAGCCGTGCAGATGGGCGGATCGGCAAACTCGCCGTCGAACCGCAAAAAGCCTTTGGTGCAGCCCACGCCCGGCTTTCCGCCGGCGGCCCGCTCCTGAACCCCTCGATGAGAAGTGCTGCCCCGCAGCAGGTTAAACGGCACGCCCAAGGGCGACGCCTGGGAGAGAAACAGCTCCCCTTCCCCGGCCCGGGCCAAGACCAACCGGTCCGTTTCGTGCAGTCGCGTGGTCTCGGGCACCAGCAAAAACGGGGTGCCCCATCCGGTCAGGTCGGCGCCGTAATACTCCCGCAGCCGCCGATCCTCGCCGCCGGCGCCGATGCCGCCCTGCACCGTCACCCGGGGCCGCTCCGGCGCATCGGGGAAGGGCCAGCCGTATTCCGCGTAGCAGGCCTTCACCATCTCCCGGCACTCCGCCGCCAGCTCTTCCATCCCCGACTGAAACTCCAGCAGCGCGGCCCGCAGGGTGTGCCCCTCGGTGGGGAAGGCGTGGCCGCCGCAGTTCAACCCGGACTCGATCCGGTACTCGTCCACCTCCAGCCCCTTTTTGGCCAAAAACCGGCCCTGGGTGCGGGCGGAACGGAAATCGCTGACCTTCACCACAATCCGCTTGCGGCGCACGCCGTCGGAATTCCGGAAAAAATCGGGATGATCCGCCATGTCCGAAAACAGCCCCTTGTTGATCCCGGCGGAAAAGACGATGCCGCCGCCGATTCGGCTGTTGGCGTAGCCGCGCAGGGCCGCCCGGGCGTCCCGGAAGGCGTCCGGCCGGGGCTTGCCGTCGGCGTCGAATCGGGTCCCGTCCAGCTTCACCATGATGTTGACCTCGATCTGGCCGGGAACCATCCGCCGCGTCAAATCCGCCGCCATTTGCTCCCGCGCCGCCGGGTCGGTTTCCGCCAACATCCGGTCGTAGTCTTCCCGCAGCGGAGAGGTGTCCGGCAGCAGCTCGAAATATCGGGTCTTCTCGCTTTCCGGCGCGAAAGGCTCTTGGCGCACTTCCTCCATGCGCCGATCCACCAGCAGCCCCACCAGATCCAGATACTCCGTGATCCGCTTGGCCCGGGCGTCGGGATCGTTGTCGGGGATGGGCGTGCAGGCCAGCCCGTTTTGTTCGCAATAATGGCCCCGGAGCCGCTCCAGCATGAAATCGTCCACCAGGGAAATGACCGAAGTGACGCCCAGATGGGCCACGCGGATGGGGGTATCGGCCGAAAATCCCGTTCCCATCACGGGGATCAGAAAAGTATGCATGGGGGAGTCTCCTTTTCGGGTTGCGCCGGAACACCCGGCCGGTTTCGTCCCCGACTGTACCCAACCCCCGCCGCCCGGAACAGCCAAAACGCCGGTTTGACAGAGGTTTTACATTTCCGCCGGGTCGCGCTTCCGTTTCTCCCCCGCTTGACACATCCCGTCCCCTCGTTTTAGATGAAATGGCATGACAACCCGCCCCCTTGCGATCCGCGTCCGGAAGAACGGAGCCGCGCGGAGGAAAACGGGAAGCCGGCGCGTCGGAAGCGCGTCCCCGGAGGCAGGGCGGTCCACCCATCCCAATCGCTCGCGCAGGTCGGCATGAAGGCGTTCTCCTCTCAACCCGCTGGTTCGAAACCGCGCCCCATGAAAACAACCCCCTGGTTTTTCCATCCCCTTTTCGTGCTCATTTTCTCCACGCTGGCCCTGTGCGCCTCGCTGTTTCTCTACATCTACTGGTACACGCGGGTGAACCTGGAGCTGGCCGCCGTGGCCAGCCGGCTCAACATCGATCCCGGGCAGATGTTTCAGGCCAAAGCCTGGGTCGTCATCCCGATCCTTTCGGTGCTGGTGGCCACCATCCTTTTCGGCATCTTCACCATCTACGTCTACCACCAAAAAACCCTGCAACTGTACCGGCTGCAAAACAACTTCATCAACAATTTCACCCACGAACTCAAAACGCCGGTCACCTCGCTACGGCTGTATCTGGAAACCTTCCTCAAGCACGACATCCCCCGGGAAAAGCAACTCCCCTACATTCGCTTCATGCTGCGGGACGTGGCCCGGCTGTCGAATCAAGTCAACCGAATCCTCAACCTGGCCCGGATCGAAAGCAAAAGCTACCAGGGCGAATTCACCCGGATCGATCTGGCAGAGGCCACGGCCGAATTCCGCAAGGCCCATCACCACAACTTTGAAACCGCCCGCATTCGAATTCATCCGCCGGCGGAACCGCTGCCGCCGTGCCGGGTCGCCCGCCCCTTGTTCGACATGCTGCTGATGAACCTGCTGACCAACGCGGTCACCTACAACCGATCCCAGCCGCCGGAGGTGGACATCCGGTTCGCCGGGTCGGAACGCAGCGCGGGTTTGGCGGTTTCGGACAACGGCATCGGACTGGATAAAACGGAGATTAAAAAAATTTTCCGAAAATTCTACCAGACCGGCCAGGCCGAAACCCTTTCCACCCGGGGCAGCGGCCTGGGACTGTACCTGGCCCAGCACATCGTCCGGATTCACAAGGGAACCATTCGGGCGGAGAGTCCCGGACCGGACCAGGGCGCCACCTTTTTCATCACCTTGCCGGCGGCGGAAAGGGGGAAGGGATGACCGCCACGCCTTCGCGAATTCTGATCATCGAGGACGAACCCCACATCGCGGAAGGGATTCGGCTGAACATGGAACTTCAGGGATACGAAGTGGCCATGGCCGGAGACGGTACCGAGGGGCTTCAGCTCTGGCGGGACTGGAAGCCGGACCTCATCGTGCTGGACATCATGTTGCCGGTGATGGACGGCCTGTCGGTGCTCCGCCACATCCGGCTGCGGGACGAGCGGTTGCCCATCCTGATCCTTTCCGCCAAGGGCGAGGCCGACGACCGGGTGAAGGGGCTTTCCTACGGAGTGGACGACTACCTGACCAAGCCCTTCCATCTGGAGGAGTTTTTGCTGCGGGTGGAGCGGCTGCTGACCCGCTCCCGCTGGACCGGCCCCGAGGAAGAACGGGCCTTCGCCGCCTCCCGGAGCGGCGTGTTCCAATTCGGCGGCAACACCGTGGACCTGGAAACCGGAGAAGCCCGGCGGAACCACGAAACCTTTCACCTGACCGAGCAGGAGCTGCGGCTGCTGCAACTCTTCGTGGCCAACGAGGGCACCCCGCTCACCCGCTCCCGCATTCTGGAAATCGGCTGGGGCTACACCCGGGCCACCGCCACCCGGACGGTGGACAATTTCATCGTCCGGTTGCGGCGCTATTTCGAAAAAGACCCCAAGCGGCCCTCCTTTTTCCGATCCGTTCGTTCGGTGGGGTATCTCTTCGACAGCGGGAAGAAAGCGCAAAAAAAGGAATAACGCCCCAACCGACGCGCCAAAGACGCCAAAAGCAACAATCCCGGGGAGACGAACCGCGTCTCGCCCGGGATTGTTCGTTGGATGGCGCGTCCGAGTCTTGGGGACTCGGAATTTGTCAATGTACCGTTTTCATCCCAATGCCGTTTTTTGACGGAATCGGGTAGGGGCGAATTGCATTCGCCCTTGTGCAATCTTGCACGGTTGAGCAATGGAAATCCAAAACGGTATTTCAGCTGCCGCCGAGTCCCTTAGCTGAACACCACCACCGCCGCCGGCTCGATGACCCGAAAGGTGAAGGATTCCGTGAAGTAGAGTTGAACCTCTTTGCTGTCGGCCTGGTTGAAGCCGATGGAGAGGTCCTGCCCAAGGGTCAGGATGAAGTCATCTCCCCGCTCGGACACGAGAAAAGCGTTTTCCACGTTGGCGCAGGGCAGGATTTTCCCGCCGATCACGTTTTCCACCTGATGTTCCAGGGGATAGCCGAAGTGAAGGCCGGACAGGGCCCGCCACTGATCCGGCGGCAACACCAGGGTGTAGGGGCCCTTGATGGAGGCCTCCCGCATTTGGTTGACGCCGAGGATCACCGCTTCCAGAATTTTTTCCACATCCGCCGGGAAGGGAATGGGATCGAAGGCGCTGCTTTCCTTGAGTCCTTGAATGCCCACCGCCGCGAAGCCTTTGTAGATGGCGTTTTCCTCGAAGGCCGCGATTTTTCGGGCCGCCTCCTCCAGATTGTCCAGATCGGCGTCTTTGGCGCCTCGGCTGATGTTGTCCAGCTCCCACACGTTCAAGGTAAAGGGCATTCGGGTTTCCACCAGCGGTTGCACCTGGTGCAGGCCGTAATTCACCTCGCCGGGAGTCTGCCCTTCGGGCACGTCGATCCGGCCCAGATTTACGGCGCCGGTGTTCCATCCCTTGGGGCCGTCCACGTCCACGAACCGTCGGGCGGTCAGTTCGTTTTCCAAAACGATTTTGGCCTGCTCTTTAATTTCCGCCCACGCCTGATCCGAAATGGGCGCCATGTTCTGTCGAAGAATGTCCATTGGTTTTCCTCCTTGGGGAACCACGAAAATGCGCGTGAGAATTGCGTTCGCGAAATCGATGAACGGTTTCGGCGACGCGGCGCGCGGGCCGCGGAAGTTCCGCCGAAAACGGGGAAAAAGGCGTTTACAGCTTGCCGATGCCCAGGTCGGAACCGCCGGGGGCGTCATCGTCGTCGGCCCCTTCTTCCCCTCCTTCTTCCCCCTCCTCCAGGGTCGTGACGTCGCCTTCGGTGAACAGGTAGGTGCGCAACTCCTCGTCCCATCCCGGCATGTTCCGCCGCAGCCATTCCAGGGTCATGCAGGCGTGTTCGATTTCTTCGTCGCGGTTGTGGGCCAGAATTTTTTTCAGGTGCGCGTCGCTGGCGACGTCCACCCGCTGGTTGTACCAATCCACCGCTTCCACTTCTTCCCGAAGGCTTTTGAGGGCGCGGGTGCAGTTGCGGGCGTGATCGCTCAACTCTCCCGCCGGCTCATGATAATCGGACATGCGAGACACCTCCTACGGTTAAATGGACAGAAAAATATTGGGAAATGGCGCGAATTACGAAAACAACATAGGTTCCCCGGTCGAATTTTCAAGGGGTTCGGCGTATAGCCGCCGGCCTTCGCCGTAGACCGCCACCGGCCAAGACCCCAGGTGGAACGGATCGCCGTTCCAGCAGACGAAGGACGCCCACTTGCCCGGCGCAAGGACGCCCAACCGATCCTCCAGGCCGATTCGCGCCGCGTTTCGCCGGGTCACCAGCGCCATCGCGTCGGCGGGGGAGACCCCGTGACGAAGAAACCAGCGGGTCTGGAGCAGGAGTTGCCGGCAGGGGATGACCGGGTGATCGCTCATCAGGCCGATTCGCGCGCCGGAGGCCAGCAAATGAGCGACATTGCGCCAGCTTTCGTGGCGCAGTTCGGTTTTGTAGGCGAAGGAATCGATGGGGCCGTAAACCACGGGGATGTCGCGCCGGGCCAACTCATGGAAGATCTCGGGGCGATGGACGTCTTCGGCGTGTTCCACCGTGATCCGCAGGCCGTAGGCATCCACCAGCCGCAACAGCGCGGCGATATCGTCGATTTTGTGGATGTGGACCCGCAGAATTTCCCGCCCGTCCAGCAGCTCCGCGATCACGGCGTCTTCGGCCGAAAGCGACGCCGCCCCCTCTCGGGCGATTTGGCGACGAACCGCCTCGAAGCGGGACCGCAACAGGGCGAAGGCGCCCATTCGCGTGTTGGGTCGGGTCCCTTTCCAATCCAACACCGAAATGGGATTGAAGCCCAGGGCCGCCTTGTATCCGGCCCGGCCGATCAACGCCTGGCTGGTATCCGAGGCGAAGGTGCGGACGACGGCGGAACGGCCGCCGACGAGGTTGCCGGAACCGGGCAGGACGCAGGCGTAGAGAACGCCGGCCGCCACGGCCTCGGAAAAGGCGGGATCGTCCATCTGCACCGAATCCAGCGCGTCGGCCAACGTCACCAGCGAGTCCATCCGCTCGTTGGATTCCGACTCGGCGGCGGGATCGCCGGCGCGATGGATGCCGATGTGGGAGTGGGGATCGATCAGGGCGGGCGTGACGACCGGAAAAACCGGGTCTTCGGGACGCGCGGACCCGGCGTCCGTCTCAACGGCGGCGATGAGATTCCCGGAAACCCGGAGAACCGCGTTTTCCAGGACGCCGTCGCCGGTAAACAGCCGAGCGGCCCGGACGAAAAAAGCGTTTTCGCTCATCGGAGCTTCGAGCCTCCCGTGCCTTTTCCTTGAAGAACGAAAACCCGTCGAACAAGGACCGGGGCGGAATCGAGTCCCGTTATCGGCCCGAACACCTCGGCCCTTTTCCGGTCGCGATCAGATGCGATGGCCGCCATCCACTTCCAGCACCCGGCCGTTAAAAAAGTCGCATTCCAGGATGAACTTCACGGCCTGGGAAATTTCCTTCATTTCGCCCAGCCGCCCCATGGGAATCTGGGCCACGATCTTGTCGATCACCTTCTGGTCGATCTTGGCCACCATCTCGGTGTTGACGTAGCCCGGCGCGATGGCGGCGGAACGAATTCCGTACCGGGCCAGCTCTTTGGCCCAGGTCACCGTCATGGCGGCCACGCCGGATTTGGTGGCCGAGTAGTTGGTCTGGCCAAAATTGCCCTCCTTGCTGATGGAGGAAATGTTGATCAGCACGCCCTTGACCGAGTGTTTGACCATCTGGGCGGCCGCTTCTCGACCGCAAAGAAAGACGCCGGTGAGGTTGACGGCGATCACCTTGCCCCACTTGTCCATTCCCATTTTCTGAATTTCGCCGTTTTTCTCGCGGACGAAAATGCCGTCGGCGGTGATGCCGGCGTTGTTGACCAAGGCGTGGGGCGCGCCGTATTCTCCGGCGTATTCCTCGAAAAAAGACTGCACTTCGTCCTCGTTGGTCACGTCCACCACCTTGCCGGGAATTCCGGTGTTCTCTTTCAGCTCGTCGAGGTTTTCCTGAAGCACGTCCAGGGCGAAGGGCCTGGCCCCGGCGGATTGCAGGTCGACGGCGAACTGCCGGCCCATGCCCCGGCCGGCGCCGGTGATGACGACGTTCTTCCCTTGAATGTCCATGATGTTCCCTTTCGTGTCGTGTTGCGTGATCGTATGGCGTGGTCATGTGGCGCGTTGGCGTCGTGCGAAAACTGCGCCGGGAAACCGGCCGCCGCTGAACGGCTCTTCCCTTGGCGAAATGGTGGATGGCAATCGGAATGGATCGACGAACGAACCTATGAATGAAACCCGGACTTGTCAAAAAGGGGCCGGCGTCGGATTTCGCGCCGCCGGCCCGTTGGGAACCCAAGGCGCGAAAAAACGCGAAAGGCGATCCGTTTCCGGAAAATTATAAGGTATCGAATACCGCGGGATCGGCTCCCGATGGTCGATACAGATTGGGCTGCGCCTCCTGATGATCCGCCCGGGCGTCCACAATGTTCATTGGGCCTCCAAATATGGGGGGAAATTAAGAAGGAAGCCTGGAGAGGGTAAAGAATCGGTTCGGGTTCTTCAATAAGGGGTTGACCCTATTTTGCAAACCATCGAGGCCGTCGTCCGGTTCCCAAACGGATCGGCGGATTCGCTCATGTTGGAAAAAAAAGCGACGGTCTCTTGCGCCCGAAAAACCAGCAACGCGCTCATCGGCGGCCCGCAAATTTTAGGAGAAAATCCGAAACACCCAAAAAAGCCAATGAATTCAAAATTTTGAATTAACCGCAAGGATAATGAGACTTTTGCCATTGCAGATAGACCGTCGGCAAACTTTACAAGGCGGACATAAAACGCTCCCATTGTCCATCCGAAAGGTTGATTTTACTCGCATAAAACACGTTGGCAACCATCTTGCCACATATGGAAACACCTCAATCCACTCCCCGACCACGAACCCGATTTTGGTCGGCGTTCAACGCGGGGACGGAATCAATGGAAAGGAAGCGACAATGAACACGAAACATGCATGGATGAGCGTACTGGCGAGCTTGGCCCTGGTGCTGGGGGTTGCCGGGATGTCAATGGCGGAAAGTTTCACCAACTCGGGAACGTACATGTTTACCGAGAGTGGAAACGATTCGAACTTTGGCATCGGCAACCTGGAAGCGCTTATCGAGAACTGGTTCGCGAACAATGGCCACCCGCAGTACGACGACATCGAACTTGAAGAATATGCCAAGGTGGACGAGCCCGGCGCCTCCAATGGTGGCCTAACGGTGA
>JBKHDD010000176.1:0-10407 GCA_046541515.1 Desulfococcaceae bacterium
AGCATTTCCAACGCGCCGCCGTCCATTCCCGATTCGGCGGCGGCCGCCAAAAGCCGGGCGAAGCCGGCGGTTTCCCTGGGCTCGTCCGGACGGCCCCGGCCGTTTAGCTGTTCCAGGAGCCGTCCCGCCATTTCCTGAATTCCCTGAATGGACATGATGGATTCCTTGTTGGTGAATTTCTCCGGCAAGGGAACCGGAATCCGTTGTTCGTGAAGTCGCGAGGCGATTTGCAATCGATAAAATACCATGCCGCTGGGAGCGACGAGTTGTACTCGTCGAATCCAAACATGGCCGGAATCGGGCGACGAGCACAACTCCTCGCTCCCGGCCGCGGGGAACCCCGCAAGCGCGGCGGTCCCTCGCCAAAAAACACAAGCAAACCGGATGCCATGGGGAAAAGCGGGAAAATGCCGGAAAGAAATGGAGCGGGAGGGGGGATTTCCGAAAAACCGCGTCAAAACCCTGACGGGCTTAGTCGGTTTCCATGGTCTGCAAGCCTCTGAAGGCGGCCACCACCAGCGCGATCAGGCCGCCCACCACCAGCGTGCCCATTTGGGAAAGGCGCAGGTAAACCATGGGCGCCTGCCAGCCTTCCACCATCAAGGCCAGCAGCCGGATGGCCATGGGGACCAGAAAGAGGCCGATCACCAGATTGATGGACTGGAGTATCAGGCTGAGCCGGGAGAAGGCGCCGAGGAACCGCAATCCCTGGCGAATGGCGCCCCAGATTCGAAAGCGGAATTCCGCGCGGTTCAGCCGTTCGGCCAAAGCGTCCAACCCTTCGCCGATCGCGGGGAAAGGGGCCGTGCCCTGGATTTCCAAATCCTTCCCCAGGGAGCGGACTTGGTCGCGGAGGTCGTCCATCTCCGCCCGGAGCCGATCCGTCAGCGGTCCGGATTTGGCCCCTTCGAGCTGGCCGGCCAGCCGGCGCCTTTGGCTTTCCTGTTGATTCAAAAGGTCCACCAACCCCTCCCGCCGCAGGCGAACCGCCCGTTCCGCCCGGTTCAGAATCGACTGTGCGCCGTCGGCGGCGTCCAACAGGCTGAAATATCCGCCGCGCTCCCGATTGGCGGACAAACGGGAAAGAAAGGCAGACAGGTCCCGGACCAGGCGATCCCCCCTCCCCAGCCGCGCCCCGGCTTTGTTCACCGCTTCCCGGGCCTGGGGCAGCCAATGGTCGGCCTCGTCCCGGACATGACGGTAGCGGAGGGCCAGTCCGACGTGAAGACGCTCGGACCAGGGGGCCAGATCGGGGTCCAGAAGGACGTGGAAATAGACCCGTCGATCGTCCGCCGCCAAAGCGAGGAGTTCCTTGAGCCCCCGCTCCACCTCGCCCCGGCGCAGGCGAAACACCGCGCTTTCGTACTGGGCCGGGCCGCAGGTCGGGTCTTGATTGGCGGCCCGTTCCAGAAATTTTTCCGCGTCCAGCATCCGTCCGTTCAACAGGGCCAGCCGGTACCGTTGCAACAGGGCAAACACCGACTGCGGCGTGGAGCGGGCATGTTCCAGGGCCGCCTGGAAGTGGCGATCCGCCGCGATAAAATCGCCCTGGTCCACCGCCAAAAAGCCAAACGCGGCGTGGATTCGGGCGTCGGACGGATGGCTTTTGATTTCCCGGTTGAGCAGGGCTTCCGCCTCGGCCCACCGCCGATTTTGAATGCAGTTAAGCGCCAGCCAGCCCCGGCCGCCCCCCCGGGGTTGCCGAAACCGGGGATTATCGACCGATTCCCACCGGTCGGCGCTGGTTTTCCACAAATGGCGGAAAAACCGAAGCTGATGCACCTGTTTTAACTCGCCAAAGGCCTCCCCGGCCAGCGCGGGAGAAATCCCGCCGGCGATGGGCGCTTCCCCGCCGGTCAAATGGCGAAGGAACAGCCGGTTGATTTCGGCGGGGTCCAGCGCGCCCAGCCGGTCCAGAGCCACGGGCCGGGATTCGGCGTTTCGTGTGGGACAATGGGCGGGCGGATGGCGACGAGCGCCGCAGTAAAAACAGGGCATGCCGGGACCGGCGCCCAGGGCGGCGGCGAAGCGGAAACGAGCCGGTTCCTCCGGCGTTTCGTCCACGGGCCAGCGGAAGGCGGCCGGCGGTTTTCCGGGTTCGCTTTCGGGAATCGTTTCCAGCGAGGCGGCCTGACTGGCAATCGCGGCCGAAAGATAGACCTCCCCGGGCATCCGCTCCCAATCGGCCAAGGCCGATCCCCCGGAAAGGTCCACGCCCGCCAGCACCGGAACGAGTCCGCCGGACGCGGTTCCCAACCGCTCCCCTAGGTAGTTCAGCGCCGCCCTCCCCAGACGGGCGGCGGCGGCCGCGTCGTCCAAAAGAAAGCGGAGAGAGCCGTCCGAAAGCACATCGGAATTCACCGGCCGAGCCGACCGCAACTGGTTTCGCGCCGCCGTCAGCGCCTGCCAGGCCGGGCCGAATTCCGAGACGGCCAGGGACCAGACCGGCTCCAGGCGCAATTGCACCGTGCCGGCAAGGTCGGCCGATTGGGACGCTTCCCAGACCACGAGAAAGGCTTGTTGGCCGCCCCCGTTGGGCAGGGGCTGAAAGGGCAGGGGCGGAACGGAATTTCGCCAGCGGGAATCCCGAAAGGAGCGGGTCGCCGCGATCCGGCCCGGCGTCAAGCGGTCCACCAGCCGTTCCAGTTGATGGACGATCTGCCCGATCACGTCCTGGCGTTCCAGGATGACTTCGCCAAAATGGAGACCAATCCGCACGCCGATGGGATCGGCTTCGATGGATGGTTTCCGGAACTGCTCCTGGATGGCCGCGGCGGCGGAGAGGGCGTCCGCCGGCTCCGCGAAATAGGCCCAGGATGCGTCCCCCGCCGTCCGCGCGATCCGTCCGCCGTTGGCCGTGACGGCGCGGGCGATTCGGGCCTGGCATCGGTGGCGAAGCTCCCGCCCGGCCAGATCCCCGTGGGATTCGAAATAGGCGGACACCTCGGGGGTCTCGGCCAGCAGCAGGGCGGCTTCGTGGACCACGCCCTCGGGCGGTTCTCCCCCGGCGCGGGCGGCGATGCCGTAGCCGGCGGCCGGAGCGAAAACGGTGGATTCGGCCATGACGATTAGCGCCCCGGCGGCACGGGATTGACGGGTTGTTGGATCGCCGGTTCGGGGCAGCGGGGCGGGTCCGCCGGGGGAAAACAGGCGGAAGAGGCGGCCATCATCCGGCCGTAGACCCGCGCGCTTTGGGCCAGCAGATCCCCGGCGGGCCGCGCCGGGCGACCCAGCAGTTGGAAAAAGATCAAGTCCCGATCGCCCACCGGGCCGCTTTCGGCCAGGTGACGGGCCCACCAGAGGAGCCGGGAAGGGGTTTCCGCGGGGTCGTGGACCCGGATTTCCGTCTCCAGCCGACCGGGCAGGGCGGGACCGCCGTCCAGCCAGTGCAACACGCGGCCGGTCACTTCCAGCGCCGGCGCCGATTCGGGGGCCGACCCGGGGGCTCCGTCCGGCTCGCCCATTTGGACGTTTTCGAACAGACCGGCCCTGGCCAACTCGCGCGCCAGCGCTTCGGCGGCGGCGTGGCCGGTCTCCGGGCGGCCGGGCGCGGACGCGAACGGACGAACCGTGATCCCGCTGAATTTTGTCCGGTAGCCCGAGGCGGGGGACACGAACACGTCTGTGGGAAAGGTCGATTCGGTTTCCAGCACGGGAACCGAAACGGCGCAAGCCGACAGCAGGCCGGCGAGGAACAGGAAACCGGAGAGAGCGCTCCAATGGACTCCCCGGCGCCGCAGGAACGGGGATCGCCGGGCGGTCCTTCCCGCCCCGCGGAACGGCGCCGTCCAACGCGGCGGTGGAGCGTCGCCCCGGCCGTTTGGTAGGAAACGATGGCATTGGCCGAAAATCATCGGAGAAAATCCAACAATTTGGGCGGCAGGACCCGGGCGGCGGTCTGGAGGGCGGTTTCGTATGCGGTTTCCTGAACCCGCAATTCCACGATGGCTTCCTCGATGTCGGCGTTTTCCAGGTCCGCCAGCAGCCCTTCCACCCGCGCTTCCACCGATTCCAGGGCCTCCCGGGAGGCGTCCAGCCGGAACCGGCGGGCGGCGCTCCGGGCTTGGGCGCCCTGAATCCGCTCCCGCGCCGCCGCAACCTGATTGGCGGCGTCCGGGTCGGGATCGTTTCCGGCGGACAGGTCGGCGGCCGCCTGGTCCAGAATTCCAAACACCACCGCCTTGTCGTCGCCGTCGATGAGAAAGAGGTCGTTGCCGGTGACGTTGACGGTTACGGTCTGGTCGGGTCCGGCGGGCGCCCGGATTTCGCCGTCGTCGCCCCGGTAGGTTCCGTCGGGGGCCAGGGGCGTCTCTCCCCGAACCTGGTGGCCGGCGAACAGGTAATCGCCCTGGAAGCGCCCATTGGCGAAATCCCGGACCTGCTCCCGAATCTGGGCAATTTCTTCGGCGGCGGCCTGGCGCTCCACCCCGTCCATGGTGGGCGCGTTTCGCATAAATGTCGCGGCCGTTCCCAGCAGGTCGGACATGGAATCCAGGTTGGCGTCGGCCGCGGCCAGGCGGGTGTCCGCCCGCCGGATGCCGGCGCCGAATCCCCCCAGCGTGGTCAGGGTTTCCCGATAGATCGCGGCCCGGCCCGCGCCCTGGGGATCGTCCGACGGCCGGTTGATGCGGCGGCCGGAGGAGACGGTCTCCTGGGCCTGGAACAGCCGGGCCCGCTGGCGGGCGATGTCCTGGGTGACGGCGTCGGCCATCATGCGGTTGGTAATGCGCACGTCGTCCTCCTATCGGACCATGTTCATGACGGTGTCCAGCATTTCGTCCACCGTGGAAATCAGCCGGGCCGCCGCCTCGTAGGCGTTCTGGTATTGAACCAGTTGGATGGTTTCCTCGTCCAGGGAGACCCCGGAAATCGACTCCCGGTAGGCGTCCAGCTCCTCCACCAGACCGGTTTGGAAGTCCAGGCCCGACTCGGCCGCCGCCGCGTCGGCGCCCGCCCGGGTCGCCAGCGCCGCGTGGGCCTCTCCCACCGGAAGACCGTCCACCAGCGGTTCGTTTTGCAGCGCGGCGATGGCCAAGGCGTTCCGGTTGTCGCCCGGCGCCCCGGCGGAATTGACGGCGGCGGAAATGCGGTCCGGGTCGGTCAAGGCCGCCGCCAGCCCGTCGGCGTCCGGATCGAAAAAGTTGCCGGCGGCCTCCCCGTTTCGGTCGAAGCCCAGCGTGTGGCGGGCGTTGACGCCGTCCCGCACCGCCTCGGCCATGGCCCGAACCCGGTCGGCGTAGCCGTTGATGGTTTCGGCGGCCTGGGCCCAGCCTCGAATCCTCCCCTCGCCCCCGCCGGTCCGAAGATCGGCGGCGCCGATGGTTTCCGCCCGGCCTCCGGTGACCAGGGCGATCCCGCCGGCGGCGGACACGCCGACCCGGCCGGCGTCGTCTTCCACCGCCTGGATTTCCACCCATCCGGAAAGCTCCCGCAGGGCCAGGTCACGGCGGTCCCGCAGATCGTTGGCCGCGGCGCCGCTGGTTTCCGCCGCGCCGATCTTGTCGTTGAGGCGGGCCACCTGAAGGGAAAGGGCGTTGACGGCGTCGGCGCCCTCCCGAATCCGGCTTTCCGCCTCCCCGGCGAGACCCGAGAGATTGGCGGTGGTCCGCCCAAAACGGTCCGCCAGGGTTTCGGCGCGGCCCAGGAGCAATTCCCGGTCCACCTGGCCGGCGGGATTTTCCGCCACCGCCCGCCATCCGTCCCAAAATTCGGCCAAGGCCGTGCCGATGTCGTTCCCGCCGGCGGGGTCGAGGACAATCTCCGCCCGCGCGAGCAGGCCCTGGCGGGCCTCGGCCGTTCCCAAGGCGGCGCTTTCCGAGCGAATCTGACCCGCCAGCAGCCGATCATGGACCCGGCCGATGCCGTCGGCCCGGACGCCGGTGCCCACCGCTCCCGACGCGGTGATCTGGGGACGGCTGGTTTCCAGATTCAGCCGCTGCCGGCTGAAGCCGGGCGTTTCCACGTTGGCGATGTTGTGGCCGACGGTGTTGACCCCCTGCTGATGGGTCAGCAGCGCGTTGCGGCCCAGGTCGAAAATGCGGCCCATGACGTTGGCCATGACTTATTCCTCCAGAATCTCGATCAGCACCACGTCGGTCCGCGCCGCGCCGTCGCCGTCGGTGACCTCGAGGGTGATCTGGTGATTGCCCACGGCAAAGTCCGCGGCGTCCCGGGCGAAGTCCAGCGGGTCCTCCCCGGGGATCAACCGGAGTTGGCCGGCCGCGTCGGAGGTCCATTTGATTTCCAGCGCATCCAGCGGGTCTTCGGCGTCTTCGGCCACGCCCCGGAAGCGGATCTCGTCCACCCCGGCCACGAACTGGTCGCCGGGCATGGGCGTGGTGATGATCGCCTCGGGCAGGCGGTTGATGATGACGCTCACCTCCGCCGTGTCGGTGTCTCCGGCGGAATCGATCACCTCCAGGGTCACAATCCACGAACCGGCGGTCAGCCGTTCGGTCTGGAAGCGGCGGCCGGCGCCCAGGAAGATTTCCTCGCCGGTGTTTTCGGAAACGGCGGTCCAGGTCAGCCGGCCCTCGGACAATTCCCCGTCCTCCTCGTCCAAACCGGCGCCGGCAAACTCCACCGGCTCGTTTTCGTTGAAAGTGCGGGAGGCCTCGCCGCCCGAGGGCGGCGGGCTGGTGATGGATGCCACGGGCTCCGCGTTGCCGATGAAGATCACGATGTCGTCGGTGCCGACGCCCCCCTCGGCGTCTTCGGCCAGCAGGGTGACCAAGTGACGGCCTCGGCTCAACGTATTCAGGGTCAGGGTCGCCCCGTCGCCCAGCTCCCCGTCGATGCTCGACGTCCAGGAAAGACTGTCCCCGGGAAGCGCGCCCTCCTCGGGATCCTTGCCCCGTCCGGTCAGCACCACGAAGTTGTTTTCGTCGAAGCGGCTGCCGGTTTCGGGGTTGGCGATCTCCGCCTCCGGCGGCAGATTGCCCACGATGATGGCGATTTCGGCGGTGGAAGACAACTCCTGGGAATCCGATGCGGTCAGGGTGATTCGATGGCGGCCTTCGGACAGGCGGACCAGCCCGGCGCCCAGGGTGGGCACCGTGATGGTCTGGCCCGTGCCCAGGTCGCCGTCGATGGAGGAGCGCCAGACCAGGGACTCGCCGGTCAGGGAGCCGTCTTCGGGATCTTCGGCCAATCCGCTGAAAACCACGGTGTTGCCCAGATCGAATTGGGTCTCGGTGGCGGGCGCGGAGATGGTTGCCGAAGGCGGCTGGTTGCCCACGAACAGGCTCACCGTGTCCACGCCGGAGACGCCCCGGCCGTCGGTGGCGGTGAGGGTGACGACGTAGGCGCCTTTGGGCAGGTCGTTCACGGTCAGGGTTTCTCCCGTGCCCAATTCTCCCGTATCGCCGGCCCGGGCCCAGGTCCAGACCAGCGACGGCCCGCCGAGCCGGGTGCCGCCCTGGTCGGCCGCCGTCCCCCGGAACTCGATGGAGGCGTTGGATGGAAACGTCCCCCCGTCGGCGGGGGACTGGATGTCCACCGTCGGCGGCGCGGCGGCGGAAATGGTCAGGGGAATGGCGATGCTGGCGGTGGCCCCTTCGGTGTCCTCCGCCGTAAGCGTGATGTTATGACGCCCCGGCCGCAGTTCGTTGGTGGTGACCGGCGATCCGGTTCCGAAGGGGCCGTTGATGTTGGACGTCCATTTCAGGGAGTCCCCGATCAGAACGCCGTCCTCGGCGTCCCTGGCGAGGCCTTCGAAGGTGAGAAAATCCCCGGAACCAAAGGTGGTATTCGGCGCGGGTTGGGTGATTTCCACCTGGGGCGGGGCGTTGCCCACCGAAATGGCGAGGGTGTCGGTGTCCACCAGCCCTTCCAGGTCGGTCCCGGTCACGGTGATGTTGCGGACGCCGGCGGTGAGAAAGCGGGCGGTGATTTCCGCGCCGAAGCCCAGGGCCCCGTCCACGTCCGAGGCCCAGGCGATGTCGGCGTCGGGCAGAAGCCCGGTCTCCACGTCGCTGGCCAGGGCTTCGAAAAAGATGATTTCTCCGATCTCAAACCGGCCGGTTTCCTCCCGGTCCGGCCGCAGAATTTCCACTTCCGGCGGCGCGTTGCCCACCAGGATTTCCACGGTGGCCTCTCCCGCGGCGCCTTCCACGTCCTCGGCCCGGAGCGTCACCACATGGCGGCCGGGCCGCAACGCCACGGTGGTCAACACGTTGCCGGAGCCCAGCGGGCCGTCCCGGTCCGAAATCCAGTTGAGGGCCTGGCCGGGCAGCACGCCGTCTTCCAGGTCTTCCGCCTCGCCCTCGAAGCTTAAAAACGCGCCTTCGGGCACCGCGGTGCCGTTGAGCGGATTGCGGATGCGGACCACCGGCGGCGTGTTCCCCAAGGAAATGTCGATGGTGTCCTCGGCGGTGGCCCCTTCGGCGTCGGTGGCCGTCAGGGTGATGGTGTGGCTGCCTTCGGACAGGGTGTCCACGGTGATCATGACCCCGGTCCCCAGCAAGCCGTCCCGGTTGGACACCCATTGGAGGGCGTCTCCGGTCAAGCGGCCTTCGGTTTCCCCTTCGCCTTCGCCCCGAAAGACCACGGTTTCGCCCGGGTCCAGAATCGCGCCGGAGGCCGGACTTTGAATGGAAACCCGGGGAAAGTCCTCTCCCACCTGGATGGTCACGGCTTGGCTGGTTTCGGCGCCGTCGGAATCGGTAACCGTCAGCGTGATCCGGTGGGCGCCGGACAGGCCGCCAGCGGTGAGGCTGGCGCCGGTTCCCAAGGCGCCTTCCCGGTCGGAAGTCCAGACATAGGCGTCGTCGGGAAGCGGTCCGTCTTCCGGGTCCACGGCTTCCGCGTCCAACAGCACGGGGGAGTCGGCCGGCAGCCGGGCGCCGTCCGCCGGAGAGCGCAACGTGATTTCGGGCGCGGCGTTGCCAACCGTAATGCGGATGGACCGGGTGTCGGCATGGCCGTCGCTGTCGGTGACGGTGAGGGTCAGGATATGCTCTCCCACGCTGGCGCCGTCAAAGGCGAGGGAGGCGCCGGCGCCGATTTGGCCGTCCAGGCTGGAGGTCCAGACCATGGATGCGCCGGAAAGCGCCCCGTCGGCGGAATCCATGCCGGACCCGCTCAAGGGAATGGATTCCCCTTCGTTGAAGCGGCGGCCGTCGGCCGGGGTGAGGATGGTCGCCTCCGGGATGGGGCTGACGCCCCCGGGCGGGGCGGACCCGCCGCCCCCGCAGCCCAGCGGGGTCCCAAGGGCAAGAAGAAGCGCCAGAAGCCGGAAAACGACCCGGCGCCGAGGCGGGAAGAAAGGAGAAAACGAACGCGAAAGGATGGAATGGCGCGACATGGAAACGGTTTCTCCCGTTCAGACGGTTTTGGACAGCGTTCCCGATTGCGAAGCGGGTCCCGCAGCCGGACGAACCGCGCCGGTGGGGCCGTAGACCTGATGGGGTTCGGAACGACCTTCGAGAAGAGACGCGGCGGCGCCGAAAAGGTCCCGGGCGGCGGCCAGCAAGGCCGCGTTGCGCCGGTTGGCCCGGTGGATTTCCGAGAGGCGGCGGGCCAGGTTTTCCCCGGCGGCCAGCAGCCGCTTTCGGAGCCGGTCGGGCGCGTTCCGGGCCACCTCGGACAGCGGGGCGTCCGGTCCGGTCAGGGCGATCCGCTCCCCTTCGGTTTCGGCCAAGGCTTCCCGGGCGGCGTCCTTTTCTTCGGCGATCCGCGCCAGCGCGGCCGTGTCGGCGGAGCCGATGGCCGCCCGTTCCCGTTTCAGCAGGGCGGCCAGCCGGTCGCAATGGCCGGACGCCGTCTCCAGCACCGTCAACAATCGTTCCAAACGCGATGGGTTCATTCGTCCAGTTCGTCCATCAGGGATTCGGCCAGCATCCGAAGGGCGACCCGTTCGCCGTCCACCCGGAAATTTCCGGCGGCGATCCGGTTCCGGATCTCGTGGACCCGGTCGCTTCGGATTTCGGGCTGGTCGGCGGCGATCCGCCGGGCTTCCTGAAACCGTTGGGCCCGGGGGGAGAGTTCCACCCGGTCGCCGCCGGTTTCCGCCGAGCGGGCGGCGCCGTCTTCGGCGCCTCGCCGCGGGTTGGCAATGTTCCGCACATAGGGGTTGGCCCCCGGGAACGGCTTTTTTCCGTGAATTTCCATTCGCTTCGCCTCCGGTCGCGTTCGTGGATCAACGGGTTCCTCGCGTGGACACCTTTCGCAACCTCAGTATCGGCGGGAGGCGGAAAAACTTGAGCATTTTTTTGTGGCGATTTCGGGAATCCCGCGACGAAGGGTACCCGCAAGGGGTACCCCTACGCCGGATTTCTACGGGCGCGGAATTGTAGGGGCGCCCCTTGCGGGCGCCCTCTTGTTTTTTGACGGATTCCGATAAATTGGAGCGCCGGGTTTATCCGCTGCGGGCAGGCACGGTGTCGCTACGCCGCAGGCGGGCACGGT
>JBKHDD010000177.1:0-10350 GCA_046541515.1 Desulfococcaceae bacterium
AGTGCGACCTTGCCAAGGTCGAAGTCGCGGGTTCAAATCCCGTTTCCCGCTCCACCAAATACGAAAGCCCGGATGCCGAAAGGCGCCCGGGCTTTTTTTGGCTGTTGGAGACCGTCAAAATTCGCTTTCCCGGGCAGATCGTGCAGACGGCGGTGGTCCGCGAGGACGGTCTGTCCTTTCCGGCAAGCCGGCAACGGCGCCGACATTCTCACCGTGAACCTGCCGGAAGGCGCGTTGGGACAATGGACGCGCCGCGCCTTCCGTCCCGGCGCCTTTCGCCGGTTCTCCGGAGGATTCCATGAAAAAAGTCGGTTTTTTCCTGATTCCGCTGCTACCGCTGCTGCTCGCCCCGCCCGCTTTCGGGCAGGCCGAGAGCCTGACCATCAACACCGCCTTTTCCGGTCCGGTTCGACGGATTTTCGAAGCGGTGGTCCTGGAAGCCGGAAAACGGCTCGACATTTCGGTATCCGTCCGCATCGCGCAGGCCGACGAGGGTTTGCGGATGGTGGAAACCGGGGAAGTGGACGGCGACGGCCCGCGCATCGGCGGTCTGCAACAAACCTTTCCGGGCATGGTCCAAGTTCCCGAGACCATCGTCGCCGTGGATTTTTCCGGATTTTCCAAGGATCCGACGATCCCGACCGACGATTGGAGCGACCTTTTGCCCTATCGGACGGGAGTCGTATCCGGCTGGAAGATACTGGAGAACCGACTCGCGGACGCCCGGGCCCTGCATCGCATGGGCGATATCGATTCCCTGTTCCGGATGCTGGAAATCGGCCGGATCGACGTGGCGGTGATCGACCGCATGGAGGGCGAAGCCTTTCTGCGCGAATTTTCGGCGCCCGGGGTTCGTCCTCTTTCGCCGCCGCTTGAAACGCGGGAGATGTTCCTGTACCTGAATGCCCGCCACCGCGCCTTGGCCGGTCGAATCGCCGATGTCCTGGCCGCCATGAAAGCCGACGGAACCCACCGCCGCATCGTCGAAGCGGTCTCGGGCCCCTGAGCGACCTGATAGCGTGGGCGAAGTCTTCCGGCAAGGCGATGAGCCGGAGACGGGGCGGATCGACGCGTCCATCGGTTCGAAGGTCGCCGGCGGGAACGGCGGGAGGCGGGGGCGTTTTTCCTCGTTCATTCCCCGTTTGAACTCTCCGCTCTGAATCGACGAAAACCCGCCCATCCCCACGCCAATGCGATGCCCGACAACCCGATGTAGGACGCCAGATTCCGCAGTCCGGCCGGATGCCGTTTCCATCGGCGGACTTCGATCCGATTCCGAGAAACAAAACGGCCCTGGATGGAAACCGTGCCTGCGGGCGCGCCTTCCAATCCGTCCGCTTTCAGCGCGTCTCCCGAAAAAACATGGATTCCCGTTTCGGGCTCCCAGCGCACCCGGTCCAGTTGGATCGGCTTTCCGATTCGATTGTCCCTATCTCGCAACGTGTCTGTGCAATGATTGTTCGCCCGTTCCGGGCCGGAAAGCAGGGCAGGCGGCAAAAGCAGGTAGCCCCCGAGAAGGAAACCGGCCAAAGTCCAGGCTGTGGGAAGGTTCGCCATCCGGCGAATCGGCGCGTCTTCGTCGGTCCTCCGGAAGCCGAAGGCGCCTAGAACCCCCATCCCCAGGAACGTGAAAAAACCGGTTGCCGGAGATTCCGGCCAAAAGAGGCCAAACTGGGTCATTCGCCAGGAGAAGGGCGCGAAAAAATGGACGCCGTTTCCCCATTTGATCTGGAGGGCGTCCAAGAAAAGATGAAGGGCCGATCCCAAGGCGAGGATGGCGAAATTTCGAAGGGGGCGGCGGGAGAGAAGGGCCGCGCCGGCGGAAAAAAACAGGCAGAAAAAGAGGGATGCCTGGACGGTGGCGTAGAGCCGCAAATCCACCGGGTTTGCGCCGGGGAGAAAAACCCTTGCCGCCCGCTGGAAAATCCAGGGCAAGTCCGGAACCACGCAGCCCAGCAAAATCCATTTCGGATCGGCGCGGCGAAAAATTCCCCGCGTAATCGGCAGGTGGATACCGATGTGGACCAGCGTGTTGGGCACGGGGGGCCTCCAGGATCAACGCCCTGACGGGAAAGCCGGGGGAGGGGTGCACGGGAACGGATTTCAAAGCGCGGAATTGGACGTGACGCCATTTGTCTTGGCAAGTTTTGGTAGTGGCGTTTTGCAGGCCCCCTCGCCCAATCAACCAGGCTGGATTTGGAAACGGTGGCCTCCACCACCTCGAAGCCGTGTTTGGCGCCTTCCTCTTTGATTTGCTCCGCCGTGGCTCGGGAGTTGGCCTCCCCCGCGTTGCGAAGGACGCCCAGCCGTTTCAAGCCCGAATAAAAGATTCGCGCCATTTCGATGTGACGGTCCACCGGCGGTCGGTCCCACACGCCCGGGATGCTTCCGCCGGGGGCATCCAGGTCGGAGACGAGCCCGGCGGCCAGCGGGGATGTTCCACGAACTGGCTGACGGAAATCCGGAAGGTCTTGTCGGATGTTTCGGCCAGGGCGGCCGGCCCAAAGGTCCATCCAATCGCCAGAAACGGCAAAAAGGGGAGAAATCCCCGTCCAAATCGGTTCATTTGGATTTTCCTGGAATCGGTAAAGGCGCCGCTTTACTTTAACGAAGCGGTGTGGCTTGTCAAGGTTTTTGCCGGGCCAAGGGGAGCGCCTCCATCGCCGTCCAACAAAACTTGAATCAAAAAGCGCTTGACACCCTTCCCCCGATTGTGTAGCAACGGAGAAACTTTCATTTTGAAAAAGGCTTCCATCCATGTTCGCAGGCGTCTATTTTTGGTTTTGGTATTATTTTTTTCCCGTCAGACGTCTGCCTGGGGTGCGCTGAAGCCGTACACTCTCGAAAAGCAAAAAGCCGTAGGCAGACAAAGCCCGCGGCTTTTTCGGTTTTAAGGGCCGCGGGGACACCCCTCGCGGCCTTTTGCGTTCCAGCCCAAGGAGATCGATCCATGAAGCCCACGCACGACCTGCACGTCGACAAATTCGTCCCGCTCATCGCCCCGGAAACCCTCAAATCCGAACTTCCCATGACCGATGCCGCCAGCCACGCCGTCCTGGCGGGGCGGGAAACCATCCAGGCCATTCTGGACCGGGACGACCCCCGGCTGCTGGTCATCACGGGTCCCTGTTCGATTCACGACGAGGAGGTCGCCCTGGATTACGCCCGCCGGCTGGCGGAACTCCGCGAGAAGGTCAAGGACACCATGGAACTGGTCATGCGAGTCTATTTCGAAAAGCCCCGGACCACCGTGGGCTGGAAGGGAATGATCAACGACCCCCACCTGGACGGCTCCTGCGACATCATCACCGGTCTTCGCCGGGCCCGCCAGTTGCTGCTTCGGATCACGGAAATGGGAATGCCCACCGCCACCGAAATGCTCGACCCCATCACCCCCCAGTACATCGCCGGCCTTGTTTGCTGGGCCGCAATCGGCGCCCGCACCATCGAATCCCAGACTCACCGCGAAATGGCTTCCGGCCTCTCCATGCCGGTCGGCTTCAAAAACTGCACCGACGGCGGGCTGGACACCGCGGTGAACGCCATGATCGCCGCCGGTTCGCCCCAAAGTTTTCTGGGCATCGACCAGGAGGGCCGGAGCGCCGTGGTCAAAACCACCGGCAATCCCTACGCCCATCTGGTGCTCCGGGGCGGAAGCCGACCCAACTACGACAGCGTCAGCGTCCAGGAAGCCATCCAGCAGCTCCGCGCAAAGGGCCTTTGCGAATCGCTCACCATCGACTGCTCCCATTCCAACAGCCGAAAGCGGCACCAGGGTCAGGTGGTGGTGTGGCAGGACGTGATCAACCAGATCATGGACGGCAACGACCGAATCACCGGCATGATGTTGGAAAGCAACATTCACGAGGGAAATCAGAAAAATACCGGCGACCGGAGCACCCTTCAGTATGGCGTCTCCATCACCGACGCCTGCATCTCCTGGGAGACCACCGAGCAACTCATCCTTTCCGCCCACGACCAGTTGCAGCGACGCAACGGCAAGGAAGGTTGCGTTTGCGGCCCGGGCGAAGCGCCCCGGTACAAGGTGGCCTGAGCCGTTTTCGACCGCCGGAGCCCCGGCGTTCCCTTTCCCGAAGAAGGAGAAAAGGAATGCCGGAGTGCGGCTTTCGAGAACGATTGCGCTCCGTTTGGTCGCTTCGGGAATCGGCGGCGGAAAATGGCGGAACGGTTCCGATCCTCTTCGGAGCCGGGATCGGGAGGCGGTTGGGAGACGGAATCCTTCGGATTTTTGTCCGCCATCCCGGGCAAGGCGAAATCGGCGCCTAACAGGGAAATTCGGAACGGGATCATGAAAACCTTCGATGTCAGCGGAAAATACGGACAATCCCACATTGCGGTCGGGGGGCGGCTGGAGACGGTCGCCGACTTGCTGCCGGACCGGCGCTTGTTCATTTTTACGGACCCGACCGTGCGCCGCCATCACGGCGACCGGTTTCCCGACGCGCCGGTGTTGGAAATCGGCACGGGAGAAGGGGAGGGCGCCAAGAGCCTGGAAGGGGCGGCTTCGGCCTTTCGGGCGCTGGTGTCCGCCGAGGCGGATCGGGACGCCTTCATCCTCGGAATTGGCGGCGGCGTGGTCTGCGATTTGACCGGCTTCGTGGCCTCCACCTACCTGCGGGGGGTCCGGTTCGGATTCGTGGCCACCACCCTTCTGGCCCAGGTGGACGCCAGCGTGGGCGGCAAGAACGGGGTGAATTTCGAAGGCTTCAAGAACATGATCGGCGTGTTTAACCAGCCCGAATTCGTGCTTTGCCCGCCGGACGTGCTGGCCACCCTTCCGCCCGCCGAAATCCGTTGCGGCCTGGCCGAAATCGTGAAGCATGCGGCCATCGCCGACGCGGACTTGTTCCGATATTTGGAAGAGATCGGCGAGACGGCCGCGGAATTGCCGCCCGAGGCGGTGGATCGGTTCGTTTGCGACTCGGTGCGGATCAAGGCCGGGGTGGTCAGCCGGGACGAGCGGGAGGCCGGGGAGCGGCGGATTCTCAACTTTGGCCACACCTTCGGCCACGCGGTGGAATCCACCGCCGGCGTCGGCCACGGCGAGGCGGTGAGCATCGGCATGACCGTGGCGGCCCAGCTTTCGGTGCGCCGGGGGCTGATCTCCGAAGCCGAGGCGGAGCGGATTCCCGCGTTGCTGACCCGCATGGGTCTCCCCATTCATTGCGGAGTCGATCCCGAGGCGGCGGTGGCGGCCCTGCGGCGCGACAAAAAACGGACGGGCGACCAGATTCGTTTCGTCCTGCTGAACCGGATCGGGGAGGCGGTGGTGACGCCGATTTCCCTGACCGAACTGGAGGCGGTGATTCATGGGACGAATTGATGCGGCGGCAACGGACGGCGCCGGTTCCCGGCCGGTTTCCCGAGCGGAACTGGAGACGGAATCGGCTTTGGCAAAAGGTCGCGGAGCCAAGATTCGGCACGCCGCCTCCCGGACGACGGCGCCCCTGGCGACGCCGGCGGAACTTCGGGCGGGGGTTTGCGGAACCGAAACGGCCCGCTGGACGGTGGCCGCCGGCCGGGAGGCGGTACGCCGGATTTTGGCCGGAAAGGACCAGCGGCTGCTGGTGGTGGCCGGTCCCTGCTCCGTGCACGACGAGGTGGCGGCGCTGGATTACGCCGGCCGCTTGCGGGAGCTTTCCGAACGGGTGGCGGATACCCTGCTGCTGGTCATGCGGGCCTACGTGGAAAAACCCCGGACCCACCTGGGCTGGAAAGGGCTGGCCGTGGACCCCCGGCTGGACGGAAGCGACGACCTGGGCGAAGGGTTGCTCCGATCTCGCCGTCTCTTCACCGCCATCAACGCCATGGGCCTGCCGGTGGCCACCGAGTTCGTCGGTCCCGCCACGCCGGCCTATCTGGGCGATCTGGTTTCTTGGGCCGCCATCGGCGCCCGGACGACCGAATCCCAAACCCACCGGGAAATGGCCAGCGGACTCCCCTGTCCCGCGGGTTTCAAGAACGCCACCGACGGCCGACTGGCGCCGGCGATCAACGGCATTCGGTCGGCCCGCTCTCCCCACCAGTTTCCGGGTTTAACGCCCGATGGTCGGGTGGGGTTGGTTCGGACCGAGGGGAATCTTAGCGCCCACCTTGTCCTGCGTGGCGGCCGTCGGCCCAACCATGACCTGGAAGGGGTGGCCGAGGCGCGAAACGCACTTTCCGCCGCAAACTTGCCGACCCGGCTGGTGGTGGACTGCTCCCACGGCAATTCCGGGAAGGATCACCGCCGACAGCCCGGCGTCCTGCGAGAGCTGGTTGCCCGTCGCGCCGGGGGAGAACGGGACATCGCCGGGGTCATGCTGGAGAGTTTTCTGGTTCCCGGAAAACAGGCCCTGTCGGCGGAGTTGGCGAAGTTGCGGTATGGCCAATCGGTGACCGACGGCTGCATCGGCTGGGACGAGACCGAGGCCCTGCTCCTGGAGGCCCGGGAACGGCTGCGGTCGGCGGGCAAAGTCATCCCCTTTTCCCAGCGGGAACCGGGAGAAGGGCTGTTGTGGACGGGATCATGAGCGAAAACGAGAAAAAACGGAATTCACCGCCGTCCGACCAGGGGGCGGACGGGACGCGAAATCCGACCGGCGGCCCTTCCCGGGTTGGCGGAGGTCCTTCCGCCGAAGCCGATTCGCCGGACCAGGCCGGGGAACAATTGCTGCATTTGCGCGGGGCCATCGACGAGATCGACAACCGGCTGTTGGAGCTGATCAATCGGCGGCTGGAGCTGGTGGTGGAGGTGGGCCGCCTCAAAGCCGAGGCCGGCCGTCAGGTGCTGGACAGCGCCCGGGAGAGCGCCATCTTCAACCGGCTGATCGAGCGGAACCGGGGGCCGCTCAACGAGCGGGTGCTCCGCCACCTGTTCACCCAGATCATGGCCGCGTCCCGCCAGTTGCAGAGCCCTCAACGGGTCACCTTCCTCGGGCCGGAGGCGACTTTCACCCACCTGGCCGCCATGAACCATTTCGGCCAGTCGGTGGAATACGTGCCCCAGCCCAGCATTCAGGACGTGTTCACCGAGGTGGAAAAGGGGACCTGCCATTACGGCGTGGTTCCGGTGGAAAATTCCATCGAGGGCGCGGTCAACCATACCCTGGACCTTTTTTTCGAGTCGGAGCTCAAGATCTGCGCGGAGCGATACCAGGCGATTTCCCACGATCTGCTGGCCAAGGAGGGTTCCCTCCAGGACATCCGGACGGTCTATTCCCACCCCCAGGCCTTCGCCCAGTGCCGGAAATGGCTTCAGAAATACCTGCCCGGCGCGGCGCTGGTGGAAAGCCGGAGCACCGCCCACGCCGCCCGAAAAGCCGCCGACGAAGCGGGCGCGGCGGCGGTGGCCAGCAGCGAGGCGGCCCACATCTACGATCTCAACGTGGTGGCCTCCCGCATCGAGGACGCGGCCCGAAACACCACCCGATTTCTGGTGATAGGCCGCGACGAAATCCACCGGACGGGGGAGGACAAAACCTCGCTGATGTTCGTCACCAGCCACATTCCCGGCGCGCTGTACCGCGTGCTTCAGCCCATCGCCGAATCGGGTCTCAACATGGTGAAACTGGAGTCTCGTCCCACCAAGCACCAGAACTGGAGCTATTTTTTCTTTGTGGACGTGGAGGGACACATCGAGGACGCCGCCGTGTCCGAAACGGTGGAGCGGATGGCCGGCCTTTCCCTCTACCTGAAAATTCTGGGCTCCTACCCCCGGGCGGGGGAACGATGACCGGCGCGGAAAATGCGCCCATGGTCTTGAACGCCCGCACCTCCCTTCACTGCGTTTTCGGCGACCCGGTGGGGCACAGTCTCGGTCCCGTCATGCACAACGCCGCATTCCGGCACGCCGGCGTCAACGGGGCTTATCTCGCCTTTCGGGTGACGGATATTCGCGCGGCGGTGGACGCCGTTCGCGCATTGGGCATCCGGGGCGTCAGCGTCACCATCCCCCACAAGGTTTCCGTGATGGATCATCTGGATGAAATTGCGCCCATGGCCCGGGAGATCGGGGCCGTGAACACCCTCGTCAACCGGGACGGAAAGCTGGTTGGCTACAACTCCGACAGCCTCGGGGCCGTGGCGGCCCTTTCCGAAAAGGTGAATCTGGCTGAAAAATCGGTGGCGGTGATCGGCGCGGGGGGCGCGGCCCGGGCCGTGGGGTTTGGCGTTCGCGCCGAGGGGGCCGCCGTGACGGTGGTCAATCGCTCCGTCGACCGCGGCGAAACGCTGGCCCGGGACATCGGCGCGGAATTCCGGCCCTTGGAGGATTTCGATCCCGCCGCCTGCCAGGTGCTGGTGAACGCGACGCCCTTGGGGATGTCCCCCAATTTCGACGACACGCCGATCTCCGCCGACGCGTTGACCCCGGGAACGTTGATCATGGACACCGTCTACAATCCCCGCGAAACCCGATTGCTGCGGGAGGCGAAACAGCGGGGTTGCGTCACCATTGACGGAATGGCCATGTTTGTCTATCAGGGCGCGTTTCAATTTGAACTTTGGACGGGAGAGAAAGCGCCGTTGCCGGTCATGCGGGCCGCCGTCGCAGCGGCCTTGGGAGGCGGTGAATGATCGAAATCCAACCGTTGGAAAAGGTGTCCGCCACCGTTCGCGTGGCCGGTTCCAAAAGCCACACCCACCGCCTGCTCATCGCCGCCGGGCTCTCCGGCGGGGAATGTTCCGTTCTCGACCCCTTGCGGAGCGAAGACACCGCGTTGACCCTTAACGCCCTCAAAAAATTCGGGGTGAAGGTCCGGGAAGGGGACGGCGCGATTCATTTGGCGGGGACGGGCGGAAGGCTGCGGGCCGGCGGCGAAATTTTTCTGGGCAATTCCGGAACCTCCATGCGGCTGCTCACCGCCGTGGCCGCGCTGGCCGACGGTCCCACGGTGTTGGACGGGACGCCGCGAATGCGGGAACGGCCCGTGGGAGAGCTGCTGGAGGCGTTGACGGAACTCGGCGTCAACGCCCGTTCGGTTCGCGGGAACAACTGCCCGCCGGTGGTCCTGGACGGCGGCCCGCCGGTTGGCGGACCGGTCCACATTCGCTGCGGCGTCAGCAGCCAATACCTTTCCGGCCTGTTGCTCATGGCGCCTTGCCTTCGGGACGGGCTGGACATCCGGGTGACCGAAGCTCCGGTCTCCCGGCCCTACATCGACATGACCGTGGCCATCATGGAAGGGTTCGGCGTCCGGGTGGAGCGGGACGGCTATTCCCGGTTTGTGGCGTCCGGAGGCCAGCGCTACCGTCCCGGCGTCTACCGGGTCGCGCCGGACGTTTCCAACGCCAGCTATTTTTGGGCCGCCGCCGCAATCACAGGCGGGACCGCAACCGTCCGGGACACCGCCGCCGAAACGCTCCAGGGCGACATTCGGCTGCTGGACCATTTCCAGGCCATGGGCTGCCAAGTGGAGCGGACCGAAGCGGGAATCGCCCTCACGGGCGGGCCGCTCCGGGCGGTGGACGTGGACATGGGCGACATCCCGGACATGGTCCCGACCCTGGCCGTGGTGGCCGCCTTCGCCGAGGGAACCACGGTCATCCGGAACGTGGCCCATCTCCGGGCCAAGGAGTGCGACCGGCTGGACGCCGTGGCCACGGAATTGGGCAAAATGGGGATTCAGGCCGAAACCGGCCCGGACAGTCTGCGCGTCGCCGGCGGTCCGGCCCACGGCGCGGATATCCACACCTACGACGACCATCGGATTGCCATGAGCTTCGCCGTGGCCGGCCTCCGCGTTCCGGGCGTCCGCATTTTGGACGAACACTGCGTCGGCAAATCCTTCCCCGGCTTCTGGGATGTCTTCCGGGAGCTGTATCCGGCATGAATCTTTGGCTGATCGGCTACCGCTGCACCGGGAAGACCACGGTGGGACGCCTATTGGCGGAAGGCGTTGGTTTGCGGTTTATCGACGCGGATGTGGCGTTGACCCGGGAGATCGGCCAATCCATTTCCGCGTTCGTTTCGGAGAACGGATGGGCCGCATTCCGCCGCGAAGAGTCGAAGATTCTCCAAAATTTGTCCCAGGGGGACGGGCAAATCGTCGCCACCGGCGGCGGCGTGGTTCTCGATCCCGCCAACGTCCAAATGATGCGCGAAAACGGAACGGTGGTTTGGCTGACCGCTCGGCCGGAAACCATTCTTTACCGCCTGGGAAACGATCCGGGGACGGCGGAAAACCGGCCGGCGTTGACGGATGACGGGCTGGCGGCGGAGGTTCGCTCCACCCTGGCGGAGCGGGAGCCGTTGTACGCAAGCGCGGCCCATCATTCGGTGGAAACGGACGGGCGGGGGCCTTCGGAAGTTGCGGCCCGGATTCGGGCCTTGTTGGATTCGGCCGCCTA
>JBKHDD010000178.1:0-10168 GCA_046541515.1 Desulfococcaceae bacterium
GGCCAGCGTGACCGCCCCCAAAATCCAGCAGTAGGGCGCGAACAGCGGCATTCGGTTTTTATTGACGATATAGACCAGAAAGGCCAGCGCCGCGTACCCCACCAGCGCGGCGGTTAGGGCGCCGGTCAAAATCACGCCCACGTCCGGGGCGTATCCGCCCAGGTCGGTCAGGCTCAACACCTGCGCGCCCAGGATGGCCGGGATCGACAGCAGAAACGAATAGCGGGCCGCAGTGGGGCCGTCCACCCCCAAAAACAGGCCGGCGGCGATGGTGGCGCCGGATCGGGAAATTCCCGGAAGGATGGCCAGCCCCTGGGCCACGCCGATCGCCAAGGCGGCGGGGAAGGTGAATCCGGCGACGCTTCGGCCGTCCGTTTTCAGCCGGCCCGTGCACCACAGCAAGGTTCCCGTGACCAGCAACATGCAGCCCACCAGAGCGGTGGAATTAAAGAGCCGGTCGGCCATTTCGTTGAAAATCAAACCGATCGCCGCCGTGGGGACCGAGCCGACCACGATGAGCGCCGCCAGCCGGACCTCCGGATCGGCCAAGATCGCGCCCGCGGGTTCCCGGCGGATCAAAGTGGCCCCCAGCCGCCAGAGCGCGGTCAGCAGACCCAGAATTTCATTTCGAAAAAAGATGACCACCGCCGCAAGCGTGCCCATGTGGACGCTGACTTCGAAGATCAAGCCGGGCTCGTTCAGCCCGAACAGTTTTTGAAACAAGACGAGGTGGCCGGAGCTGCTGACCGGAAGGAACTCGGTCAGGCCCTGGACCACCCCCAGGATCGCCGCTTGAATTGGGTCCATGAAAGGAATTCCCATCCGCCGGGGCGGGTCGTAAGAGATTCGGGGGAACGGGAGGGAATCGCGCGGGTTCCATCCGGAGCGGACAAGCCAAAGCGCGTGAACGGATTGGCGGCGGTCGAAAATGGTTTCAAATTCCGCGGGCCGAATCGCACGGTCGATCTTCCGGGGGACGGATGGGGTCAGCCTTTTACCACGCCGATGGGCCGCAGGCGGGCCACCTTTCGGGAAATGCCCGCGCCGTGGACCGCCTCCACCACTTCGGAAACGTCCTTGTAGGCGTCCGGCATTTCCTCGGACATCGTGCTTCGGCCGGTCCATTTGACGAAAACGCCCCGGTCCTCCAACTCACGATGGAGCGCCCGCCCTTTCGCGGCCTTTTTGGCGGCTTTCCGGCTCAGCGCCCGGCCGGCGCCGTGACAGGTGGAGCCGAAAGTTTCCGCCATGGCGGTTTCCGTGCCCACCAGCACGTAGGAGGCCGTGCCCATGTCTCCGGGCGCCAATACCGGCTGGCCCACGGATCGATAATCCGCCGGAACGTCCGGGTGGCCCTTGGGGAACGATCGGGTCGCGCCCTTGCGGTGGACGCATACGGTTCGCTTTTTTCCGTCCACCGTGTGGGTCTCCCGCTTGGCCACGTTGTGGCAGACGTCGTAGACCAGCCGCATTCCCAAATCGCGTGGGCTGATGCCCAGGCTTTTCTGGAAGGTTTCCCGGGCCCGGTGCAGCAGGATCTGGCGATTGGCCCAGGCGTAATTGGCCGCGCAGGCCATGGCGGCCAGGTAATCCCGACCGGTTTCCGACTGAACCGGGGCGCAGGCCAGTTGCCGGTCCGGCAGGGCGAAGGGCAGCGACTTGACCGCCTTGGCCATCCGGGCCAGAAAATCGTCGCAGACCTGGTAGCCGAAGCCACGGGAACCCGTGTGAATCATCACGGTGACCTGTCCCTCGAAAAGCCCGAAGGCCCCGGCCGCAGTCGGGTCGAAGATTTCGTCCACCACGCCCACTTCCAGGAAATGATTCCCGGAACCCAGGGTGCCAAGCTGCTTGCGGCCCCGCTCCATCGCTCGGTCGCTCACCGTTTCGGGGTCCGCTCCGGCCATCCGGCCGCCGTCCTCGGTGTGGTCCAGGTCGGCCGCCTCGCCGAAGCCCTGTCGCACCGCCCAGCCGGCGCCTTCCTCCAATACCCTTTTTTCGTCCCGTTTGTCCAGCTTCACGGGGCCGGTGGAGCCGACGCCGGAAGGAACGTTCCGGAACAGGTCTTCCACCAGCTCCCGGATTCGCGGACGTACCTCTTCTTCGGTCAGATGGGTCCGGGCCAGCCGAACGCCGCAGTTGATGTCGTAGCCCACGCCGCCGGGAGAGACGATGCCGGTTTCCCAGTCGAAGGCCGCCACCCCCCCGATGGTGAAGCCGTAGCCCTGGTGGGCGTCGGGCATGGCCAAGGAGGCGTCCAGGATGCCCGGCAGGGTGGCCACGTTGGCGACCTGCTTTAGGGAACCTTCTTTTTGCAGCGCGTCAACCAATTTTTTCGTGCCGTAAATCCGGCCCGGCGCCTGCATGGCGCCGGTTTGGGGCAGTTCCCAGCGGTAATCGTCGATGGGTTTCAGCTCGATGGACATATGAATTTCCCCTTGGGCGTTTTTTGCGGTCCTGTTTTCGAAAAAAGGGACTTTTCGGACGTTCGAACCCGTCATACGTCGAAAATGACCACCGCCTCCCAGCCGTCGGGGGTGGGTTCCACCCGGAGATCGTGGTAGGTGACCGCTTTGAGTTCGTGGCGGATTTCGTGCCGCGTCGGGTCATGGGGATCGCAGCGGATTCGGCTTTGGATCCGGGTTTCGTCGATTTCCAGCACTTCCGCCTCCGCCGTCAGCAACTCTCGGCCATGCCAGAGATACAGAATTTCCCGCAGCCAATTGACCATCAGGTCGGCGGCGTCCGCGCCCTCGGCGGAGATGGAAACCGTTTCCCGGCCTTCGATGGCGTCGGAGTCGGCCATAAGGCTGGTCATGGCCCGGGCGGCTTCCGCGAATAAACTGGAAAGGTTCGGCGACCAAACGCGGACGCCCAGATCGGCGGTGTGATCGATGGTTTCGAAGCTCATGGCAAAGAATACCCATGTTTCTCCGGGTCGTCAAAGGGGCGGCCGCGGTAAATTGGTCTCGAAACGAGCGATTTTCGAATACGCCCTTCCTTTTCTATAAGGTTTGCATTATTTTGAAAATTGAAAACCAAAAATCGGGTAAAGCCGAGGCTGTCCGGACGTTGGAAGCCTCGCCAAACGAGAAAGGGAGAAGGGCATGCTTAAACGCGGAAAATTGGCCTTTGAAAACCTGTTATTGGTTTTTTTGCTTTCCGGATTTTTAATGGCCGCAGGTTGCGGCGGCGACAACGGCACGGTAACGGTTCACCAGACGCCGGACGTGGCGGGGAACTGGGATTTTTATTATTCAGCGGACGGAGGGCGGGCGGATATTGGTCCCGAGCTGCTGGAAATTTCCCAGGATGGCGAATTGATCCAGGTCGCGCGATCCCCGGTGGACGGCCCGCCGGTTTCCGGCGCCGGAACGGCCGCGGCGAACGGCGTGAGCTTCGACGACGGCCGGATTTCCGCCCGGGGGAATGCGGAGGGAGATTCTCTTGCCGGCACGTGGACGAACGCCGATGGACAGACCGGAACCTGGAGCGCGGTTCGGCTGACCGGCCAAGAGCCGGTGGTCCTGATCAACCTGGGCGACAGTCTGGTCAACGGAGTGCAAAGCGCCATGGTCAACGAATTCACCCAGGTGAACAGCTTCCCCCAGGTTTTGGCGGAGCAAATGGACGCCCGGGCCTTTACGATTTGGCGGGATCCGCTGATTACGGCCGACGGGGCGCGGATTCATCCGGAATACCTTCCCTTCAACCTGGGCGTGAGCGGTTTGGACGCCCTGGAGTTGATTTCGGAGCGGACCGGAGAAGGGAACCCGTTGCTGGACGCGTTGCTGGCCCCGATTCCCCAACTGGTCGGCGGGCCGGTTTCTCCGCTGGAAGCGGCGGAATATCTGGCCGGTCTTTATCCGGACAAGCGCAAGATCATCACCCTTTGGATCGGCAACAACGACGTGCTGGGCGCCGTGCTTCGGGAGTCCGGAACCCTGCTCAATTCCGAGGCGATTCAAGCGTTTTTGAACGATCCCGCCATGGGCCATGATTTGCCCGACGTGACGGCCCATTTGACCGAAATCGTGGAGCGGCTTTCCGCCATCCCCCGGGCCGAGGTGCTGATCGCCAACATTCCGGACGTGAGCCAGGTGGCTTTTTTGCTTACGCCGGAGGATTTGGAGCGGCTGGCGGTGTTTCCCGGAGCGGAGGTGACCGCGCTGGCCCCCGGCGAAGCGCTGGGGTTCGGCCCCTTTTTGAATCCGGACGCGCCGGAACAGAGCGTGGCGCGGGCCCTGAGCACCAACAACGCGCTGCTGAACGCGGCGATCCTGGGGACCCGGGCCGCCTCCGAGTCCTTCGTGCTGACCCCGGAGGAAGCCGCGCCGATTCAGGAACGGGTGGCGGCGCTCAATCAATTGATTGCCGATCTGGCCCGGCGGCCCAACGTTCATTTGGTGGACGTGAACGGCACGTTGGAGCGATTGGCGGCCGGGGAGATCACCGTCGCGGGAAACAATCTGACCCGGACTTGGGGCGGCGGCGCGTTCAGCCTTGACGGAATCCATCCGTCCAACACCGGATACGCCCTGTTGGCCAATCGGCATGTGGCGGCGCTCAACGCGGCAATGCCCGATCTGGCCGTGCCGGAGCTGGACTTGTCGGTGGTCTGGGAGAACGATCCCTACCGCGACCGGGACGGCGACGGCTACGTCTACGGACCGGAATTCCCGCCGGTGATCGAACCCAGCCTGCTGCCCCTGGCCGACTGCGACGACGCCGACCCGGACGTTTGGCCGACCTACATCAGCGGGATGCCCTGTCCCTGACGGATGGGCTTGTCGCGGGGGCCAATCGCATTCGCCCCTTGGTCAATTCGGCGCCATTGCCCATTTGAAATCCCAAAATGATCGGCGTGGGAAGGAAACGGCATTCCGCCAACATTCCATTCCCGAAAACGCCAAACGGCGGAACGGTCCATTAAACCCGTTCCGCCGTTTTCATTTTTCCCCCACCATCTCCCGCGCGTGCTCCAACGTCGCCGGGGTCAGCTCCACCCCGCCCAGCATCCGGGCCAGTTCATTGACCCGTTCTTCGTGGGAGAGCGGGGCGATGTCGGTGCGGGTTCGGCCCTTGGAAACCGATTTTTCAATGCGGAAGTGGTGATCGCCAAAGCGGGCGATCTGGGGCAGATGGGTGATGCACAGCACCTGGTGATGGGCGGACAGCGCCGCGATTTTTCGCCCCACGATCTCCGCGGTGCCGCCGCCGATGCCGGCGTCCACCTCGTCGAAGATGACGGTGCCCACGGCGTCGATGGCGGCCAGAATGGCCTTGAGGGCCAGCACCACCCGGGACAGCTCGCCGCCGGAGGCGATTTCCGATAGCGGCTTGAGCGCCTCGCCCACGTTGGGGGCGATCTGGAAGGCGGCCCGATCCAATCCGGTTTCCGAAATGGCGCGGTCGCCGTCGATAAGCCAGGGGCCGGCGGCGTCCCGGGCGGGGATGGGGGCGAGGGCCACCGTGAACCGGCTGTCGGCCATGCGCAGGGAGGCCAGCTCCGATTCCACCTTGGCGCCCAGGGATTTCGCCACCTTGGCGCGTTGGCTGGAAAGTTTTTCCGCCGTTGTCAGCAAATCCCGCCGCGCTCCGTCCAGCTTCGTCTCGGCCGCGGCGATTTCGTCGTCGATGTTCTCCACTTCGGAAAGCCGGCGCTTCACCGATTCCAGATGCGCCTGGACGGATTCCAGGGATCCGCCGTATTTTTTCTTGAGCTTTTTTAGCGCCGCCAGCCGCTCTTCCACCGTCGCCATGCGGCTGTCGTCGGTCTCGATCTGGTCGATGTAGCCGCGCAGGGTCTCCACGATGTCTTCCACCCGGAAGGCGGCGTCGGCCAGCCCCTCGGCGGCCGGCTGTAGGGCGGAATCGACCTCGCCGGCCTTTTCCAGCGACTTGCGGATCTCCACCATCCGCTCCACCACCGCGCCGGGCGAGGCGTAGAGCGCCTCCACGGCCCCGTGGACCGCCTCGAAGAGCATTTCCCCGTTTTTCAAGATGGACAGCTCCCGCTCCAGCGCCTCGTCTTCGTTGGGCTGGATGGCGGCGGCCTCGATTTCCGATTGCTGAAAGGAGAGCAGCTCCATCTGCTCGGCCTGTCGCTCCCGGGTGCGCCGGAGCTTTTCCAGCCGGGAGATGAGCGGCTGAACGGCGGCGAAACGGTCCTTGACCCGCTGACGAATGGGCAGGAGGTCGCCGAACTGGTCCAGGATGTCCAGGTGGCCGGATTCGTCCAACAGCCCCTGGTGGGCGTGCTGGCCGGAAATGCTGGCGAGGTTTTCGGTGATTTCGGCGAGGAGCCGGATGGTGGAGAGGCGGTTGTTGATGTAGATTTTGTGGCGGTTGTTGACGGCGATGATCCGGCGGACGAGAAGCCCTTCGGCCGGGTCCAGTTCGTTTTCGGCCATGATCCTGGCGGCTTCGGAGTCGGGCGGGATGTCGAAGAAGGCTTCCAGCTCGGCGGATTCCGCGCCGGTGCGCACGAAGGAGGCGGTGGCCCGGCTGCCCAACAGCAGGTTGACGGCGTTGATGATGATCGACTTGCCCGCGCCGGTCTCGCCGCTCAGGATGGTCAGCCCGTCGTCGAACCCGATGCGCAGGTCGTCGATGATGGCGAAGTTTCGGATGGAGAGTTCTCGCAACATGGCGGAAGAGTAGGGCGATCAGGGGGAAAATCAAGGGGGAATCTATTGGCCCTCCCCCAACCGCACAACCGTCCGCAACGGCAATTCCCGCCGTTCGGCCTCCGGGCCTTCGATAACCACGGCGCGGTCGCGGATTTCGGCGATTCGACCGCCTTCGGCCCCCACCGGGTCGCCTTGCCGGGCCGTGTAGCCGCGATTTCCCGGCCCCTCCAACATCACCCCCGCGCCGTTGGCCGTCCGAACGATTCCCACCAGCCGCAATTGATCCAGATCGACGCCCGTCAACCCGTCGGCCGCCGTTTCCGTCGTCCCGGCCCGACCGTTTTTATCGAACAGCGGCGCGAAGGGATCGGGGATTTCCCGGGGTTCGGATAGCCGGTCCAGCCGGAAAGACGGGAGCGGTTCCAACGCCGGCGGCGATTCCAGGTCGGAAGCGGGCGTCGGCATTTTCCGCGTCACGGTCCGATTCGACGTCTCCACCACCACCGAGTCCGGTCCGAAATCCACCAGCGCCGTGACGAAGAGCGCCGCGAAGCCGGCCGCCGCGGCCCCGGCGATCCATCGGCGGCGGGGCTTTCGTTTCGGGGACGGGCCTGGTTCCGGCGATTGGACCCGGGCAGGCGGGTCCGAGATGGGTGAACGGTCCCGGGCGTCGGTCAGCTTTTGCAGAGCCGCTTCTATGCCCGCCACAGGATCGATGGCGGCGGCCGCGGCCCGGAGTCGCTGGTTCCAGATGATCCAGATTCGGTCGGCCAGTGCGGCGTCGGCCATTCCGCCGCCTTCCCACAGGTCCAGCGCCTCCAGCGCTTCCGCGCCGGAGGTCCACAGTCCAGCGCGCCCGCTCAAGTTTCGTTCCACCTCGCCCAGCAAGGCCAGCCGGCGGGCGTCGTCCAAATACGGCGCGCACAGGGCGGCCAGGAGAATCCGTTCGGTCTGTTCCGCGCGGGAGCGGACCGGGGCTTCCAGCAGCCGCCGGGCGGCGGGATAAAGCCCGACGGCGCCCAGGTCGGGGACCGGCCTTCGGGAGGCGATTTCGGCTTGTCGGAGGGCCAGCAGGCGCAGCGGCAGGGATTCGGCCGCCACCCGGGGCAGCAAATGAAGGAGCTGGGCGTCGTCCTGAAGGCGGCGGAGAAGCGCGGTGTCGGATCGGATTTCGGCCAGCAGCGGGTAGAGGGTTTCCGCTTCCACCCCGACGAGCCGGACGTCACCGGCGGAAACTTCTTCCCAGTGCTCGGCCAGATGGTCCAGCAGATCGGCGGGCAGGTCGGCCCAGGCGGTGTACCAGGGAAACAGGTAACGAAGCTCCTTGGGAATCAGCCGAAGGTATTCCCGCCGCCAGTCGTTGAGGGGAATCAGACGGGCCGCCGGGGGGGAGCGGTCGCCGGTGACCTGGTGGAGCAGTTCGTCGATCCGCGCCAGCATGGGCTCGGAGAGCAGGTCGGCGCCCGGGAAGGATTCTGCGGCCTCGGCCAGAAAAACGACGTTGTCCAGAATCTGGACGGCGGCCACCACCCGGCCGGCGTCGGCGGTTTCCACGTCCAGGGTTTCGGGACCGCCCAGGTAGGCCAGGGCGGTTTCCACCGCGCCTTCCAGGGCGTCCATGCCGTCGGCCGGTTCCAGCTCAAGGGCGCGGAAATAGGCCCAGCGCCCTTCCAGCTCCATCAACAGTTCGCCGTTGGGCCGGATCAGCAACGCGGCCCGCCCCCATTCCAGCAGCAGGTCCAGCGCCGGCGCGAAGGAGGCGGTCTCGGAATTTCCATAGCCGTGTTCGGTGGACATGGGCGCCTCTTATATTTTTTGAGCCAGATGTTGGACCATGATTGAACCCAATGCCGATTTTTTTCCGAAATTTCCGTGGACCGCATCGCACATGCCCCGGCCGATCAGAGGCCACCGTTCACCGGGAATCGCCAAGGGAACGGCATGGAGGGTCGGCCCGGAAGCGGGCGGATACAGATCCTTTGCCGACCGGACCTCGGCCCCTTGCCGGATTCTGCCAGGCCTATTCCGCCCGACAGGCCCGGAAGAGCCTTCGGATGAATGGCCGGCAACGTCGAAGCCGTTGGTTGAGCGCGTTGGGCTTCAGGCCCCGGGCGTCGGCCAGCTTCTTCTGGTCGTCGCCGGTCCGGAACCTGCGATAAAAATCGAGGTAGAGGGCAACGCAGCCGTCGGCGTCCAGCGGCAGATGCCGGTGAAAGCACCGCAATAGCGCCATGCGGAGTTCGGCGGTGTCGCGGGCGTCGTCGGTCGCGGGGTGCGCGTCGGAGAGCGCTTCGGCGTCGGGCGAACGGGACCGGAAATGGTCGTGAAGCCGGTTGCGGAAAATCCGCCAGGCCCACGCGGCGAATTTTCCCGGACGATCTCCGCGAAAATCGCAGATGCCCCGGATCGCCTGCTCCGTCGTTTGGCCGAGGATGTCCTCCCGGTCCGCCGCCGGCAGCCAGGCGTAACGGGTCTCCAAACACCGCTCCATCCGCCCCGCCGCGGTCCGCCAGACGTCCCGGAATCCGCGTCGATCCAGCGGGCAGTTCGCGCAGGGCCAGGGGTCCGCCGCCCCGCGGGGACGCGCTCCCATTTCTCTCTTCCTCGCTTCCTTTCCCGACATGATACCGGAAGCGCTCGGCTTTTGTCAAAATAATCGGTCTCGCGGTCACCTTTTCTCCCGATTCTCCGCCTACGGGGAAAAACACCCGGCGTGGCTGGACGCGGGGGATTCGTTTTCCGGGAATTCAGAGAAACCGGAGACGGGTTGTCCTCCCAGTGGGCGGCGCCCATGGAGACCATGAAAAGGAAGTGGGGATGAAACGGACGAAGATCAAGCGGACGAGGGTGAATCGGCGGCGGTCGGGATGGAAGTGGGGCCGGATTCGGGGATGGGCTGCGGCGGAAATTAACCATGGTTCCGGCGTCCGGGTGCGGATCGGACGCGGGCGAAAACGGCGTTGGAATTCGCGGGCCGGCGCCGCGTCCGCCGGTGTCCAGTAAAATCGTCGAGTGGACGCCTCCCCATCGGTCGGCGGACCGGCCGGTTCCCAATTTTGACGGAATGGACGATCCGTTCCTTCCGCTATTCCGCGAGGAGACGGGAGAGGTCGTCGGACCCAAGCCTCCCGGCGTGGACCTGAACCGCTTTCGACTGACGGCGCTGGTGCAATCTCCCGGCGGAACCGTGGCGATTTTGTGGGAGGACGGCGGCCGCAGCCACGTGGTCCGCGCGGGGACCGACCTGGGCCGGAACATCGTGGTCTCGGAGGTCGCCCCGGACAAGCTGGTGCTGCGGGCGGCGGAGGAGGATGTCTAGGGCGATCCGGCGGTGCGGATTCGGGAATTGCGGTTGCCGGGGGAAGGGGGATGATTCCCCGGCAAAGTTTGGCGGTGAAAGGTTGGATCGCCCCGGGCCTGCCGCGCCATGACGATCAATCCGTTATCCCATTGAAATTTCATGTAAAAACTTCACGGCAATGGCCTGTGATAAAAAAAATTGCAATAGCGGAACATTTTGGAGAAAAAGAGACATT
>JBKHDD010000179.1:0-9906 GCA_046541515.1 Desulfococcaceae bacterium
CGGAGCCGAGGATGACCGATTTCAGGGACAGCGTGTTTACGTCGACCCCCAGGGTCTGGAGCGACTGAAGCACGCCGGAAACGAAGGTGGGGGTGGCCACCAGGGCGGTGGTCCGGAAATCCCGCAGAATTTTGACGTGGGCCGGAAAGGAACTGCCGGGTATCGGGATCACCGAGGCGCCGATGCGTCCCGCCCCGAGCTGGACGCCAAAGGCCCCGGTCATGATGCCGAAGGTGGGCGCCACCTGGATCACGTCGTCCTTGTCCAGCCCCGCGGCCGTGAGGCTCCGGGCCATCAGCTCGGCCCAGTTGTCCAGGTCGTTTTTGGTGAAGCCCATCACCACCGGATCGTCCTGGTTCAGCACCGGGGTGTGAAGCCGCACCACCTCCCGCAAGGGGACCGCGAACATGTCGTAGGGGTAGTTGCGCATCAGGTCCTCCCGGGTCAGCAGGGGCAGCCGGGTCAGGTCCGGGAGGGCGCGCAGATCCTCGGGGAAGAAGTCCATCTCCTGAAAGGTCTTCCGGAAATGGCGGACGTTTTTATAGACGCGGTTGAGGGTGGACTGAAGCCGTTCGAGCTGCAGTTGCTCGATGGCCTCCCGGTCCAGGGTTTCGCGGTCGGGGTCCCAAAACGCCATGACGGCCTCCGTGGGAAAAGGGTCTCGGCCGGCCTACTCCCAGATCTCCTTCTGGTCCCGGCCCAGGTAGGCCCGGCGGACCTCGGGATTCTCCAGCAGCGCGTCGGCCCGGTCTTGCAGGATGATGCGGCCGGTCTCCATCACGTAGCCCCGGTCGGCCACGCCCAGGGCGGCGGCGGCGTTCTGCTCCACCAGCAGCACCGTCAGCCCGTCGGTCTCCTGGAGCCGCGCGATGGTCCGGAAAATCTCCTTCACGATGAGCGGCGCCAGGCCCATGGAGGGTTCGTCAAGGAGCAACAGCTTGGGCCGGGTCATCAGCGCCATGGCGATGGCCAGCATCTGCTGCTCTCCGCCGGAAAGGGTCCCGGCGAGCTGTTCGCGGCGCTCCCGGAGAATGGGAAACAGCTCGAACATCTCCTCCATGCTCTCCCGAAGCTGGCGCGATCCGTGCATTTTGTAGACCAGATAGCCGCCCAACTCCAGATTCTCCCGGACGGTCATGGGGCGGAAAATCTGGCGGCCCTCGGGCACCTGGGCGATGCCGAAGCGGACCAGCCGCTCGGCCCGCTGGTTGGCGATCTCCCGGCCTTCAAAGGCGATGTTGCCGTCCTGAACCGGCTGGAGTCCGCTGACGGCCCGCAGGGTGGTGGATTTGCCCGCGCCGTTGGCCCCGATGAGGGTGACGATCTCCCCGGCGTCCACGTGAAGAGAGACGTTGCGGAGCACCCGGACCAGCCCGTAGGCGCTGTTGACGTTGACGAGTCTGAGCATGGGGGACCTCGGTTTGGCGCTACTCGCCCAGGTAGGCGGCGATGACGTCGGGGTTGGACTGGACCTCGGCGGGGGTCCCCTGGGCAATGCGCCGGCCGAAATTGACCACCACCACCCGATCGGAAATTTCCATGACCAATTCCATGTCGTGTTCCACCAGCACCACCGTGGTCCCCATCTCCCGAATACGACCGATGAGCCGTCCCATGGCCAGGGTCTCCCGGGAGTTGAGGCCCGAAGCTGGCTCGTCCAGCAGCAGCAGGGACGGCTCGGCGGCCAGGGCCCGGGCCACCTCCAGGGTTCGCTGGCTGCCCAGGGGCAGGCTGCCCGCCGGCCGGTCGGCCAGTTCGCCGATCCCGGTGAATTCCAGCCATTCCCGAGACGATTCCCGGACCCGGCGTTCCTCGGCCCGCAACGAAGGCGGCGAGAAAAGAGACCGAAGCAGCCCCGAACGGGAGCGCAGATGGCGGCCCACCATCACGTTTTCCAAGGCGCTCATTTCCGGAAAAATCTGGACGTGCTGAAACGTGCGGGCCACGCCCCGGGCCGCGATCCGGTGGGGCGGCGTTCCGCCGATTTCGGTTCCATTGAGCTGGATGCGCCCGGCGGAGGGCTTCAAAAATCCGGTAATCAGGTTGAACAGGGTGGTTTTGCCCGCCCCGTTGGGTCCGATGATGGCGGAAACCGTGCCTTTGGGCGCCTCGAAATCCACGTCGTCCACGGCCACCACGCCGCCGAACACCCGCCGGACCGAATCCAGGGTCAGCAAGGCGTCAGCCATCTTCGCCTCCGGCCCGCCGGAGACGGCCCCCGGCGAATCCGACCACCCGGGCCAGCCCGCCGAAGAGTCCCTCGGGCAAAAAGAGCATGATCGCCAGCAGGATGCCGCCGTGGATCAGCATGTCGTAGTCGGTGTTGTAGGCAAGGCCGATCCCCGCCAGATGCTCCCCGGCCAGGGCGAGCAAATCCGGAAGAAGGGAAAGCAGCACCGCGCCGATGATGGCCCCCCAGATACGATGCATTCCGCCCACCGCCACCATGGTGACCAGCAGGACCGAGTGCATCACGTCGAAGGGACCCGGATCGATGTAGCCCACGTAGCATGCGTACAGCCCGCCGGCCGCGGCGGCGTAGACCGCGCTGAGGGCGAAGACCTGAATTTTGAAGGCGGCGGTGTGGACCCCGGCGGCGGCGGCGGCCTCCTCGCTGCCGTGGATGGCCCGAAGCCCCCGGCCGGTGCGGGAGTGAATCAGATTGACGGCCAGAAACAGGCCAAGAGCGACCATGGCCCAGGAAAAATAGAAAAAACGCAGGTCGTTGTCCAAGGCCCAGCCGCCAAGGGACAGCGGCGGAATGCCCATGAGCCCGCCGGGGCCGCCGGTAAGGCCGATGGCGGCAACGGTGACGATGTGGACGATGGAACCGAAGCCCAGGGTCGCCATGGCCAGATAATGGCCCCGCAGCCGGAGGGAGGGCACGCCGATAGCCATGGCCACCGTCCCCGCCAACGCCGCCCCGGCCGCGATTCCGGCCCAAGGGGACCAGCCCAGCCGGGTGGTCAAGATGGCCGTGGTGTAGGCGCCGATCCCCACGAAGGCGGCATGGCCCATGGAAATCTGGCCGGCGTAGCCCATGAGCAGGCTAAGGCCCACGCAGGTCAGGCAGTTGAGCGCCGTGAACACCAGAATGCCCAGATAATACGGATTCCGGATGACCAGCGGGGTCAGCGCCACGACCAGGGCGAAGACCGCCAGCCCGATGTAGTCGCGCCTGTAATCGTATCGGGCCCCCATCAGAATTCCTTGAGGCGGGAGGCCTCGGCGCTGCCGAACAGCCCCGCGGGACGAATGAAGAGGACCGCCAGCAAAATCACCAGGGCGATGGCGTCCATGTAGTGGGAGGAGATATACCCGGCGCCCGCCGCCTCCACCACGCCCAGCAGCACCCCGGCCGCCACCGCGCCGCCGGAGTTCCCCAGCCCGCCCACCACCGCCGCGCCAAAGCCCTTGAGGGCGATGAGCACGCCCCGGGTGTAGTCCATCTGGGTGATGGGGGTGATAATGATCCCGGCCACCGCGCCGATCCCGGCGGATAGGGCGAAGGCGAGCATGACCATGTTCCGGTCGTTGATCCCCGCAAGCCGGGCCGCGTCCCGGTTGATGGCGCACGCCCGCATGCATTTGCCGACCATGGTGTGGTTGAAAAACAGCACGTAGCCCGCCACCACCACGGCCAGAATGCCCACGATCCAGAGAGTCTGGGGCAACAGGGCCGCGCCCATCACCAGGATCGGCTCATCCCCGGAAAAGTGGCGCATGTAGTGGGAGGACTTCCCCCAGACGACCATGGCGGCGCCTTTGAGCAGGATGGACACCGCGATTGTGATGATGATGAGCCGGAGGACGGATGGGTTTTTCACCGGGTTGATGGTGAGCCGTTCCATCGACAAGCCGATGACGGTGACGAACAGCGCCGACAGCAAAAAGGCGAAGGGCGTGGAGAGCCCGGCCGTCATGGTCAGCGTGACCATCATCAGCCCGCCCAGCATGGCGAACTCGCCCTGGGCGAAATTGATGATGCCGGTGGCGTTGTAGATGATATTGAAGCCCATGGCCACCAGCGCGTAAATGCTGCCCCGCTGGAGGCCCATGAACAGAAATTGAAGTAGATCCGAAAAGCCGCCCGATGTCATTCCCGATTCCGCGTCCCCTCGCGTGAAAACGCCCCGGCGAAGCCATTTCCGCCCGACGCCGGGGCGGGGCCGAATGCCGGCCCAATCCCCCATTTTGGTTCGTTAATTTGAGGGTGAAGGCGCCGGGCGTACGCTTGCCCGGAACGCCGGGGGATAAATCCCCCGGCTCACCCCGAAAAAGCACCCTAAAGGGCGCTCGCCTTCACTGAACTTAGGCAATTTGCAAATATTCCGATACCCGAAGCTTTGGTTCCGGGAGCGACGAGTTGTACTCGTCGCCCGAGTTGGGGCAATCGATTTGAAGCGACGAGTACAACTCGTCGCTCCCAGGGCCGGTATGAACATTTTCGCAAATTGCCTTAATGCAAGTTTAGAGCCCGCTTTAGCGGGCTTTTCCGGAATCAGCCGGGGGATTTATTCCCCGGCGTCGCGCCCGGATTTCTTTCACGATCGCCCTAGGGCTCGTAAACCACGAACTTCCCGTCCTTCACCGTCAGCATTTCGAAGTCTTCCTTGTCCAGGCCGCAGTGGTCCTGGGGGGACATTTCGAAGACGCCGCCGATGCCGGTGAACCGGGCCGTTTCCAGCCAGTCCCGAATTTTGGCCGGATCGTCGCCCACGGCCCGGAGGGCCTCCACCACGAGCCAGAGTCCGTCGTAGGCGTGGCCGCCGAAGGTGCTGACCTGGTCGCCGGTGGCCGTTTCGTAGGCTTCCTTGTAGCTTTTCAGCGCCTCGGCCTGGGGATGTTCCGGATCAATGGTGTCCACCGCCATGATCCGCCCGGCCGGAAACAGGGTGCCCTCGGCCGCCTCGCCCGCCGCTTCGGCGTATTTCACGTTGGCGAACCCGTGGCTTTGGTACAGGGGAATCCCCAGATTGAGCTGGCGCATGTTCTGGGGCACGATGGACTGGGCCGGCACGATGGACCAGTTGATCACCGCCTGGGCCCCGGCGTTTTTGATGCCGACGAGCTGGGCGGTCATGTCGGTGTCGCCCGGGCTGTAGGTTTCGTCGGCCACGATTTCAATGGCGTATTCGGCGGCCAGCCCCTTGAGCTGTTCCCGTCCCGCGTTGCCGAAGCCGGTGGTGCCGGTGATCAGGCCCACTTTTTCGAGGCCCCGGGTCTGCATGTGTTCGTAAATGCGGCGCACCGCGTCGGAGTCGTTGGGCGCGACCTTGAACACCCATTTCCGCTGCGCCACCGGCGTGGTGATGGCCTCCGCGGCGGCGCAGGAAATCATGGGCACGCCGGCCCGGGTCACCTGGGGGATGGCCGCCATGCTGGTGCCGCTGCGGGAGGGGCCAATGATGGCGGCCACTTTGTCCCGCTGAACCAACTTCTTGATGGCGTTCACCGCCCGGGTGTTCTCGCCATGGGTGTCCTCGATGAACAGCACCAGCTTTTTGCCGTTGATGCCCCCGGAGTCGTTAATTTGCTTCTGGATCATTTCCACCGTGGCCCGCTGGGGCTCCCCCAGCCAGGACGCTTTGCCGGTAATGGCGAAGGCGCAGCCCACCCGATATTCATCGGCGGCCCATGCGAAGTTGGAAAACAACAGTGAAAGCCCGAAGGCGACCAGAACCGCGGCCGAACGGAAACGATGTTTCGACACGAGTGACCTCCAAAATGACCAGGGGTTGACGGCGCGACGGGAAACGGCCCCGAAGGACGCGAATTGGACCCAATGCCGCTCATCTTGAGACTCCGAATGAACCATGGCGCCGAATCGGCCAGGGGCCCAAGCGATGCGCCCCCGCAAAACTTCGCCTCGATGAACGCTTTCGTCATCGGACCCAGGGAGATATTCCCCGCCGCCCCGCTATCGCGCCCCAAAACGAACACGGAGCGCGGGCTCGGCCGGGCCCGGCGGCCCGAACCGTTTAACGACCGGTTGAATCACCAGAGTTCATGGCTTTCGACGATCCGGAAACCGTTTTCCGCAAGCACGGAGATGGCCCGATCCAGATCGTCGAAGCGGAAAATCAGGATGGCCGATTCCATGCTCTTCTGCACGAAAGAATACATGTATTCCAGGTTGAGCCCCGCCTGTTCGATGTGGCCGAGCATGTCGGCCAGCTCCCCCGGACGGTCCCGCACCTCCGCAGCGACGACCTCGGAAACGCGCACGGTGAATCGTCCGTCCCGCAGGGCCTGCCTGCCCTTTTCGATGTCGCTGACGATGAGCCGAAGAATCCCGAAATCCGAGGTGTCCGCCAGGGACATGGCCCGGATGTTGACGTCCGCCGCGCCCAGCGTCTTGAGAATTTTGGCCAGACGGCCCGACCGGTTTTCCAGAAAAATGGAAAGCTGCTCCAGCTTCATGGGACCTCCCCAGGCACAAGACCAATACCGCCCATTTTGAGGACAAGTTGTAGGGGCGTATCGCATACGCCCTTGGCCAATCTCACACGGTCGCCCATTTGAAACGCCAAAGTGATCCGGATCCGAATTACAGCGGATACGGCACGGCGTTCAGGCCCGCCGATTCGTCCAGCCCGAGCATCAAATTCATGTTCTGCGCGGCCTGGCCGGCGGCGCCCTTGACCAGGTTGTCGATGGCGGAGATCAGAATCAGCCGTCCGCCCGCCGGGTCCATGGCCACGCCGATGTCGCAGCGGTTGGTTCCCCGGACGGCCCGGGTGGCGGGGAATTCGCCTTCGGGGAGAACGCGGACGAAGGGGCGCCCGGCGTAGGCGTCGGTCAGGATTTCCCGGGCCGCGGCGGCGGTCAGGCCGTCCCGCGGGGCGGCGTAGATGGTGGAGAGCATCCCCCGGCTCATGGGCAGCAGATGGGGCACGAAGGTCAGCTCCGCCCGGCTTCCGGATTCCCGGCTCAGCACTTCGTTCATCTCCGGCGTGTGCCGGTGCGCGCCCACCTTGTAGGCTTTGAACGATTCGTGGACTTCGGGAAAATGGGCGCCCAGCCCCGGCGACCGACCCGCGCCGCTGACGCCGGATTTGCTGTCGGCGATGATCCCCTCCGGCGAGATTTTGCCCGCCCGGAGAAGCGGGACCAATGGCAGCAGAATGCTGGTGGGATAGCAGCCGGGATTCCCGACCACCTTGGCGGTCCGAACCGCTTCTTCATAGATTTCGCTGAGACCGTAGGCGGCGGAAGCGGACAACTCCGGCGCGGAATGGGGCTGATAGGCGGCGGCGTAGGCGTCCACGTTCCGAAAGCGAAAATCGGCGGAAAGATCCACCACCCGAAGGCCCCGGCGCACCATCTCCGGGACGATTTCCATGGGAAGCTTGTGGGGCAGCGCCGTAAACAGGATGTCGGCCCGGTCGGCCGCCGCGTCGGCGTCGAAGGCTTCGCAAACCAGGTCCACGGCCCCGGCGAAGGCGGGATAGACCTTGGCGATGGGCGTGCCGGCGTACTGCCGGGAGGTGATCAGGGACAGTTCCACCTCGGGATGTCCCGCGAGAATCCGGACCAGTTCGGCCCCGGCGTATCCGGTGGCCCCCATCACGGCGACCCGTTTCATGCGCCCTCCTTTGCCAACGGGGATTCGGTTTCCGAAAAACAGCCGAACATACCAAAATTCGGGAGAGACTCAAGAGAATTCCGTATTTTCACGGAATTCCGCCTCTCGGGGAAGGATAGATATCAAAATCGTCCGGGATGGACAACGGAATTCATTCGTCCGCCAGGGCGCCGGCGGGACGGCCCCCAAAAAACGGTCGGGGGGAATCGCTTGAGAAACGAACCGTGGAACTGGCCGAACGGCGGACCGGACGGACGAGATCGTGGAAGGGACCGGTTGCGCCTCCGACGGAAACCGTGTAGGTTTCCCGCGTTTTGGTTCGTCGTTTCATTCCTTTTTCAACCTCCGCTCCAGAAAGTCCCATGGCGATTCTCACCCTTCACGACATCACCCTCGGCTTCGGCGGCGATCCCCTGCTGGACGGCGTCGATCTGACCATCGAATCCGGCGAGCGGGTCTGCCTGCTGGGCCGCAACGGGGCCGGCAAATCGACCCTGCTGCGCATTCTCGCCGGAGAAATCCGGCCCGATGCCGGCGAAATCCTCCAACCCGGCGGCCTCCGGGTCGCCCGTCTGGAACAGGCCGTTCCCGCCGGCATCTCCGGAACGGTCCGCGACGTGGTCGCCGGCGGCGTCTCCTCCGGAAACGGAGAGGCCATTCCGGAATGGGAGGCCAGCCAAAAAGCCGAGGCCGTGCTGACCCGTGCCGGGCTGGACCCCGAACCCCGATTCGAGAACCTTTCCGCCGGGCTGAAACGCCGAACCTTGCTGGCGCGGGCGTTGGCGGGGGAACCCGATCTGCTGCTGCTGGACGAGCCCACCAACCATCTGGACATCGTTTCGGTGGAATGGCTGGAGGAAACCCTGCGCCGCCTGGCCCCCACCTTGCTCTTCGTCACCCACGACCGGGCATTTCTGAAAAAACTGGCCACCCGGATTCTGGAGCTGGACCGGGGTAGGCTCACCAGTTTTCCGGGAAACTACGAGACGTACCTGGCCCGCCGGGCGGAATTGGACGCGGCGGAGGCGGCCCAACGGGAACGGTTCGAGAAAAAACTCGCGGCGGAGGAAACCTGGATTCGGGCGGGGCTCAAGGCCCGGCGCACCCGGAACGAAGGACGGGTCCGGGACCTCCGGCGAATGCGGGCCGAACGACGGGCCTGGCGAGAGCGGCTGGGCGACGTGCAAATGCAGGCCCGGGAGGCCCGCCGCACCGGCAAGCTGGTGATCGAGGCGACGGATGTTTCCTACGCCTGGGAGGAAAAACCGGTGGTGCGGAATTTCTCCACCATCGTGACCCGGGGCGACCGGATCGGCATTCTGGGTCCCAACGGCGCGGGCAAGACCACCCTGCTTCACCTGCTGCTGGGCCGACTGGAACCGGACGAGGGATCGGTTCGCCACGGAACCCATTTGGAAGTGGCCTATTTCGACCAGCTTCGGGAGCAACTGGACGAATCGGCCACCGTGGCCGACAACCTGGCCGACGGAAACGATCAGGTGGTGGTGGACGGCAAGGGCCGCCACGTGATCAGCGTGCTCAAGGACTTCCTCTTCACGCCGGACCGGGCCCGAAGTCCCGTCTCCATGCTCTCCGGCGGGGAGCGGAACCGGCTCCTGCTGGCCCGGCTCTTCACCCGGCCGTCCAACGTGCTGGTGATGGACGAACCCACCAACGACCTGGACATGGAAACCCTGGAACTGCTGGAGGAACTGCTGGCCGGCTACGGCGGCACGGTGCTGCTGGTCAGCCACGACCGGGAATTTCTCAACAACGTGGTCACCGGCACCTTGGTATTTGAAGGAGAGGGAACGGTCACCCCCTACGCGGGGGGCTACGACGATTGGCTGATCCAGCGCCCGCAGCCGGAGGCGGCCGCGCCCAAAAAAGAAAAGAATCCGCAAGCGGAACCGCGAAGCCGGAAGGCGCGGCCCCGAAAAATGAGCTTCAAGGAAAAAACCGAGCTGGCCGCCCTCCCCGCCCGGATCGAAGCGCTGGAAGCCGAACAGGCGGAACTCCACCGCCGCATGGCCGACCCGGAATTTTACAAGGAAGCGGGAAACGCCGTGGCCGAAACGACCCGGCGGCTGGAAGCTCTGGAGGCGGAGCTGGAAACGGCGTATGGGCGGTGGGAGGCGCTGGAGGCGTTGGCCGAATCCGAGCAAATCCATTGAGCCGGCGGAACCCGGTCATTTTCCGGACCCCGCCTCGGATGAGCCGGACGGATTCCCGCCGGCGGCCGCCATCCAATCCACTTTCCGATAAATATCGCTCATGGCGACATCGAATTTCAGGGAATGGAGGCGCAAGGCTTCGGC
>JBKHDD010000180.1:0-9899 GCA_046541515.1 Desulfococcaceae bacterium
CAAAATTCAATAAATTTTTAAATTTAAGCTAAACTTTCTATCAAAAGAAATTTTTCAGAAAGATCCGCACCCCATCGATTTCATGGAGGCGATCTATCGAATCTTGACGCTCGCCATGCAATCGCTTGAAGACGGGACCGCCTATTGCCGAAAGACCGCCCAGAAATTCATAAACGCCATCATCGACGCGGCCCTCAGGCAAACGTCCCTGTCAAAGAGCGCCCTCGTGGGCGGACCGGGCTGAAGGTCGAAAGTCGAGTTATCGCCTCCTGAAGAGGGTCCGTTCTCGCCGGATCGTTATTGTCAGTAGCCAAAAAAGTCGAAAATATACTTGGCTGCAGTGAAAACCATCACACTGGCCAGCATCCACTTGATGGCCTTGGCTGGTACAAACTTTTGGCATCGAGCGCCAAGATACATTCCTGCCATTCCTCCTATCCCGAATAAAATTCCCAACAGCCAGTCTGGTGCCACGGAAAGATGCGGATAGAACGGGGCAATGGCCTGATAAAAGGCTACACCTGCAACTGATGTAATAAAAGTTCCCATCAGTGCGGCTCCTGCGACGATATAGACTGGCAACCCGAAAAAGGTGATAAAAAACGGAGCAATGATTGAGCCACCGCCTATGCCATAAATTCCTCCAACAATGCCGATAATGAAGCTGAGAAGAAAAATACCCCAGAATGAAACGTCATATGTTTCGCTATAGAAAGTGAATCCCAGTCGCTTCAAATTGAAGTGAGTAACCGTTGTTGCCGGCAAAACATTGGGACCGGCCCCCCCAGTGTTGCCACTTCTGACCATTTCTTGAAAGCGTGATTCGCTACCTTTCTTGGCCCCATTCTTAGATTTTTTCAGTACATCTGCCACCATTTTAAAACCGATATAGAGAAGAACACAGGCGGCAAAAAGTTTGAAATGTTTGGGATCTGGCAAATAGAGCACCCGTACCATGGCACCTATAAAGACGCCTGGTAGCGTACCGAAGACGACAACCCAGGTCAGAGGCCACACCATCCGTCCTTCGCGCCAGTAGCGATATACCCCGCTGGGGATGGCAACAACATTGAACACCTGGTTGGTGGCGCTGACGGAGGGGTTGGTATACCCCATAAAGGACATCTGAAACGGCAAGAGCAGAAATGCTCCGGAAACGCCGCCCATCGAGGTGAAAAATGAAATGATGAACGCCACCAAAGGTGGAATCCAAAGCGCGACTTCGATACCGGCAGTCTGAAAAAACACAGCAACCCCCTCCTTTATGAAAACGCTTGCCAAGTGTCACGAATGTGAATATATTAGTGACAATTAAACAGCGACAAGTCAAGGCCAATTTGAATGCGGTCGAAAAAAATTCCATTGGTTATTTTTTCAGTGCATGAGATAACCACAACGAATAAACAGTAAATCATGAAAAATCAGAGGGATTGGCAATGGCTGGTTTCAATCGAAGTGATGATGGACGAATTGTCTCCATTGCGGAAGGAGACGAGTATCTTGACTATTCCCAACTGAATCAATTGGAGCAATCATTCCGGAGGTGGGCTGAAAATTCAAAACGCGAAGATGTCCGTTTGTCCAGACGAAGAGTTTTGGTTATTTTTCTTTTGATCAGATATACCGGTGCAAAGTTAAACGAGGTTTTATCTATTAATATACATACCGATCTCGATTGGCCCCGCCATTTGGTGATTTTTCGTTCGAATGGGAATGAGGCCACGGAGTCAAGGGAAGTTCACCTTTCACAATCTCTTGCCGACGAGATAAGGGACAAAATCGACACATTGAAACCACACAAGGATTCAGAAAGGCTGCTTGATCTGGACCCTGGTTTTGTTCGTCGTAAGTTTTATGAAAGAGCTGTAGAATGTGGTTTTCCAAAGCGGCTGAGTGGCCCGGAAGCTATTCGCAAAGCTCGAGGCGTGGAGTTGATGCAAAGCAACATCCCCTTACCCGCTGTTCAGATGATGCTGGGCCACTCTACTCCCAATCTAACCTCGTCGTATGTCGCCTTCTCAAAGGATGAAATTCAAGCCGTCGCCAAGCGTTTTCTGGAAAAGGAGTCCGGGCGCAAAACAAGCGCCCGAAACAGTTTTTTTGGAAAAGTGGCAGAAATACTGAAGGGCGACATACAAACACGCGTTGTTATGAAAACACTGGAAGGGAATTCCGTCATCGCCGTAATTACGAACGACAGTTTGGAGCGGCTTGGCTTGAGTTCAGGCAGATTAATCACGGCCGAGGTAAAGGCTCCGTTGGTAATTTTGCATGGTGGTGAAGAATCTCCAAAATGTAGCGCGGAAAACAGACTCAGGGGAGTGGTGACCAAAATTACCAAGGGTGAGGTCAATACGGAATACATTGTCAAGATTTCTGAAACGATTGAGATATGCGCTGTTGTTTCTTCTACTCGAAGCTCGCCCTTTGAATTAAAAATTGGAGACTGTGCGTGGGCATTATTTAATTGTTCCGCCGTGGTTCTTCACATCGATTAGAATATTATTCTATGATTAAAGAAGGATATATGGCTGTATTGAACACATTTGGCTTATTCATCGTTACCGCTATCGCAAAAATCGTTGGCTGTTACCTGCCATACCTTTGGTTGAAAAAATCGGCCTCGCCGTGGGTCTTGTTGCCCGCCGCAGCAAGTCTCGCGCTGTTCGCCTGGCTGCTCTCCCTCCACCCGACGGCAGCGGGGCGGGTCTATGCTGCTTACGGAGGCGTGTACGTCTCGGTCGCCCTGGTATGGCTGTGGCTGGTGGACGGGGTTCGTCCGCACGTCTGGGACTTTGTTGGAGTGGCAGTCACCCTGCTCGGTATGGGGATCATCATGTTCGCGCCCAGGGGTGGATGACCGATCCCGAAATGCCAATTCGATTCCCGCTTTGGGAACCGAACCGGCGTCCGAAAACCGGATGCGAAGTTGTTGCGGCTCGACGCCAGGTATCCGGTTTCACTGCAAACCCGTCACCCTCGTCCGGCGCCGGGAAATCAGGGGAGAAAATCGTTTCTCTGGTCGGGTTGTCGGAAAGTGGTCGTGAGAGATGACTTCGGCGTTTATTATCAAAGAGTTGCGAGGAGCGCGGGCTTTGAGACTGTTTTGCGCCAGGTCGACGCGCCCTCCACCGCTCCCCTTCGAGGGCAAACAGGCCCGGAAAACCAATGCGGTTCTCCGGGACTGTTTGCGTTTGGGGGATGCCCAAACCCGCATTCAGTCGAAATTTTGTCGGGGCGTGTCGAATACGTCCTTGACCCGTCAAACCTCGCGACCCATTCGGAATCCCAAGGTGAATAATTGGGGGGCTTTTTTTCAGGCCAAAAAACCGGCGGCCATTGATTGGGCGTTCCGGCGTCAATCCAAGAGGAAAAACGTATGCGCGACGACATCGATCTCGAATTTTTCAAAAAAGCCCTGGAGGACCGGCTGGCCGCCATTCAGCGGGACGCGGAGGGACGGGACACCGGGCCGGTGGAACTGGACCAGACCCGCATCGGCCGCCTGACCCGGATGGACGCCATGCGGCAACAGGCCATGTCCCAGGCCGCCGCCCGGCTGACCGAGCAGGAGCGCCTGCGCATCCTTTCCGCCCTGGATCGCATGAAATCCGGCGATTACGGCCGCTGCATCGTCTGCGACGAGGATATCGAGGAAGGACGCCTGCGGTTCGATCCCGGCATTCCCACCTGCATCGCCTGCGCCCGGAGGGCGGAAAACGGGTAATTCCGCTTCCCCCTCCCCGATCGCGCGTTCGCCGACCGGATTCTTTCCAAAGCTTCTTCGTCCGCCCCGATCACCCCGTCGCTTCAAACGCTTCCGGATGCCCCATTTCCACGGCGCCGCCCGCTTCCCGGGGGAGGATGTTCGCCCTCCGGAGAAATGCCGTCACTTTCCGCCAGAAATCCGGCCAGTTGGGCGGCAGATCGTTGTGCCCGGCGTCGTAGGTCAGCAGGGTGGCGTCCGGAGCGGCTTCCACCAGTATTTGGGCGTGGCGATAGGGGACAACGCCGTCCCGCCGCCCGTGGGCGATCAAAATCGGCTGTGAATATTCCTGGATCACCGATAGGTTGTCGAAGGGATCGCGCATGAGAAAGCCGGGAACCAAATAGCGACGGGTGAACCAGCGGGCGCTGGTGAAGGTGGACGTGATGATCATCGCCGCGGATGGCCGCTTGGCCGCCAATTGGATGACCGCGCCGGCCCCCAGGGACCGGCCGAACAGCACGATCCGCTCTTCGTCCACGTCGTCGCGGGCCGCCAGCCAGTCGTAGGCCGCCACGAAGGCGCGGGTGGCGCTTTCCTGGGAGGGGGTTCCTTCCGACCGCCCGTAGCCCGGATATTCCACCAGCAACACGCCCAGCCCCATGCGGGTCAGCGGTTCCAGCGTTTCCGGCCAAAAATCAATCAGCTCCCCGTTGCCGTGGCCGAAGATGACGGCGGGGGCGGGGCCGGTGTTTTTTCCTCGCCGGGGCGGGAGATACCAGCTTTCGGACCGTCCGCCGGGAAGGTCCAGCCAGACCGTTTCCATCCCCGGAAACGTCGTTCGAACCTCCGGCGGCGGGCCAATCAGGTCCCGGGGAAAGAGCACCTGCCGCTGCATGAAAAAAAGAACGCCGCAATAGGCGGCGTAGATTAAGGCGGTCCACGAGGCGATGGTGATCATCGGTTTCACCGTTGGGAAATCCCGTTGAGTAAGGGGGCGTCCGGCCGCGCGGAAAATTTGACGGATTTCGATTCGGCCGCTTTTTCCGCGCCGCCCGCCGGAACCCATACTCGCCCTTTACGAATGCTTTTCCCCCATGTCAAGACTTGTTCTTGACCCACGCGAATCCCGCGGACGCGGCGCTCCGCGGCTCACCAGAGTCCCCGATCCCGGCAAGGGGCTTCCACGAACGGGTTTTCGTTGCCCTGAATCGCCTCGATCCGTCGGCTTCGCTTGCACTCCCAGTCATCTACCGGGTCGGCGGCTTCCCAGCTTTTCATCAATTGTTCCTCCGCGCGGGAGAGGTCGATTCGTCCTTCATACGCCCAGACCATGTACCGAACCGTCCGCGCGATGTCGCCGCGAACCGAATCGGTCGGCTCCGCCGCTTCCGACGTCACCTCGAAATCGCACCGTCCGAACTCCCGCGGCTCGCCGGGAATCATGCCATACGGCCGGTTGGACCGCCGCTGGTTGATGAGGCCGACGGCCGGGACCAGATTGTGCATGTCCGCTTCCATGTAGCGATATTCCCGGGATTTTCGCCGGGCGTTTTCCCGCCCGCTCCGTTTTTTGCAGTTCAGCCCCGGGATGACTTGAAGCCATTCGGGCAGGCGGCATTGCCACGACCGGCTGGATTTCCATTCCTCGAAGGTATGCCCGAACCGCGACGCCGGAACGACGTGCTCCCACTCCACCCGGGTCGCCCGCACTCCCGCCCCCGTGTTGCACCGCACCCGCTTGGACTTGGAAAACGCGCAATCGCAGTAAAACGTCCGCCGGTGGTCCGGGTAGACCTCCGCCTCCAACAGGTCCGTGGCCTCGGCGTAGTGCTCGACGGCGGTGTTGCCTATTTCGCCGAGGAAGCAGGCGGCGAAAAGGAGGGGGGGAGGAAGAGGGCCAATTGGAAAAGGCGGAATTGTTTCATGTGAAAATATTCCGATTTGAGTGAAATAATGGCGGCCGCAACCCGGTGGTCCGGGAAAATTGCCGCGAGTTTGCGGAGGAAAAAACGCGCCTGTCGATTTTTTTAACGAATCGTCGGGATAAGAATAAGGGGGAAATCAAAACAACCGTCATTCTTCGATCTCTCTCGCCGCCTCCGCTCGGCAACCAACTCATCCGCCAGACTGACATTTCTTGGGATGTGGCGAAATCGCCGCCGGAGTGGTTTTTCGATTGCGGACCTGGATTCAAGGGGCAGGCCGTCGCCAACCCTTCGAACGACGAGGCGGTCCCTCCTTCAAATTAAGTGCGCCAAGGATATCTGGCGGAATCACGACTTTTTCGCCTGAATTGACCTGGATTTCTCCCGGCAATTCCTCGGTTTTCATGGCGGTTCTCCCTTTTCGGAGTTTGCAAATCCCTCGCGTCCCATCGTCCCCCGCCAAACCCCGCCCAAAATCGCAATCCCCCCCGCCGTGATTGGCGCCCACGCCTCCACCGACCCCATGGCCCACAGCGTCAATGCGCTGTTGAGCAGCCAGAGCAGAGGAATGATCCATAATGCCCGGAAAAGGCGGCGGGCCGCAAGCAAAAGCAGGGCGAGGGTCCCGATGGCGGTGGGGTCCGGCGCGAGGGCGAAGAGTTCCGCCTGGGTCCAGGGGCGGTTCCAGATGGGCGTGAACAGGGGGTATCCGGCGAGGGCGAAGCCGTAGACGGTCCATCCCGCCCATCGCGAAACTGGGTGGGCCGAATCCGTCCGCAACCGGTCCCTCACGCCTCCGACCCAGCCCAACAACACCCCCTGCACCGCGAACGCCCCCGCGAACCAGGGCGCGGCGAGATGGATGCCCCGGTACCAGCGCCAGTGGAAGCCCCAGGCGATCCAGAGCCAGGCGGCGGCGAGGATGGCGGACGCGATCCGGCCGCGCCATTTTCCGCCGAATGCGAAGGCCAACGGAATCCCCAGCCCGGCCAGAACGGCGACGATCCACCCCGGCCCGACGAAGTCGTTGTACAGCTCGAACAGCCGGAGATAGGTTTCCCGGGAAAAGAGCAGGAAATTCCGGAGATCGTAGCTCGCCCAGGCGCCCATCAGAGGTTTTCGACGTGCCGGACGATCCGCTTCCGCATTTCTTCGTCCGGAAGGCGGCCGCGCATGGCCCCGACGTTTTCCTTCACATGGACCACTTGGCGGGTGGCCGGGATGGCCGCGGTCACGGCGGGATGGGAGATGATGAACTTGAGCAGAATCTGGGGCCAGTTTTCGCAGTCGATCTCCCCGGCCCAGTCCGGCACGGGGTGGCGCTGGACGAAATCCACCAGGGACCCGCGCTGGAACGGCCGGTTGACGACGACCGCGATTCCCCGGTCCCGGGCCAGCGGCAACAGCCGTTCCTCGGCCTCCCGGTTTCGGACGTTGTAGGTAAACTGCGCGAAATCCAGCGGATAATCCCGCATGATTTGCTCAAATTCGCCGTGTCGTCGGCCGTGGGAGGTGGTGATCCCCACGTACCGGATTTTGCCTTCCTTTTTCATGGCGAACAGCGTTTCCAAATGGGCCCGCCAGCCGAGGAGATTGTGCACCTGCATCAGGTCGAACCGGTCCACGTTCCATTTTTTCCGCGATTCGGCGATCTGGTCGCGTCCTTCCGATTCGTCGGAGGTCCAGACCTTGTCGGCGGAAAACATCCGTTCCGGCCGGTTCAACTTTTCGTAGCCGTGGCCAATCACCTCCTGAGACGAGCCGTACATGGGCGAAGAGTCGATCAACCGGCCACCGCCCCGGAAAAAGGCGTCCATGACGGCGGCCCGCTCGTCCCGCGCCCGGGGATCGAAGCCGACATTGAAGACGATCCAGGTGCCCAGGCCGATGGCCGGCATGGCTTCGCCGGTGGAGGGAACGGGCCGGGCGTGGATTTCCTCCGGGTCCGGCGCGCCGAACAGAGGGCGCGGAAACAGGGCGGCCGCGCCGGCCGCGGCCATGGCGCGAAGAAAGTCGCGTCGGGTCATAAAGAAGGACTGTCGCATGGCAAACCTCCGAGCACCTCCCGCACCTTGGCCGAGAGCGCCTGGACCGAAAACGGCTTCTGAATGAAAGGAACGTCGGCGTCCACCACCCCGCAATGGGCGATCACGTCGTTGTTGCAGTCGCACGTTCGGGCGCCGCCGGGAGACGCGGCGGCAGATCCTCCGCCGCGACCGCCGCCTCCGACTCCCGAATTTGGTATTCGGCGGCGTCCACCGCCTGGGTCATCGGAGCGTTCATGTCCTGGACCCGGATGTCCAGGGGGGCGCGGCCCGATCGAGACAGGCGGAGCAGGCCCGTCGGCAGGGCGCCCATTTTCCTCGCGCTGGCCCCGATGAAGTGGAGGGCCTCCGGAATTTCGTCGTCCAAAAACGGAGCCGCCGCCGACAGGGCCGCCTCGCTTCCCGGCGCTTCGGAAAGCGGCTCGCCCATCTCTTCCAGCAGAAGGAATAGCTCCTTGGCGTAGCCGTCGATGTTGGCCAAGTAAGAGCGCAGATCGGGTAGGCCGCCTAGACCACCTGCTCCGGCTCCGGTTTGGGCCACCGGCATTTTTTTTGGAGGCATTCCGTCCGAAGACCGGATTTTTCAATATCCAAGTCGTCCTCGGGGGGGAAAATGGCCCGGTTCGGGCCCGGCCAGAAAGCCGCGTCCGGGCCAAAGGGCGCGTTGATCTTCGGACACGAATGGAAATAGGCGGAGGGGCCGTCGGCCAGACGGGCGATCAGGGGCGGGGCGATTCCCGGCGCGTCCTCCGCCTCCCGTTCCTCCGTTTCCGCGAGGATTTGGCTTCGGGCCTCCATGATCCGATGGGGCCGATGGATCCGATGGATCCGATGGATCCGATGGAAGGGAGGCGCGGCTCCGCTTTCCAGCTCCCGCACGCGGGTCTTCAACCGGCGGATTTCTTCGGCGCGTTTCCGGGATTCGCCACATCGTTTCGGGCGGGGCGGCTGGGGCATCGCGGTTTCTCCGCCGGCCGGTCCACTGGCGAGGGATCGGTCGAGAAAAGGAATAGATCAAAAATCAGCGCCGAAAGGCGAGGGTTATAAAGGGGAAAAACGGCTTCCGCCGGAACTCGTCCATGAGAAAAGAGAGGGCGTCGGAAAACCGGAAACGGATATTGCCAGGAAACCAGCCGACGCCTGGAATCCGCATGTTTGATCCGGAAAAACGGATTTTGGAAAAAACAAGCGGTTTTTCGCCGAGTGCCGAAAAACGTTTGGGGGAAAGGGGGCGCAAGGGATTGTAAAAAATTACCTCAACTGGAAACGAATTTCAAGGCGGGAAATGATGGGGAGGGCCTTGTTTCCAAATTCTTTGGACGCCGCAGGCATCGAAGGCTTTGTCGCTGCCGACCACTGGAAACCCTTCCACAAGGGCCCGAGAGACGATTAATCGCCTAAAGGAAACCCGATGGTGGAAGGGCAAATCGAACAATTTCGCCGCATGGGAAACCGAGAGGTCCAGGAGGTCGAAATCATTTTTCCGAAGCCGCTCCTCCCAGAAATTTTCAAAGGGCATCGGAAGGGCGTATTTGCCCAGGCTGATTTTGATCGCGATTTCCCACAGGCTTGCCGGGCCGACGAACGCATCTGAATTTGAGACGGAGATTCGGTTCCGCGCGCTTTCGGTCAATCGTGTATCGTCCAAGAGAAACCAAGGCAACGCCTGAGCATCCAAAAGGAGGCTCATGGCATGCACGCCGCGAAGTCTTCCAAGTGTTCGTCATCTTCCGAAAGAATTTTTGAGGATTCCCTCGGCGGGCCCGGGTTGACGTTTTGGCCGATCGGTTTCGGATTCTTCCGGCAAAAGTAGGATCAACCGCGTCTCTTTACCCAGGGCAATCGCATGTAAAATTTTGGGACAATAAAATCAGCATGTTGAAATCAACCCAAGTAGGCATGACAAGTTGAGCGTAGTTTCGACTGCTTGAGTTCATTGAAACCAAAAAACATGCCGAATCCACATGCGTTCACCCTGCCTTTTTACCGAACGCGCGTTGAAATTCCCTTGGAATTGCCATAGGGCCGCGTTCGTCGGTTCGGGCTTCGAATACGATTGCTTCCATGGTTTCTCCCGTGTCCCTTTCCCGGGGGGACCCGTTTTTCCGAAAACTGATTTTTGGCGTTCTGCCGATTTTTTTGGGGGGAAAATCGAGAAGGAGTTGACAATGGCCGAGAAATCGAGCCCTCGAACGAAAAGGTGACGGCCAATTATTTTTA
>JBKHDD010000181.1:0-9837 GCA_046541515.1 Desulfococcaceae bacterium
GCCGTCCGTCAAAAGATAGCGCTCCACGTACTCCCGTTCCGGAAACACCACGACGTATTCCCGGACGCCGAATTTTTCGTACAAACGGAGCTTTTCCCGCCGGTCCCGGACTTCGGAGGAAGGCGAGATAATTTCGATGGCCAGCGTCGGAGGTCCGTCCACATGGGTTTTCTGAACTTGATCCGAATCGCAAACCAAAAAAACATCCGGCTGGACGACATTCCATTCATCCAGGACAAAATCCATGGGCGCATAGCCGGTGAAGCATGGATTTTTTGGATTGGAGCGGAGAGCGAAGTAAAGATTACCCGAAACCATTTGATGGCGAACCAGGGGCGCCGGAGACATGGCGTACGGAACGCCGTCGATCAACTCCCAGCGCTCGTCTTCCGGAAACGCTTTCAAATCCTCATACGTCGATGAACCCACAGTGGAAAGCGCGGCTTCGGACATGGGAGATTCCTTTTCGGCCAAAAAATTCGACGCGGGTTCCGAGCCAACCGACGAACTCGATGTCAAAACCTGGAATGGCCCGGAAACGTCGCCGGCACGGCTATCGCCGCCGACTCCTTCCAATTCCCAATCTATCGCTTGCCCGGCCGGCCCGCAAGCCCTTTCCCCCATCCGCCGCTCGTTCGGCGGGCCAGGAGAAACCAATCCATGACCCAAGTCGCCCTGGGCCTTTGCATGCACCGGCCCGAAACGTTGCCGCCGCTGGCCGCCGCCATGGAGAACCACGACGCCATTTTGGTGGAAGACCTCCCCGGCGCGGAATTCGACGCCATGCTCGACGGCCGCATGTCCATCGACGACTACCTCTTGGAGGTCGACGCCGAATATCCTCGATTCAGCCGGGGCTTCTGCGAACTGCTCCGCGAGCGGAAGGCCGCGGGGGTCGCCGTCCGGGCCGCGGAGCCCTTCATGGAGGAGCTGACGGCCATCCATTTCTTTCTGGCCGAGGGCGGCAAACCGGCTGAAATCCGGCCGGAAACCGCGCGGGGACGAGTTTACGCCGCCGAAAAGGCGGCCACCGGGGCGCTGATCCATTATTACGACAAGGCCATGAGCGGCCGCTTTCGGGAGGCGGTGGCGGCGGTCCAGCAGTTCGCCCGCGCGGACGCGGAACGCTTCCGGCTGCGGGAGGAAATGCGGGCGGCGGCAATTGCGGAAGCGGCGGCCGATTACGACTCGGTCTTCGTGGAAGCCGGAGACATCCACTACGGCCTCTACCCGGAACTCCGGCGGCGGCTGGCCCCGGGAAACCGTCTCGTCTTTAGTTTCGTCACCGGCGAAATCGCGCGAAACCTGTGGGGCCGGAGCCACCTGTACGGACCGGGAGATCAGCTCGCGCTGCTGTACCGGTTCCATCCCGAAAGCCGGGACCGCCGGGCCGACGCCTGGGGCGCCCGGGCGATCATTTACGCCAAAGTCCTGGAAAAAGAGGAGACAGACGGCGAAAATTTTCCCCACGCCCGCTCCATGGTCCGGACCACACGAACCGTGGAGCGGCTGTCCATCGCCGAGTGCAACCTGCTTTTCCCCGCAATTCGCCGCGCGGGAACTCGACGTTCGCGGGAAATCGTGACGGAGTTCCTTGCGGAACGGGACGGCCCCGAAATGGCCAGGGATTTGTTTTGATCGAACCCGGTGGCGGGGCTACTGCGGGGAACGAATCGGAGCGGAGAAAAAATCGGCGGGAGGGGTTCCGGAACCGCTCGCCGGGCGGGATCGCCCGGCGCGGAAACCGTCAGTATTTCCGGGTCTCGTCGATGCGGACGCGTTCGGGCAATTCGTCGGGCTTGATGTTGTGCAGGGCGTCGAGCAGGGCGGGAACGAAGGAGCCCGGCCCGGAGGCTGTGTTGGCGGCCAGCTCTCCGGCCACGCCGTAGTAGGCCAGCGCGGTCACCGCGGCCCGCACGGGATCGGCGTCCACCGCCATGAAGGCTCCGATGATCGCCGTCGCCGCGCATCCGGCGCCGGTCACCCGGGCCATCATGGGATGTCCGTTGGCCACGCGCACCACCCGATCGCCGTCGGAAACCAGGTCCACCGCGCCGGTGACGGCCATGGTGATGTCGGTTTTATCGGCCAGCTTCCGCGCGTCGTCGGCGACGGATTCCACGTCCAGGGTGGTTTCCACGCCCTTTGTGGCGCCGTTGGAATCGGAAAAAGACATGATTTCGGAAGCGTTCCCCCGAATCACGTGGACCCGGGTCTGATTGATGATCCGCTGGGCGGAAGCGGTCCGGAACGTGGTGGCCCCGGCGCCCGCGGGATCGAGGATGATCGGGGTATCCGCCAGCGCGGCCCGCTGGCCCGCCTTGATCATGGACGCCACCCATTCATCGGTGAGCGTGCCGATGTTCAGCACCAGGGCGTTGGCCATGGCGGCCATCTCCTCCACCTCGTTGGGGGCGTGGGCCATCACGGGCGACGCGCCCATGGCCAGCAAAACATTGGCGGTAAAATTCATGACCACGAAATTGGTGATGTTGTGCACCAGCGGGCCGTTTTGCCGCACGGCCGCAAGATTTTGGGCCGTGCATTCGGCATAATTCTCCATGAGATCGGCCTCCTTTTTTACGGGTTCACCCAATAAAAACCCGCTTCCGAAGGGAAACGGTTTTCAACTTCCGATCGTTCGGTTTTATTGGCTCTAATCTAAAGTAACGGCGCTTCATCTGTCAAGTCCCGAGCACCCTCCCGTTTGGGCGGTTCTCGGACGGAAACCGGCTGATGCACCGCAAAAAAGCGTCCCCACCTTTCAAAAACGTCGATGAACGTCCCTCTTCTTCCACTTCCGGCTCCCCGAAACGGCTCCGGGCCGCCGCGCCGGGAAGATCCCGCCGGACGCGGCCTGCCTGGTTCGGGCCGTCGGTCGGCGGACGACGAGCCCGCCCCAAAGCCCAACCGATGCAGGGCTTTCTCCCCCCCCGGCATTCCGCCCCTGAAATCTCCGGTCCGTCCCATGCCGGCAGTTCCCGAGAGATTCGGCCAAGCACCGTTCATTTCATGTCGCGAAGGGTCGTCGGAGCGGGTCCCCCCAGCGACAACAGGGAATTCCGGCTCCATCGCTCCTTGAAAGACTCGATGGGCCAGGCACGCGGATGAAAGCGACCCCGCGGCAAATTTTTCTCTTCTTGACGGAATATACCGATCGGTATATTTTCCGCGCGCCGATAGGCGAATGGTTCGCCGCTTTTCCATCCGGACCATCCGCCACGCGCTCCCGAAAGGAAGCCCCCATGAGCGATCCGGACCACTGCCGGAAGTTGGAAAACATGACGCACTCGGCCCCGTTCATTCGGTGGACGGGGGTCCGGACGAAGATCGAAAAAGGCCGGTCCGAAATCCGGCCGCCGATGCAGGAAAAAATGTTCCACGCCGCGAACGCGCTTCACGGCCCCCTCTACTTCCTCGCACCGGACAACGCCGCATTTTTCGCGATCAACTCCCTGGTCAAGGACGTTTTCGCGCCGACCGCCAGCTTCGACATCTGCCTGACCCGTCCCGTCACGCGGGGCACGCTGGCGGCGGCGGGGACCGCGGCGACGCCGGGCAAGGGCCGGTTTATCGCCGAGGCCGTTCTGCGGGACGAAAAGGACCGCGAAGGGGCATGGGGCGGCGGCATCTTTGTGAAAGGCCCCACGTCGCCGTCGCCCGAAACGGGATACGCGTAGGGCGAACGATCATGTCTCGATCCCCGAAACCGCCCGCCCCGCCTCCGGCCCCGGCCACCCGAAAGGCCCGGGAGACCCGCCGCGCCATCATCGAAAAGGCCGCCCCGCTGTTCAACAAGCAGGGGGTCGCCGGAACCTCTTTTTCGGACCTGACCCGCGCCGCGGGCCTCACCAAAGGCGGCTTTTACGGCCATTTCAAGAACAAGGACGAAATCGCCCTCCACGCCTTCGATTTCAACGTGGACTTCATCGTCGGAAATCTGAAGGCGGAAATGGAAAGGGCCGAAACGGCGGCGGAAAAACTCCGGGCCTATCCGCGCACATACCGAAACATCGGCCACGCCATGCTGGCCAACGGCGGCTGCCCCATCGCCAACGCGGCCACCGAGGCGGACGACACCCATCCGGAGCTGCTGGAGCGGGTGGTGGAGCGGATCGACATCTGGCGAAAAGACATCATGAAGCACGTTCTGCGCGGCATCGAGAAGGGCGAAATCCAGGCCGAAGTGGACCCCGACGCCTTCGCCCGGAACTTCATCTCCCTGATCGAAGGCGGCAGCGTGCTGGCCAAAACCACCGGAGAAACTCGCTATCTGCTGGATGCCATCGACGGCGTGGAGGAGATGATCGCCGGGATTGCAAAGGAGCAATGACGGGCCGGGAATTTATGCCAATCGGCATGGTTTTTCTCCGGGGAGTTGGCGATGAAAATTTCTGGGGACACAAGACAAAAATAGACAAGAGCCAACTCAAGGGCCGAACCCGCCGCCGGGGGATGAAAACCGGCCCGGCGCGTTCCCGAGCCCTGGCCGGGACCGATTCGTCCCGTTGGATCCTCCTTTTCGAAAGGATTTGAAATGGAAACCGTGTACCGCGACCTCGCCGCCCATCTGGACAATCTGCCCGGCGGCTTTCCGCCCACCGAATCCGGCGTGGAGCTTCGGATTCTGAAGCGGCTTTTCAGCCCGGAGGAGGCGGAATTCGCCGCCCAAATGACCCCGATCCCGGAAACGCCGTCGCAGGTCGCGGCTCGTCTGGCCCGGGACGAATCCGAGGTGGGGGAGATGCTCGAAGGCATGGCCCGAAAAGGGCTTCTCTTCCGGCTGACCAAGGCCGGCGTGGATACCTACATGGCGGCCCAGTTCGTTGTGGGCATCTGGGAATACCACCTCAACGACCTGGACGAAGGGCTGATCCGGGACGTCAACGAGTACCTGCCCCATCTTTCCAAGGAGGTCTGGCAGAAAACCCAAACCAAGCAAATGCGGGTCATTCCGGTGTCCAAAACCATCGCGGCGGACATGGAGATCATGCCCTACGACGTGGCGGAAGAGCTGATCCGGAAACAATCCAAGATCGTGGTGGCGGACTGCATCTGCCGAAAAGAGAAGGAGATGGTTGGCGAAGGTTGCGGCCACCCCATGGGCGTCTGCCTCTCCTTCGGGGCCGGGGCGTTTTATTACGAAAAAAATGGACTGGGCCGCGCCATCGACGCCGACGAGGCCATGGCCGTGCTGGAAAAAGGACGGAAATCGGGACTGGTGTTGCAGCCGGGCAACGCCCAAAAACCGGTCAACATTTGCATGTGCTGCGGCTGCTGTTGCCAGATTCTTAAAAATTTGAAGACCATGGATCGACCGGCCCTGGCGGTTCACGCCAATTTTTACGCGGCGGTGAACGCCGACGAATGCGCCGCCTGCGGGGCTTGCGTGGAACGGTGCCACATGGACGCCATCTCCCTGGAAGCGGAGGCGGCCCGGGTCGATCCCGACCGCTGCATCGGTTGCGGCCTTTGCGTCTCCGAGTGCCCCGCCGGCGCCATGGGCTTCCACGAAAAGCCGGAAACCGACCGATACGTTCCGCCGCCCAGCATGGTCCACACCTACGTCAGCATGGCCAAGGAGCGGGGGAAGATGTAGGCCGGAAAATCACGTTTCCGGGAAATCGATGAAATATCTCCCGAAACCCATTGTTTCGAGGGAAAAATTCGGCTACGCTCTCCAACGTCCGTCCGATGCAGGAAAACGTTACTTTTTTCGCTCCGATTTCGCCGCCGTCCGCCGATGGCCATCGAATAAAATGGGAGTTCCGCCCGCTTCCGCCAAATATCGCCAAAGGAGCCGCCCATGTCCACCAACGCCCACATCGTCCATCTCTCGCCTTCGGGAACCACCCGCCACGTCGCGGAGATGATCGGAAACGCCCTGACCGGCGCGGGCCGCCCGCCAAGGATTTGGAATTTGGCCGAACACTTGAAGGAGAGCATTTACCCGGAAATCGCCGGAAGCCAGACCGCCCCGTTGCTCTTCATCGGCTCCCCGGTCTACGTCTGCCAGGCCGTGCCGCCGATCACGGCGTTCATCGACGGACTGCCCGCCACCCAAAACGGCATCGCGGTCCCCTTCGTCGCCTACGGCGCGGTGAGCAGCGGAATCGCCTTGTACCGCATGACCCAGGCGCTTCAGGCCAAAGGATACACCGTTCCCGGCGCGGCCAAGGTGGTTGCGGTCCATTCCACCTTCTGGCGGGCGGAACATCCGCTGGGCGAGGGCCATCCGGACGCCGCGGACGACACGGCGGTCCGGGGGTTGGTCGCCGGGGTGCTGGAAAAGATCAAAACCCCGGAAACCGCCGGGCTGCCGCTCTCCGCCATGGCCTATCAGCCCAAGGAAGCCCACGCGGAAATGGAGCAGATGTCCCTGGCCGCGGCGGCAGGCCACATGCCGGAAAAAAAGCTGGACCCGGACGCCTGCACCCAATGCGCCATCTGCGCCGAAGGCTGCCCCACCCACGCCATCGGCATGAATCCCTTCCCCGAATTCGGCGACGCCTGCATTTTCTGCTTCCGCTGCGTCCGCGACTGCCCGGAATCCGCCATCGGGCTCGACCTGGAACCGGTGATGGCCCGGGTGCGGAAAATGGCGGAACAGCGAAACGAACAGCCGCCGACGCAGGTGTTTTTGTAGGGGGGATCGGAAGCCAGCGGCCAGGAGTCGGAAGCCGGAAGCAAGGCGCGCAGCTATGGGAGACAGGAGGCGAGAATTTTCTCGCTCTCGGGCTCTGCCTGGGAACGCCATCCGGAGGCTCCGCCTCCCGTGCCCGAGTGGGACGCCGTGGCGAGGCGAAAGAAACGGAAGCCAGAAACCTGAATTTAAAAGCAACGACCGCGCGAGTGTGAGCGCGGGGTGAAATGCGTCCGCCCCCCTGGGCGCCGGGCGCAAAAGCGGAGGGGATGGACATGCCGCAACTCTGGCGGGATCGACTTGTTTCGCCCGAGGACGTCATGAACCGCATCTCGCCGGGGATGACGATTTTCATCGGCACCGGGGTGGCCGAGCCCCGGACGCTGTTCCGGCGGTTGAAGGATTCCAAGGCGGGGAACCTGCTCGACCTGGAGGTCTTCCAGCTCGTCAGCCTGGGGGACGCCATCGCCATGGGGGAACGGCACGCCCACAAATACCGGCTGAAGACCTTTTTCTCCGGCTGGGAAGCCGACGAGGCCATCACCGGCGGGCTGGCCGATTTCATTCCCAGCCGCTACCACGAAATTCCCCGGCTGTTCCGTTCCGGCCGAATCTCCGTGGACGCCGTGTTCGTGCAGGTGTCTCCGCCCAACGAAGCGGGATTTTGCAGCCTGGGCGTCTGCGTGGACGCCGCCCGGCTGGCCATGGAGCGGGCCTCCCTGGTGGTGGGCGAGGTCAGCGAGAAAATGCCCCGCACCTTCGGCGACACCTTCGTCCATCTCTCGGAATTCGACCTGTTGGTGGCCTCGGAAACCCCGCCCATCTATTTCGACCGGTGGAAGCCCGACCCGGTGCTGGACGCCGTGGCGGCCAACTGCGCGGCAGTCATCGAAGACGGAAGCTGCATCGGCTCCTCGGTCGGCCCCCTCTACGAGGCGCTGGCCCGCCATCTGGCCCGCAAAAAAGACCTGGGCATTCACACCCCGATTTTCTTCGACCACCTCATGGACCTGGTCCAATCCGGCGCGGTCACCAACCGATACAAAACCGTCTTCCCGGGAAAATCCCTCACCAGCTACGCCATCGGCACCGAAACGCTGATGGACTGGCTGGACAACAACCCGCTGCTGGAATTCCAGCCTGTGGACCACGTCTTCAACCCGGTCCACATCGCCGCCAATCCCGGATTCGCCGCCGTCTTCCCGGCCCGGAAGGTGGACCTGTACGGCCGCATCGCTCTGCACACCGGCCGGGGAAACGTCGGCTCCGGTCCCGGCGAACTGGTGGATTTTTTCAACGGGGCCTTGCTTTCGGAGGGCGGACAGACCCTTTTCGCGCTGCCCAGCCGCAATCGGGAGGGCGAACCCAACATCCTGCCGACGGTGGTGGACCAGCCCAATCCGTTCGCCGGCTGGGAATCGGTGGGAATGATCGTGACGGAATACGGCGTGGTCAACATCAAGGGGCGGACGGTGCGCGAACGGGCCCAGGGGCTGATCGAAGTCGCCCACCCCGACGACCGGGAAGCCCTGGTGGCGGCGGCCCGGGAACGCCGGATCATCTATCCCGACCAGGTGTACCGCGTGGACAGCGCCTACCTGTATCCGTCGGAAATCGCGGCGACGCATACGTTCTGGCGAAAGGAAGGGCCATTGTCCGTGCGCTTTCGGGCCATCCGCCCGTCGGACGAAGAGGCCATGCGGCGGCTTTTCTACCGGTTTTCCGACGAGGCGGTCTATTGCCGGTACTTCACCCGGATTCAGGCCATGCCCCACACCCGAATGCAGGAATACGTCAACGTGGATTTCAACCGGACGATGTCCATCGTGGGGGAAATCGAGGGCGGAAAAATCATCGCCGAAATCCGATACGTCCGCACGGAGGACGGCGACGCGCATCCGGAATTCGCGCTGTTGGTGGACGAGGCATACCAAAAGGTCGGAATCGCCACCTACGCCTGCGGCCTGCTGAAACGGGTGGCCATGGAGCGGGGCCTCAAGGGCCTCAAAGCATGGATCCTCCCCAAAAACCGCAAAATCCTGCGCGTCCTCGAAAAGGTGGACTGGGACGTCAATATGAAGGTGGATCAGGGGGCGTATGCGGTGACGATCGATTTCCGAGAATGACCGCGAGAGAATCGTAAAGGCGGCCCGTTCTTCCTTCCGCCGGACAAACTCGGCCTATCCCCCAAACACCACCCTCGGAAAATAACACGACACGATCGGATGCGGCGCGTCCACGATTTCGCTGATGCGAAGGTCGGCGCAGGTGCTGCAGAGCATGTAGGCGTACACCGGTTCCATGCCGTGCCGATCGGCGATCCGGTCCACCATGTCGGAGACGGCGTTTCGGGCCGATTCCATCAGGTCCGGCCCCACGCCCATGGTCGCCTCGTAGCCCAAGGCGTCCAAATGCCGGGTCGGCGGGCCCGGGGTGGTGAAGGTGGGATAGCGCAGCCCGACGTTTTTCTCCAACTCGAAGCGCAGGGTCAGCCGCATGGGACACTCGATGGCCGTGCCGCAGACTTCGCCGTCGCCCTGGGCCGCGTGGCCGTCTCCGGCGGAAAACAGCGCGCCAGACACCTGGACCGGCAGCATCAGCACCGCCCCCTCGGAAAGATCCCGGGTGTCCATGTTGCCGCCGGTAATCAACGGCGTCATCGCGTTGTGAACGCCGGATTCCGCCGGGGCCACGCCCATAATCCCGGGAAACGGCTTCAGCGGGACCCTGCCACCTGGCGCGAATTCCGCCGGGGCCAGGGTGTTGGGATCAAACCGCCAGATGTGGAGCGCCGGGTCCGGAAACCGGTCCGCCAGCAGGCCGAAGCCGGGGATGTTGGCGGTCCAGCCCCAGCCGTGGGTACGGATTTCCACCACGGTGATCCGCAACGCGTCGCCCGGTTCCGCGCCTTCCACCGCCACCGGACCGAATCCGGGGTTGACCCGGCTGGAATCCATCGTTTCGATGTCGGCGGCGGAGGAATCCGGCGCGATCTGGCCGCCGCTGGCGTCGAGCATGTCGAAGGTGACCCGGTCGCCCGGGACGATATGAATCACGGGGTGCAGGGAATTGTCCCACCCGAAATGGTGCTGCCGAACGTTCACCTGATGGTGCCGGGCCATGACGTCTCCTTTCGGGGAATCGGGTTGGCGAATTTCATCTTATTACCATATTCAACTCCGCGGGTCCAAAAT
>JBKHDD010000182.1:0-9566 GCA_046541515.1 Desulfococcaceae bacterium
AACCCCCACTGCGGGGCGCGCATGATTGAACCTGGACTCCCATTTTCCGTGAAACTGGAAACCTGCCAAAGGAACCCCCACTGCGGGGCGCGCATGATTGAACCTGGACTCCCATTTTCCGTGAAACCGGAAACCTGCCAAAGGAACCCCATTCCCCGGAGCGGCCGGATTCCGTTTTGACCGCTTCGGGGAAGGGTGGTATTCTGAAAATCCGGCGTCCAATCGTCCCGCCGCCCCTTTCCCGCTTGCGAAACGGATGACCCCATGCGGAAATTTTCATCCTATGGACCGGTGGATAAAGACCTTCACTTCTTCGTTCCCCGAACCGAGTTGGTCCGGAATGCCGAAGCCCATCTTCGGGGAGAGGTTCCGGAGAAAGGGGGCCATTTCGTCACTGTATGGGCGCCCCGGCAATGCGGAAAAACTTGGATTATGCGGGAGGTGCTTCACGCCATCCGCAAAAGCAGTTCTTTCCTTGCGGGAATGGTGAGTTTTCAATCCGCCAACCAAATCCAATCCGATAAAGATATGTTGGCGCATTTTGTCGAGCGGATTGGCCGCGCCCTCTCCCTGGACTTGCCGCAGATCGATTCCTGGGACAATCTGGCCGATATTTTCAAACCTCCGATCGTGGATCGGCCCGTCGTCTTGATTTTGGATGAGTTTGACGCGCTTCCGGAAGGTTTTATCAATAATTTCGCCACTCAGTTCCGCGATATCTACATCAATCGCCATTTGGACCCCGAAAATCCGATCCTGCTCCACGGCCTCGCCTTGATCGGCGTTCGAAGCGTTCTGGGCATTGAAAATGATTTCGGTTCCCCGTTCAACGTCCAGCGAAGCCTTCATATCCCCCACCTGACCTTTGACGAAGTCCAATCCATGTTTCGGGACTACGAGCGGGAAAGCGGCCAACGGGTGGAACCGGCGGTGATCGAACGGGTCTACGAGGAAACCCGGGGCCAGCCCGGTCTGGTTTCCTGGTTCGGCGAATTGCTGACGGAAACGTACAATCCGGGGATGGACCGGCCCATTTCGGAGGAAGATTACGAATATGTGTTGTTGCGGGCGATTCAGGCGCTGCCCAACAACAATATTCTCAACATCATCAGCAAGGCCAAGCGGGAACCCTACCGGGAAACGCTGATCACGCTGTTCCGGACGACCAAAAAGACGGAATTTTCCTTCGACGATCCCCGGCAGAATTTCCTGTATATGAATGGGGTCATCGATATCGAAGACGCCGGAGACCGCCTTTTCACGCGATTTTCCTGTCCTTTCGTCCAGAAGCGGTTGTTCAATTATTTCTCCCGAGACATTTTTCAAACGGTGGATCACCTTTACGATCCCATGACGGATATCGAGGCCATCGTCGGTTCGGACTACGTCGATATCATCGGTCTGATGACATTGTATCAGGATTACATCCGGCACAATCGGGATTGGCTTTGGAAGGGCGCGCCGCGACGGAAGACCGATCTTCGAATTTACGAGGCAGTGTTCCACTTCAATTTGTACATGTATTTGGAAAGTTTTTTTCAGGACAAGGGCGGCAAGGTGTTTCCAGAATTCCCCACCGGCAACGGCAAAATCGATCTCTTAATTCGACACGGGGAACAACGGTACGCCATGGAGTTGAAATCGTTCAAGGACCGTCATGCCTATAAACAAGCCCTCGTCCGCGCGGCGGAGTACGCCGCTCACCTCGACCTGGAGCGCATTTTTCTGATTCTATTCATCGAATCCATCGATGACGGAAATCGGGAGCGGTTGGAGGTTGTTTTTCAAGACGAGGCGACCGGAGCGGAAGTCGTTCCCTTTTTCGTGGAAACCGGCGATACCGCCGAGGCGTGGTCGGCGCCGGCTTCAAAAGACGGAGACCGCCGAGGATCCACATGAAACCTGAAAACGGGACCGACTACGGCCACAATTACGATGTGATCGTCAAATGGCTCGCCGATGCCTTGCGGGGCCAGACGTTGGAGGCCATCGGCGTCCCCACCGGGCGGATCGAGGAAGTGTTCGCCTTCGAGGTCGCCGATATTTCGGTGACCGCCGGCCGGGTGGACATCATGGTCCGGGACCACTTCGGCGATCTCTATCACATCGAGGAGGAGCGAAACCTCCGGAAGTCGGATTTGTACCGGTTCGCGGCGTATCACTTTATGGGCGCCAAACAGTGGGGAACCGGGATCACCGATATTGTGCTGGCCTCGGGGGATGTCTATCCTGGGGAAAAGTCGATCCGGACCAGCAGCGGGAAATACACGCCCATCGTCATCGACTTCAGCATTCTGGACGCACGCAAGCGATTGGCCGAAATTTGCCGTGAAGTGGAGTCGGGCACGTTTTCCAACTGGCTGGAGCTGGTGTTTCTACCCCTGTACGGCAAAGAAAGCGGCGCCGGCCGCGGCGAAATCGTCGAGGAGGTCATTCGATACGAAAGTCGGCTTTTCCAGGCGGAAAAAATCTCCGCCCGCCTGCTGGCCGCAACGCTGGTGATGTCCAACAAACTCATCGACAAAGATCGTATCCACGAATTGTGGGAGGAAATCAAAATGCTGGATGTGCTGGAAGTGGCCCGGGAGAAGGGGTTGGAAGAGGGCAAGGTTTTAGGGGTTCAGGAGGGTAAGGCACTGGGTGTCCAAGAGGGTAAGGCACTGGGTGTCCAAGAGGGTAAGGCGCTGGGGGTCCAAGAGGGGAAAACCTTGGGCGTCCAAGAAGGCAAATCCATAGGCGTTCAGGTCGGAATGTTGGAGGCCACCCGCAATTTATTGCTGGATGCGCTGGTTGAAAAATTCGGCGTGATGCCTGCCCGGATTTCCAGCAAGATTCGGGCGATGGAAAATCAGGACGCCCTGGAAGCGCTTTTTCGGCAAGTCTTTCGGTGCGCGGAATTATCCGAGTTCGAAGGGATTTTGGAACGAGCGGAATAGGTCCCATAACGGGTTTTCCGGATTCCGAGTCCGTGATCCACCAACCGGCCGACTTGCGATTTCCCATTCGCCGCCAATGAAAAAGCCCGGAGGCAATCCTCCGGGCCATTCCTTGCAAATTCTGGCTGGCTTGAGACTACTGACTACTGGCTTCTGGCTCCTGTCTCCCGACTTCTGCCTTCCCGCCCCCTCAAATCAAATCGTCGATAAACCGATAATCCAAATCAAAGGCTTCGGCCACGCCTTTGCAGGTCACCCGGCCGCGGATAATGTTGGCGCCCTGGCGAATCGCCGGGTTTTCCTGCATGGCCTTTTCCCATCCTTTGGTGACGATTTCCAGCGCGTAGGGCAGGGTGGCGTTGGTCAGGGCCATGGTGGAGGTTCGGGCCACCGCGCCCGGCATGTTGGACACGCAATAATGGACCACGCCGTCCAGGATGTAGACGGGATCGCTGTGGGTGGTCGGGCGGGAGGTTTCGAAGCAGCCGCCCTGGTCGATGGCGACGTCCACGAGCACGGTGCCGGGGCGGACCAGCTTGAGCATTTCCCGGCTGATCAGTTTGGGCGCCTTGGTCCCGGGGATGAGCACGGCCCCGACGACGACGTCGGCCCGCTGGATCAGTTCCCGAATCGCGACCGGGCTCGACATCAGCGGGAAGCAGTTGGGCGGCATGATTTCGCCGAGGTGGCGAAGGCGGGACAGGCGGGTGTCCAGCACGTAGACCTTCGCCCCCAGGCCGGCGGCCATCCGGGCCGCGTTGGTCCCCACCACGCCGCCGCCGATGACGACCACCGTGCCCGGGTCCACGCCGGGAACGCCGCCCAGCAACACGCCGTGGCCCCCATGGGCCATTTCCAGATATTTGGCCCCCTGCTGGATCGCCATGCGGCCGGCCACCTCGCTCATGGGCGTCAGCAACGGAAGCGAGCCGTCCTCCTTCTGGATGGTTTCGTAGGCGATGTTGACCGATTCCGCCTGGATCAGGGCGTGGGTCAGCTCTTCGTTGGCGGCCAGGTGCAGATAGGTGAACACAATCTGGTCCTTTCGGATCAGTCGGTATTCCTGGGGCATGGGCTCCTTGACATGCATCACCATGTCCGCGCGTTCGTAAATTTCCTCCGGCGCCGGAGCCATTTCGGCGCCGGCCTGCAGATAATCGTCGTCCGAAAATCCGCTTCCCTTGCCCGCGCCGCGTTCCACCAGAACCGTCTGGCGGTGCCGGACCAAGACTTCCACCCCCGCCGGCGTCATGGCGACCCGATTTTCCTCGGGTTTAATTTCCTTCAATATCCCGACAATCATCCGCTTCCTCCGCCAGGCCTCGGTGTTCGAAGAACTTCGGCAAAAAATCGCCATTTCGTCTTTATTTTTGAACCTATACTCTGCGTCCGACGGGTTTGACAACCCGATTTTTCGAGACGGGATCGGGGACCAACCGAAACGATAATGCCGCAACGCGGGAATCCCCGTTGGAAATCCGAATTTCCGATCGGAGCGTTCTCCCGGCCAAAGGCAGGCGACGACTTGTCCTCCACCCGGGTCTGGTGTATGCCAAGAGAATCGGCGGGGCGCCATGAACCGTCTGCGATGGGGTTCGGGCGGCGGTTTCGCTTTCTGTTCGCGACACTTTTTCAATCGCTGGACCGCGTGTCTCGTCGGAGAATTCAACGAAAGGTCCCGGCAATGAAAACACGGCGGACGTTTCAAAACGGCGCGCTGGAACGAATGGCGACGGTGGGCGCGGTGACCGCGCGAACGGCGAGAATCTGGATTCGGAATCCGGCGGAGGGACTCCCTTCCATCCAGTGGTGGCCGGAAGATCGATCCGAATCGCCCAGTCAATCGGCGTTTTCCATGCCCCCGGACCCGGATCGGGACTTCACCGGCGGCGTTCGGATCACCGGCCTTGAACCGTTGACCCGCTATGGGTTTCGGGTCGCCGGGCCGGATAATCAGCCGGTGGGGGAAGGCGGTTTTGAAACGGCCCCGGAGAGCCCGGATGAAACCCCGCCCCGATTTTCCATCGCCCTGATGAGCTGCAATCAGCCCTTTACCCCCGCCGGCGATGTTCCCGAATCGGTGGAAGAGATGTTCGGCGCGGTTCGCCAAGTTCTGCGGAAGCACGAGACTCGCTTTGTGCTTTTATTGGGCGATCAGATCTATTCCGACCTTCCGCCGACCCTTTCCCTGTTCAACCCCGACTATTTTTCCTCGGTGGCGCCGCCGGGTCGGCGTCGGATTCAGGATTGCGCACCGGAGGAGGTCCGGCGGATTTTCCAGGAGCGGTACCGGTATTTCTGGAATCTGCCGGGCTGGTTGCGCCTTCAGGCGGAATACCCCTGCTATCCCATTCTGGACGATCACGACATCGTGGACAACTGGGGTTCGGTTCTCGAACACCGGACGCCGGAATGGGCCTCCCTGGGCGAAGGCGCGTTTCGGGCCTACCAGGATTATCAGGCGTCGCGGATGGCGGAAGCCGGGCGGTTTCTGCCGCCGGATTTTGATTTCGAGGTGTCCTACGGGAACACGGCCACCTACGTGCTGGACATTCGAACCCACCGGACGCCGGGAGAGAAAGGACGCCTTTACTCCGACGAGCAGGCGGAAAAATTCCACGGGTTTTTGCGAAAATACCGGGATCGCCAAGTGATTTTCGTGGGGTTGAGCGTGCCCGTGGTCCATCTGCCCGGCTTTATGGCGCGGATGGCGGCTCGGTTTCCCTACGCCGGGGAAGATTTCTCGGATCGATGGTCGTCCGGCGGCCACATCCGCGACCGGGATCGGCTCCTTCACCTGCTTCGAGACCACCAGCGGCGAAATCCCGGTCAGTTGATCGTCCTGCTGAGCGGCGACATCCACATTGGATGCGTGCATACCATCCAATGGACGCAGGGCGGCCGGACGATCCACCAGCTCATCTCCAGCGGCATCACCCACAAGCCGGTTGGATGGATGCAATTGGGTTCCGAACTGGTGATCCGGATGAACCGGCGAATTGAAACCGAGGACCGGCGGCTGACCGGGACGGTCCGCCCGGCCCGAGGAACGCCCCGCCATCGCCGGAATCCCACCGGCGGCTTGAATATGGGGCTGGTGGAAGTGGAGACGCCGTCCCCCGGCGCTCGGCCGACGTTGCGGTTTTATCTCTACGGCCACCGCCGGGGGAAGCCGATTTGCCGCTTTCGGTCGGCGGCCGTGGGCGGCGAATAGGAAAGGCCCCGCCGAGCGAGGGTGGATTTTTCGATTCGGATCGTGGGCTTTTCCTCCGTTCGGCCCCGGTTCCCGGCGGGTGTCCAGATCGCCCGTACCCGAGTCCCCCGGAGCGACCAGTCGCACTCGTCCCGTTGCGGCGCGGAACGGGCGAGGCGGGCCAAGCGTCGCTATCGGTACCGGTACGAATGTTTCCTCAACATCGCCTTATTTCTCCCAAACCCGCCGGCTCTTGTCGATTTTCTTTCGGACGATGTCCCATTGGCCCTTGGGAAGAAAGGATTCCTCCCATCGTTCCACCATGCTCTCGAAGAGGGAATAGGGGAGGGAGAGGGAAAGCTCGTCGGTGCGGAAGAATTTCCGGCCGGAAATGTCCCAACCGCCCACCACGGCCCGGGGGCGGCCGTCCAACTGAAAACGCCGGGGCCAGGTGACCAGACTGGTGCAGGCCGCGCCCCAGGGAGAGGCGGTCACTTCGGGATCGTTGGTCACGAAGTAGGCCAACTGATGCAGGCCAGCCATGACCTCGGGCCGGGCGAAAAAGGCGACCAGTTTGGGTTCGATCGCCTCCGGAATTTGATCCAGCGGTTCCACCACGCAGTATTTCCCGGGCGCTTCCGGCGGGTCCATGGCTTCGAAGGTGGCCCGGAGAGCGTCCGGCGTGTCGCAGTACAGCTCCCCTTCCATCTGGCCGGGGATGCCCGAGGAGACGTAGTGGATGATGGTCTCGGTCTGGGGTTTCATGAAGCCCAGCCAGAAGGCCGCGCCCGGGCAGCCGAAATGTTCCGCGCTGAACCAGGCCCGGGTCCCCTTTCGCCGCGCCCGCCAAATGACGCCCATCACGCAGGTGAAATTCTGAAACACCCCCGGCCAGTCGATCTCGCCCTTTTCCTCCCGCTCCCGCGTCGGCGTCGGCATGGGGTCCGGCGCGAGTCCGTCCTCGGGTTGGGCGTCGGTGAAGTAGATCCCCATGGGCGGGTCGTCGGTGCCGAGGCGTTTCAGGAAGGCCGGCAGTTTTTCTTTGAGGCGATGATTCATGGGGTTCCCCTCCCTTTCCGTCCGTTCATTTTTGGTTTATTGGTTCATTCTCCAAATCCGAAAATGGAAGCTACCGCTCAGCGAAACAAGGCAACGGCTGATTTTGGAGTGACCTTTGATTCAATGCGCACCGGCGTTCCCTTTCACATTGAGCTGGCATCGTGCGTGGCGACCCCGTCCCGGAGGTGAGATATCGGGATTTTCCATCCGCAACTGTTGCATGAGTCGCACCACCTGATTCCGATTGAAGTGATTGATTTTTCGGATTTCTTTATTAGAAAGTCCGGCTTGCCCCCTTCTGGCTCTTTCCACCAAAACGCTCAGTGCCCCCGGGTTTTGGCGGCCTCCCGTTCCTTCGTGGGTATCGGCATGGGATCGGGAAACAGCCCGTCCTCGGGTCGGGTGTCGGTGAAGTAGATTCCCATGGGGGGATCGTCGAGACCGAGGCGGTCCAGAAATTCGGGCAGCTTATCCTTGAGGCGTTGGTTCATGGGTTTCCTCCTTTCCTCAGACGATGTCGGTGGAAAAATGTTTATGTTCGAGAGGATTGAATTCGGCTTGGATGGTCCTTGATTCCATCGCCTTACCGAGTTTACATTGTTTTCTTGATCGAATCAATTGCAAGGTGTATAATAATCCGTTACGGGCCATGCTCGCGCCCCCTCGCGCCGCGCCTGATAGATGACGCGGGTGAAATTTTGGGTAGTGGTTAACTGTTGATTGATAAGCCGCACTCCCCGACACGAGCTACTTCAAATGTGGCAACGCCGCCATTTGAAGCCGGGGCTACCCAATCGGTTCAGAGTTAACCACTGCCCAGCCCCGAAATGGCCATTCGTCTGTGGATTGCCTTCGATGCCACAGCCAAAGCTGGCTCGACCAACAGACGCACCAAGAACTTTGGATTGCCGAACAGCATCGGAAAGAGCTTCGGGCGAGACGCCTTGTTCCGGTGTGATATCTCCGGGAGAAAAAAATGACAACTCTTGAAGTTATCGAGGAAAAAATCAAACAATTATCTCCAGGCGAACTGTCTGAATTTCGCCAATGGTTCACTCAATATGACGCGGATATTTGGGACGAACAGATTGAGTCCGATGCGGCGGCTGGAAAGTTTGACGAATTGGCAAAGGAAGCACTCGAAGAATATAAAACCGGAAAGTCAAAAGAGATTTGAAACACTATGCATCGAGTAAATTCTGGAAGTGTTTTGATTCACTGCCGGCGGATATTCAAAGCCTTGCCCTGCAAAATTATAAACTGCTGAAAGAAAATCCAAACCATCCTGCAGTGCGTTTCAAAACGGTATTTAATGGAAAATTTCGCAGTGTCCGTATCGGTCTTCATTATCGAGCGCTCGGTGTGCCGATACCAGAAGGCGTACAATGGTTTTGGATTGGAGGCCATGCCGATTATGACAGGCTTTTAGGCTGAACCGGCGCTCCGAGGAACACCGTTCCTTTGTCGGCCAGAAGCCGAACCTTATGGCGGTTTCGCTCAATACAGTTCATGCTTCATCAACCGCCCGTCCACCCCCCCATTCCGCAACGGCTCTTTCCATGCCGTTTTTAACCCCGCCTTTTCCGCCGGGCCTTGCGGTCCCGAACCCGGTTTTTCAGACCAAAGGCGATGTTTTCCGCCACCGTCAGCCAGGGAAACAGGGCGTCCTCCTGGAAAACCACGCACCGCTCCGGCCCGGGTCGCCGCGCCGCCGGTGGGGCGGAGGAATCCCGCCAGAATTTTCAGCGGCGTCGATTTCCCGCAACCGCTGGGCCCCAGAATGCAGAACATCTCCCCGGCGCCGGCGGTGAAGGTGATTTCTTCCAAGACCGTGAGTTCGCCGTCCGTCGCCGGAAACGCCATGGAAAGGTCCCGGGTTTCCAAAACGGCCTCTTCCGGCGCGACTTCCCTTCGCCCCGGAACGATTTTCAGCGCCGGCCTCATGTCGGCCGCCGCGCGCTTTTGGAGCACAGCCGGAGCCCGGCGGTCGGCGCCAGATCGCCAATCCGGCCCAGCGGCGCCATGAGCAGAATGCCCACGACGACAATGTCGATTCGGCCCATCATTCGCGCGTCCATGATGGCCGCGCCCAGGCCGTTGGGCACGCCGGTCGGTTCCCCCGGCGCCAGATAGGCCCAGGATATCCCCAGTCCCAGCCGCAGGCCGGTCGGGATGTTGGGCATGGCGGCCGGAACCAGGATGGCGAACACGCCGCGCAACCGCCCCGCCCCCAGCATGGCGCCGGCCTGATAGAGCACCGGCTGGATGGTCTGGGCCGTCTTCCCGGCGCCCGCCTTGTACTCTTCCCCCGGCGGAGGGAAGAGCGGCGAAAAGGGCGATGATTCCGACGGTAAAACGGAAAAAAGACCTCATTGAAA
>JBKHDD010000183.1:0-9400 GCA_046541515.1 Desulfococcaceae bacterium
CCCAGATGGGTCACGGCCGGGTTGCGCCCCCACAGAATCACGGTTCGGCTGTTGAGATGATCCAGGGGATCGTGGGAAATCCGCCTGCCAAAGTCCAAATCCTGGGCGGCCTGGCCCGTGCCGCCGCAGAGGGAGCCGCGCAACGTGGTCGCGCCGCCGATTTGATTAAAAAAGCGGACGTTGAGCAATTTGAGGGCGGTGCGGGCGCCGTAACCCTGGTAGTAGAGCACCGCCTCGGGGCCGTATTTCTCCCGGACGTCGGCCATGCGTTCCGCCAGCTCGTCCAGGGCGTCCCGCCAGGATACCGGTCGCCAGCCGCTCCCCGTTTTCCGCAGCGGACGGGTCACCCGGTGGTCCCCGTAAACCCGCTCCAGAAAACGGGGCGCTTTGGCGCAGGCCCGCCCTCGTGTGAAAGGATGGGCCGGATTCCCACGAATTCCAACCGCACGGCCGTTCCGCACTTCGACAACCAGCCCGCAAGTGTTGGGGCAGTCGCGGGTGCAGGTGGTGACGACGCGGTGGACGGACATGGAGCGCTCCAGGGTTCCGGCCGGGAATGAGGGGAAGTTAAAGCAAATTGGGGCGTCGCCGAATTTCCCGTTGCCATTCGCCAGGATCTTCGATTTCACGAAACGCGGTCCCCCTCGCCGCAATCTTCTCCATCAACCGAACCAACTCGTTTCGATTGCCCTCATCTGAACCCCGCGTTTCCGGGGCTGGCTCTTGGATTTTCTGCCGATCTTTCAAAGACCGCACAAAGTCGAGCGCTTCCCGCTGCATTCCCGGTGGAAGGCCTTCCACATTCTCGAGAATTTGCCGAACAACCGGGTTCATCTTGCCCAATCCTTTCACAAAATATGGAAGCGCCAACTCTGACGGGGCGCCTGTAAGCAAACCAGTTGGAGCCGCAGCCGGCGAACGGGGAGATCACATGCCCTGATTCAAAATGGCGATCAACTCCGCCGGAGTCAACGCCACCGGATTCCCCTTCATGCTGCTGGCCTTGGACGCTTTTTCGGCGATTTCCGGAAAGGTGGACGGGTCCACCGCGTAGGTGGTCAGCGGCGGGACCATCAATTCCTCCGCCAGCGAATCGAGCCAGCCGGCGGCCTCTTCGGGCCCGGCGTCGGGATTGCCCGTGAAGATCCGACCCAGTTCCGCCATCCGGGGCAACGCCGGGGATTGGGGCGCGCGTTCGCGGAGGGCCTGGAGATTGGCGCGAAACACTTCCGGCAACAGCCGCCCGCAGACCGCGCCATGGGGGGCGTCAAAACGGCCGCCCAAAGGCGCGGCCAGCCCGTGGACCGCGCCGAGCTTGGCGTTGGCCAAGGCCATGCCGCCGAACAGGCTGGCCAGGGACATCGCCTCTCTCGCTTCGGCGTCGGAACCGTCGGCGCATACCCGCCGCAACGCCCAGGCCGCCCGGGAAAGCCCTTCGCGGCACAGCCCGTCGGTCATGGGATTGGCGAACCGGGACAAAAACGCCTCCACAAGCTGGGTCAGGGCGTCCAGGCCGGTGGCGGCGGTGGTTTCCGACGGCAGGGAATGGGTCAGCTCCGGATCGACCACCGCCAGGCGGGGCAGCATCAGCGGGCTTCTCATGCTCACTTTGACGCCCGCCTCGGTGACGCCCACCACGGCGTTTCGGGTGGCCTCCGCGCCCGCGCCGGCGGTGGTGGGAACGGCGATCAAAGGAACCGGCGGCAAAGGGATGGGCGTCCCGTTGCCCACGATTTCCAGATATTCCATCAGGTCGCCGGTGTTGGCCAGCATGGCGGCGATCACCTTCCCCGCGTCGATCACGCTGCCGCCGCCCAAGGCGACCACCACGTCCCGAAAATGTTCCCGGGCCAGATCGATCCCGGACCGCACCACCGCCACGGTGGGCTCCCCGGTCACGGCGAACCGAACCACGTCCAGGCCGGCCGCTTCCAGCTCCGAATCCAGAAATTGAGAACGTTCGGGCGTCCGACCGGTGACCAGAAAAACGCGCCGGCCAAAGCGGGCCGCCGCCGGGGCAACCTCCTTCACCGTCCCCGGTCCAAACAGAATCCGGCCAGGGGTGGAAAATTCGAAATTCATAATGGGGTATGGAATCCTTTCCAAGGTTGGGGTCAGGAATCAGGATTCAAAAGCCAGAATTCTGAAGACGGAAGTCGGAAACCGAAATTCCGTCTTCCGTCTTCTCGTTTCTGAATTCCGTTCCCTAAATTCCGTCTTCCGAATTCTGAAACCAGAACCTCCGTACCAAAAGGAAAACGGAAAGGCAATGCGGTGAAAACGGGATATCCGTATCCGCGAAGACCACGGTGGGCGACGACCGGGCGAAAAAGGGATCGCCCGAGCCACCGCCGAGGGAAATCGGGGAATCGGTCTCTGGGCGCGGGCTTTCGATACAATTTTGTTGTTTTAGATTTTTAAGACTTCAAAATTGTATCAACCACTAAATTTGAAAAAACCTTTCCGAATCATAATCATTGAAATTTCAACAAGCTGGGATCAAGGGGGGCGTTGGCACGCGATCTGCTTAGGCATCCAGACGCAGCCAGCGAAAGGATGACGTCATGGAAACACCGGAATGGAAAGTGTACCTCGCGGACGGGGACCGATATCTCAAGACCGCCGTCAACGGCTATCGAAACCGTCCCGCCGTGTTCACCCCGGAGATCGTCTACAACCTGGTGGGGATGGCCATCGAAAAGCACGTCATGGGCGTCATGCTCCATGACAAGAAGATGCCCGACAACCATACCCTCACCGACCTGGTCCACGCCCTGGAGGAACTCTGCGACGTGGACCGAGATCTTTACGACCGAATCCTGAACATGGACCGGTTCCAGGAAATCTGTTCGCTGGCCGCCTATCGTCGGGAGCCGCCCGCGCCGGACGACGTGCCGGAATTTTTGGATGTGGGGACTCGGGTCCAGGCGCTGGTCAACGAACGACTGCCGTCGGAATCCGCCCCGCCCAATTGACCCTCCCTCCCCCATGAAAACCGGGTCGAGGGACGCGACGCGCCCATCTTCTCAACCTCCACTGGAAAAGGAACGCGATTTATGCTTGCAACCTGGGAAAAAATTCTGGAATACGCCTCCATGCCCGTCCACGGGACCATGTCTCGAAAGCTCCGGAAGGGCGTTCGCTTGCAGATCAACGAAGGGCCGATCTTCGAGAAGGCCGTATTCTTCCTCAGCGACACCTTTCTGCGGATGACCGAGGACGGGGACGACGGCGAGAAGGTGAACACCTACTACGACCTGTCCCGCATCACCAGCATTCGCACCTACAGCGCCTCCGAGTAGTCCCGACCGGCCGATCCGTCGGCGAAAACGAAGGTTTTCCGACGGGTCGGCCCGCGCGACCCCGCGATTTGCCCGCACCGGAAATCGTGGCCGCCCCCGCCGAGGCCCGCAGATTTCCGAGCGCGTCCATTCCTCCGAATGCCGGAGGTGGACCCAAGCGGGGAGGATGTTCGAACGTACCCATCCATGAGGCGAGGCCAATGATCCGCAAAAACATGGAACCGGTTTTCATCATCGACAGCACCCTGCGCGACGGGGAACAGGCCCCCGGCGTGGCCTTTCGGCGAGAGCAAAAAATCCGGATCGCTCGCATGCTCGCCGACGTGGGCGTGGATGAAATCGAGGTGGGCATTCCCGCCATGGGCGAGACGGAACGGGAAACCATCCGGGAAATCCGGCGCCTGGGTTTGCCGCCTCGGCTGACCTGCTGGTGCCGGGCCACCGCCGGGGACATCCAACTGGCCGGGCAATGCGGCACGGGCGGGATTCACATCAGCCTGCCGGTTTCTCCCATCCACATTCATGCGCTGGGAAAAAGCCCGGGCGGGGTGCTGGACCTGATGCGGGAAATGGTGTCTTTGGCCCGGGCCGATTTCGATCGGGTTTCCGTGGGCGCCCAGGACGCCCTGCGGGCCGATCCGGATTACCTGGAAGCGTTCGTCGCCCACGCCGAAGATTGCGGGGCCGACCGGGTCCGGATCGCCGACACGGTGGGGATCGCCTCGCCGGGGGCCATCCACCGGCTGTTCCGGCGGCTGGCGCCGGCGGCAAAGGGAATATCGCTGGAATTCCACGGCCACGACGACCTGGGCATGGCCACCGCCAACGCGGTAACGGCGGCGGAGGCCGGCGCGTCGGCCCTCAGCGTCACCGTCAACGGCCTGGGCGAACGGGCCGGCAACGCGCCCCTGGAGGAAGTGGCCGCCGCCCTGGCCTTCGCAACCGCCGGGACCGCTCGGTTGCGCACCGCCTCGTTGCCGCCCCTTTGCGAATACGTGGCCGAGGCCTCCGGCCGCTCCATCCCCCCGGACAAGCCGATCACCGGATCGGCGGCGTTTCAGCACGAATCGGGCATCCACTGCGCGGGCATGCTCAAAGACCCGCTGGCCTACCAGCCCTTTCCCTCCGAAGCCGTGGGCCGCCGGGACACCGCCTTCGTCATCGGCAAGCACTCCGGCACCCACGTCATCCAGCACTGCCTTCGGGAACGCGGGATCACGGTGGACCGGGACGCGGCCCGCCGGTTGCTGGAAAAGGTGCGCCGCGCCGCCGAGGCCAAGGGCGGCGCCCTTTCGCCCGGGGAACTGGTGGACATCTACTGCCGGGAGGTGGACCGAGGCCACGCCCGCGCCGATTCCGAGGGCGTCTCCTCCATCTAATTTCGTCCTGATTTCGTCCTCTGATTTCGCCCCCGGGTTCCACGCCTTCCCGGGGCTTGGCGGGACCGTCGGCCGCGCCATTTTTCCCTTGCGCATACCGGTACCGCTCGCGTATGGTGGGCCTATTATCGCGATTCCTCCTCTTACCCTGGCCCGCCGAGACCCAATGGACGACCAAGACAAGAGCAAAGCCGAGCTTATCGAGGAGCTGGAAACCATGCGAGGGGCCGTCACCCATTTGGAAGCCCGCGTCCGGCATCTGGAAAGCCTTCGTCCGCCCAGCACCGTCGTTCTGGAAAACCGGGCCCCCCGGGAGAACCTTCACAGCCGGGTGGAATTTATCGCCGACTTCGACGTGTTGGAGGCCATGGGGCTCAACGTTTCCGAAAGCGGCATCAGTTTTGAGTTGTACGAGGATCTCGCCTTCGAAATGCGGTTCGAATTCCACGGGGAAATTCAGCACCATCGCGCCCACCTGGTATGGGTCAGACGGCTCCAAACCGGCGGCTACCGCTTCGGCCTGCGCTTCACGGAACCTTCCGGAAACCCGGATTTCTAGCCCTGCCCTTTCTCTCCGGGGGAAAAGCCGACCCGAAGCAGGGATTCCCGGCTGATCAGCCCCAGAAATCGGCCCTCGCCGTCCACCACCGGCAACCGTTTGATTCCTTTTTCGGTCATCCGGGAGATGGCCTCGTCCAGGGGCCGGTCTTCGGTCACGGTTTCCATCCCGGTCTGCATCACCTCCCCCGCCGTGCGCCGCCGCAACTCCTGAAAGAGGCCCGCCCGCCGCTCTCCTCGCTCGGAAAAGGGCAGAAGCCGGGTCAGATAGTCCAGAATTCCGGGCGCCCGTTCCGAAAAGGCCTGGAGCAGACCGCCGTCGGAGATGAGGCCCAGAAAACGCCCCTCTCCGTCCACCACCGCCACCCGCCGCAAATCGTCGGCGTCGATGATCCGGATCACCTCCTCCACCGGCGTGTCGGGGGAAACCGTCTGGGTGTCCCGGCGCACCACGTCGGAAACCAATGCCCCCTCCTCCACGTCCACGTTTCGCCGAACGGCCTCCCAGTCCGGAGCGGCGTGGGTGATGGTCCGAAAAACGTCGTAGCGGGACAACATGCCGTTGAGACGCCCCCATGGGTCCACCACCGGCAGCCGTTTCACCCCCTTTTCCAGCATCCGGTTGACCGCCGCCGTCAAGGGCTCCTCTTCGCCGATGGTCACGGCGGGGCGGGTCATGATCTCGGCGGCCTGCCGCCGGGAAAGCCGGTCCATCAACTCCGCCATGGTCTCCGGCTGGTGTTTGGCCAGCCGGGTCAGTCGAAGCGGCACCCCGGCGCGGTGAATCAGATCGCCATGGGAAATCACGCCCAGCGGCCGGCCTTCCTCGTCCACCACCGGCACGCCGGTAAACCGGGCCGACAGCAGCCGTTTCACCACCTCGTCCAGGGTTTCTTCGGCGGTCGCCCGAACCGGGTCCCCGGTCATCACGTCCCGGACCCGGATGTGGGCGGGAAACAGCCGCTTCCGGGTTTTGTGGGCGAACACCGTCAAGTCGCGGGCGCCGATCAGTCCCTCGCAGACCATGCCCTCCAGTTCCGGCAAAATCCGATCGGCCTCCGCCGCCGGCAGCAGAATTTCAATGCGCAGCGGCATGTTGTAGGAAAGCGCCGTCACCCGGGCGGTGACGGTCTCGCCGTTTTCGTACACCGCCTCGTCGCCCCGGTAGACCACGCATCGCGCCCCGATCCGCAAATCCTGGATGTGATCCACGATGCGCTCGGACAACAGCCGCCCCCGACAGCGAACCTCCTCGCTGGTGTGGATTTCGATGACCCGGTAGGCAATGGGCATGGCTACCCCCTTTCCGTCAGGGCCTGGGCCAGCCAAATTCCGGCCAGAACCAGAAGACCGCCGCCCAGGTTGTTGATGAGGAAATTCCAAACCGCGCCGTAGCTTCCCTGGCGAAGGAACATCACGGACTCCAGGGCGTAGGTGGAAAACGTGGTAAGCGCGCCGAGGAAGCCGGTCATGAAGAACAACCGGGCCGCGGGGCTCAACAGCCCGGTTCGCTGGCCAAGACCGAAGGCGAACCCGATGAGAAGGCAGCCGGTCAGGTTGGCCAGCAGGGTGCCCCAGGGAAACCGGCCGCCGAAGAGGCGCGCGGCGCCCAGGGCGAACCCATAGCGGGACAACGCCCCCAGCGCGCCCCCGGCCATGACCAGCCCGACCTGATGCCAGAATCCCATGGCCTCAGGCCGACATCACGGTCCACAGAACGTAGGCCACGTAGAGCCCCACAAGGCAGAACCCTTCCCTGCGGCTCAAAGTGCGATCGGTGTAGAGAAACCCGAACAGGATCATCACCGTTCCCATGAGAATCAGCACCGAAAGCATAAGATCGCCCGTGCCCACGACGATCTCGCGCCGTCCCAGAAACAGCATGGCGATCAGCCAGGGAATCCCCAGCCCCACCAGAATGTCGAAGATGTTGGAGCCGATGGCGTTGGCCACGGCCATGCTGCCCCGCCCTTGACGAGCCACAACGATCGAGGCGATCAGGTCCGGCGCGGAAGTCCCGCCCGCCAGCAGGGTCAGGGCCACCACCACCGGCGGCAGCCCCACCGCCGCCGAAAAGACCAGCGCCATGTCCACCAGCAATTTGCTCAGCCCGATGATGATCAGGATCGAAACCAGAAAGGCCCGAAGGTAGGCGGCCCTGGGATCGCCCGCGAGCCAACCCATCGCCCGGGAAACGCCCCGATTCAAAGGCGCCAGCGGACCGCCGCCTTCCCTCGTCGCCTCGGGCTCCACCGCCACGTCGGGTACCGTTTCCAGCGGAACCAGCAGCAGGAAGGCCAGGTAGGCGACGTAGATGGTCACGAAAAGCAGCGCGTCGGTGAAGGTGATCCGGCCGTCCCAGAACACCACCAGCAGGACCAGAATGCTGACCAGATAGAACACCGTATCCCGAATGATGGAGGGCAGCGTGATTTTGGCGTCCCGCGCGATGGCGGACAGCCCCGTAATGATCAGGATGTTGAAGACCGCCGAACCGACGATGGTGCCGATGCCCACGTCGCTATGGGCGCCGCCGTCGCCAAAGACCGCGAACAGCGCGATGGACAGTTCCGGCGCCGAGGAACCCATGGCCATCAGGGAGGCGCCGGCCACGTCCGGCGGCATTCGCCAGCGCTCCGCGATCCGGTCCAGGCTGGGAATGAAAAAGCCGTCGGTGACGACCGAGAGCAGGTAGATGGCCAAAACGATCACGGCCAGGCTGGAGAGGGCAACCATGGGCGAACCTCCGGTGGCGGACGAGGGTTTGGAACGCAACAACCATATCCCCTTCTCGGGGGCTTTGGCTACCCCAAATCGGGACCCGATCAAGGCGAACGGGCCGAAATCCGGTGACGTTCGAAATGGCCGTGATTATTTTTTTTAAAAATGCTTTGCAACGAAAGGAGTCAAAATGCCCAAAGCCATTCGCATGCATGAAACCGGCGGCCCGGAAGTGCTCCGGTGGGAAGAAATGGATCCCGGCGACCCCGGCCCGGGGGAGGTCCGGCTGGACCAAAAGGCGGTGGGGCTCAACTTCATCGATGTCTATCACCGCACCGGCCTTTATCCCCTGCCCCAGCTACCGGCCGTTCCGGGCATGGAGGGCGCGGGCGTGGTGGAGGCGGTGGGGCCGGAGGTGACGGAGTTTTCCCCCGGCGACCGGGTCGCCTACGCGGGCGCGCCGCCCGGCGCCTACGCGGAAAAACGGTTGATCCCCGCCCATCGGCTGACGCCCCTGCCGGAAGGCATCGGCTTTGAGATCGCCGCGGCCATGATGCTCCAGGGCATGACCGCCCGCTACCTGCTCCACGGCTGCTTCCCGGTGAAAAAAGGAGACACCGTCCTGATTCACGCGGCCGCCGGAGGGGTCGGCCTCATCGCCTCCCAATGGGCCAACTTCAAGGGCGCCGCGGTGATCGGCACGGTCGGCTCCTCGGAAAAGGCCGAACTGGCCAAGGCCCACGGGTGTCATCATCCGATCTTATACCGGGAGACCGATTTCGTGACGGCCGTCCGGGAGCTGACCGACGGGAGGGGGGTGGACGCGGTCTACGATTCCGTGGGCAAGGACACTTTTTTGAAATCCCTGGACTGCCTGCGGCCCATGGGCACGCTGGTTTCCTTCGGCCAGTCCTCCGGGGCCATCGAGCCGTTCAACCCCGGCCTGCTGGCGGCCAAAGGCTCGCTCTTCCTCACCCGGCCCAGCCTGATGGATTACACGGCCCAGAGGGAAGACCTGCTGGCCCACGCCCGGGATTTGTTCGAAGTGGTGGCCGCCGGCGGCGTCCGGATAGAAGTGCGCCAGACCTATCCGCTTTCCGACGCGGCCCAGGCCCATCGGGACCTGGAGGCGAGAAAAACCGCCGGTTCCACGGTCCTGCTGCCCTAAAGCCAATGTCGTTCACTTTGGATTTCAAATAAAAAACCGTGCCGATTCACCAAGGGCGCATGCGACACCCCAAAAAATTTGATCCCTCGATGAACGGTATGGGCTTGAAAGCCCATACCGTTCACGCCATCGAAATTTTCGGCGGGCGCAAAGCAAACGCCCTTGTTCCATTGGACATCATCTTTGATTGAGAATTCGAAAGTGAACGGTTTTCGACCCGACGGAGGAAGAAATTTCATGGCATTTTACACGGTGGACGCCCTGCCCGAGCG
>JBKHDD010000184.1:0-9357 GCA_046541515.1 Desulfococcaceae bacterium
ATTTTCCGGCCTTTCAGGGTTCGACCAACGCCGAAACAACCTCTATTCCATTATACTTCTTGCCAAATGGGAATCAATACCCCATTTCCTCGAATCAAAATCTTCCACCTCCTCCAAAATCCGTAGCTGGATTCCAGGCCCCGCATTGACGCCTCCCATCCCCCGACTTACCATTTCTAAAATACTTTCCGATAGATAACATTCAAAAGGAGGAAACATGAAGCCCGTCGCCCGGTTCGTTCCCGCGCTGTTCGCTCTGCTATTGGCCGTTCCCGCCCCCGCCCCCGCCGCGGAGCTGGATGAAATCGCCTCCTCGCCCCGGCAGTGGACCGGCGTGGCCGTTTCCCGGGAAGGTCGGATGTTCGTCAACTTTCCCCGCTGGTCCGACGACGTGCCCGTCTCCGTGGCGGAACTCACCATCTACGGAAAGCTCGCCCCCTTTCCCAACCAAAAATGGAACAACTGGTCCGAGGGAAAAGCCCCCGACGAACATTGGGTCTGCGTCCAAAGCGTTTACATAGACGACGAAAATTACCTCTGGGTGCTGGACCCCGCCAGCCCCCGCTTTTCCGGGGTGGTGGACGGCGGCCCCAAACTGATAAAGTTCGACATTCGCACCGGCCTGGCGGTGGAGCAAATTCTTTTCGATCGGGAAGCGGCGCCGAAAAATTCCTATTTGAACGACGTTCGGGTGGACACGGGGAGCCGGACGGCCTACGTCACCGACTCCGGCGAAGGAGCGTTGCTGGTGGTCAACCTGGAAACCGGCGCGGTGCGGCGCGTGCTGGACGACCATCCTTCCGCACACGCCGAAAACATCACCCTGACCATCGGCGGCAAACCCTGGAAACGACCCGACGGCAGCGTTCCCCAGGTTCACGCGGACGGGCTGGCCCTGACGCCGGATCGGGAATACCTGTACTATCAATCCCTCTCCGGACGCACCCTGTACCGGATTCCCACCGCCACGCTCCGCAACGAAACCCTCGCGCAAAATGAAATTTCCGCCCAGGTGGAAATGGTGGACCGCACCGGCGCCGCCGACGGGATCATGTTCGACGCGGACGGCAACCTCTACCTCTCCGCCATCGAGGACGACGCGATTCGCCGCTACACCCCCGACGGCGTTCTGGAAACCGTTGTCGAAGATCGCCGCCTGCGCTGGCCGGACAGCTTCGCCATGGGGCCGGACGGATTGATGGTGGTCACCACCTCCCAGATTCATCTGGGACGCGATCCCGGCCAGCCCTATCAGATTTTCCGAATCGTTCCGGAACCCAAATAATCCTCTTTCTCCGTCCGAAACGGATTGAGCCCAAGTGGCCGTTCCCATTGGATGAAATCGCCGGAAACGAGGCCTCCCAACCCCCATTTTTCAAGCGGTTCCCCAACGCCGTTCACCCCGAAGAAAAGGAGACGTCATGTCCGATCCCCAACCTCTTGCCGGAAAAGTCGCCCTGGTCACCGGCGCCTCCCGCGGCATCGGCCGCGCCGTCGCGGAGCGGCTGGGCGCCGACGGGGCCCATGTGGTGGTGAACTATCGAACGGAACACAAACAGGCCGACGCGGCGACCGCGCGGATTCAAAAGAACAACGTGCGGGCCGTGGCGGTCCAGGCCGACGTTTCCAAAACCGAGGACATCCGAAAGCTCTTTAAGACCACCATCGACCAGTTCGGCACGCTGGACATTCTGGTCAACAACGCCGGCATCGCCCTGCCGCACCGACCGTCCATCGAAGAGGTAACCGACGAGGAATACGACCGGCTTTTCGCCGTGAACGCCAGGGGCGTTTTCATGTCGTTGCGGGAGGCGGCCCGTTGGGTGGCCGACGGCGGGCGGATCGTCAATCTGACCAGCACGGTCAACGCCATGGCTCTGCCCGGCTATTCGGTGTACGCGGGGACCAAGGCGGCGGTGGAAATCTGGACGAAAACCTTCGCCAAGGAGCTTTCCGGAAAGCGGATCACCGTGAACGCCGTGGCCCCCGGCCCGGTGGAAACGGAGCTGTTCAACGAGGGGAAAACCGAAGCGGACAAACAGCGGATGGCGGAGATGTGCCCATTGGGCCGGCTGGGGCAGCCGGCGGATATCGCCCGGGTGGTGGCCTTTTTGGCCGGGCCGGACGGGGGCTGGGTGAACGGACAGATTCTGTTGGCCAACGGCGGGCTTGCCTGAGGTTGCGCGCGGCGCCGGGGCGGAAGCGGCCCGGCCGGCGTTGCGTCGCCGCAATGCCAATTGGGCGGGCTTTTTCGGGGTCGGCCGGAGGATTTATCCTCCGGTCCGTTGTCCGGATGAAATGCCATTTTTCGCCAATCGCCTTGGCGGAACCGGGGCGGGGGTCAGTTCGGCACGAGAAAATCGAGAAATTCCGTCTGGGAAATGTCTCCGAAATATCGGGATAGATCGACTTCGCAAAGGGCGGCCCTCAGCGCGTCCTTCCGGTAGCTTTTCCCCCGCAACCGGTCCTCCAATTCGGCGATTTCTCCCATGCCGATGAAATCGCCGAAAATCCGAATGGCCTGGATTCGGCCCTTGGCCACGTCCACCCGGGCGTCGATCCGCCCGAGGGAAAACCGGTGGACCCGTTGGATGTTGTAGGCGGGAGAGCGGCCGAAATTCCAGTCCCAGGAGCCGTACTTTTCCGCAGCGAGCTGGTGGACCGCGCGCCAGTCGGATTCGGCGAGGGGTCGTTCCTGGGCGCCGCCGAGGGGCGCGAAAATCGATTGCACCAGGCGGGCCTTGAAATCGGCCATGGAAACCGGAGATTCCAGAAATTCCGAGATGTTGGCCACCCGACTCCGGATCGACTTGAGCCCCTTGGACGCGATTTTTTCGGTTTTCACGTTGAGGGCTTCCACCACCGATTCCAGCCGGGAGTCCAGCAACAGCGTGCCGTGGCTCAGCATTCGCGGGCCGGAAGCGTACTGGGCGTTGCCGGAAATTTTTCGGCCGTCCACCACGATGTCGTTCCGGCCGGTGAGTTCCGCCGCGACGCCCATGGCGGCGAGGGCGGCGATGACGGGTTCGGTGAATTTGCGGAAGTTGTGGAAAAAGGAGCGATCGTAGCGGGTTAGAAAACTGAAATTGAGGTTGCCCAGGTCGTGGTAGACCGCTCCGCCGCCCGAAACCCGCCGCACCACATGAATGCCCTTTTCACGAACGTAGTCGGCGTTGATTTCCTCGATGGTGTTCTGGTTTCGGCCGATGATGATGGACGGCTCGTTGACGTAGAACAGAAGGTAGTCGCCGGTCAGCTTCTTGTGTCGCAGGCAATATTCTTCCAGGGCCAGGTTGACCCGGGGATCGGTGAAGTCCTGATTCGATATGAGTTCCATGGATGGAGGCGTTTCCCCGCGCGGACTGATAGGGCCGGGGACGGCCGGGCGCTTCCCCGGTGGATCCGGAAAAAAAACGCCACCTCGAACGATCGTTTCCGGGGAGGTTCCCGGCCGGATCGGCGGGCGACAAAGGGCGGCGGCTGGCGGGTCAGATGGCGCCGGTGAGGAAGAAAAGAATGCCGGCGAAGCTGACCAGAGCCACCAGATAGGCCGGGTTCAGGAGACGGGACGCGGGTCCCAGGTCCGGATCTCGGGTCGATTTGGTTTCCGTCGCCAGCCGGACGGGCTGATCGACTCGGGGGCTCATGCGTTTGAAAAAGTTCATTTCCTGGGGGGTGAATGTTTCGGCATGATTCGATTTGTTGCGATGGTTCGCCATTGGGGGGCCTCCAAACGGTCATTGGCGTAACATTGCGCTTAAACGAATGAAAAAAAACGGACCACGAGTCCAGATGGGTTTCGATTATCCACATACCAAGCGCCTTGTCAACCGAAAGGTTGGGGAATATGAACCGCAATCATATGAAATATCAGAATAATTTTTATGGAGCTTTCGGCCTTCCGAAAGATATGAGACGGTGAAAACCGCCGGCCTCACCGGGGGGATCGCCACCGGAAAATCCACCGTCGCCGGCTTCTTTCGGGAACGAGGGGCGGAGGTCGTCTGCGCGGACGAGGCGGCCCGGGACGTGGTTCTGCGCGGGAAACCGGCCTGGACGGAGATCGTGGCGGCCTTTGGACGGGAGATTCTGGGACCCGACGGCGAACTGGACCGGGAGAAAATGGGACGCCAAGTGTTTTCCGACCCGGAATCCCGCCGCCGGCTGGAGGCCATCGTCCATCCCCGGGTGTTTCGGTGGATGGACGAGCGGATCGGGGAAATCCGGGAAAGGAATCCGGCGGCCGTGGTGATTCAGGACGTGCCGCTGCTGTTTGAATCGGGCATGGCGGCCCGGTTGCGGCCGGTGCTGGTGGTCTACGCGCCGGAATCGGTCCAGCTGAAGCGGCTGATGGAACGCGACGGCCGATCCGAGGCCGACGCCCGGGCCCGGATCGACGCCCAGATGTCCATCGAGGAAAAACGGCGGCGTGCCGACCGGGTGATCGACAACGGCGGCTCGCCGGAGGAAACCCGCCGACAGGTGGCGGATATTTTTGAATGGTTGCGAGACCGGGACGAATCCCGGTCGGAAGGGAGTTCCACATGACGGAAACGAGTCCGGCCATCCCGACGACGACGTTTGGCGAGAAGGGACCCCGGGTGACCCGCGTGGGCCTGGGCGGGGAAGGGGCGTTGCGAACCCATGGCCGAACCGAGGCGGCCGTCGAGGTGATTCGCGCGGCCCTGGACGCCGGCATCGCCTACTGCGACTGCGCCCGGGTCTACGCGGACAGCGAAAAATATTACGGCGCGGTCTACGGAGCGGAGCCCCATCGCCGGGACGGCGTGTTCCAGGCCAGCAAATCGGCGTCCCGAGATCGGGACGGGGCCTTGCGCGATCTGGAAGAAACCCTTTCCCGCATGAACACCGACCGGCTGGACCTGTGGCAGATTCACGACGTTCGCACCGAGGACGACCTCCAGGCCATCGGCGGCAAGGGCGGGGCGTTGGAAGCCTTCGAATCGGCCCGGGAGGACGGCCGGGCGAAGCGCATCGGCGTGACCGGCCATCACGATCCGTCGATCCTGACCCGCGCTGTGCGGGAATGGCCGGTGGACAGCGTGATGTTGCCGGTCAATCCGGTGGAAACGGCCCTCGGCGGCTTTCTGGACGAAACGCTGCCGGCGGCGCGGGAGCGGGGCATCGCGGTGATCGCCATGAAAATCCTGGGCGCGTCCCACTACGTCCTGCTGAAATACGGCGTGACGGCGGAGCTGCTGGTGCGGTACGCCCTGTCCCATCCCATCACCGTGGCCATCGTGGGCTGTTCCTCGCCGGAGGAGGTGGGGGAACTGGCGCGGGCCGGGCAAGCCACAAGTCCGCTTGAAGAGGCCGAACGGAAAAAGCTGGAAGGGCTGTTCCAACCCTACGCGGAGCGGCTGGCCTTCTACCGGGGGGTGATCTGAGCGGGGGCGTCGTCTTCTTCGCCGACGAAGCCGGCGTCCGGCCGCCAGCGGCGGATGCGGAGGTATTGGGGAAAGGCGTGGGGCTTGAAGACCGACTTTTCCTTGAGCATCCGGCAACATTCAAGAATGCCTTCGGTGATGGTGGGGTGGGGATAGATCGACTTGAGAACGTCGGCGATGTTGCTGCCCTGGTTCATGAAGTGCGCGATGGACATGATGGTGCTGGACGCCTGGGGGCCGGCGGCGCGCATTCCCAGGATGCGCTCGTTCTCGTCGTCGGAGATGATGATCTTGACGAAGCCGTGGCTGGCCCGCATGGCGATGGCCCGGTTGACCAGGGCGTTGGCGTAGTAGGCCACCCGATAGGGGATTTTTTTCCGCTGGCAGGTCTTTTCGTTCAGCCCCACGGCGGCCACCGCCGGATAGAAAAACATCACGGTGGACATGTTGTCGTAGTTGAGCGGCCATTTGACCCGGTCGAACATGTGCTTCACGGCGAAGCGGCCCTCCATCTCCGCGATGTTGACCAGGGCGGGATGGTGGGTGATGTCGCCGGCGGCGTAAACATTGTCTTTCAGGCGACAGTTTTCGTCGGTCTTGAGTATTCCCCGCTGACTGGCGTCGATCCCCAGGTTTTCCAGCCCCAGGTGGGACAGGTCGAAGGTGCGGCCGATGGAGATCAGCGCCGCGTCGGCCTCGATGACCTCGGAATGGCCGTCTTTGAAATCCAGGATGACTTCCAGGAATTCCCGGTGGGGAATGATGTCCCGCAGCTTGGCGGAGTGGATGATCCGGACGCCGTTTTTCACCAGGTTGTCGTTGACGAAATCGCTGATGTCCTCGTCTTCGTAGGGGATGACCCGCTCGGCGTGGTCCACCACGTAGACCCGGGTCTGTCCGAAATTGGAAAAGATGGTGGCGTATTCGCAGCCGATGATGCCGGCCCCCACGATGAGCAGCCGCTGGGGAAAGCTCTGGAGGTTGAGGATGCCGTCGCTGTTAAAAATTCGTTTCTGGTCCACCTTGACGTGGGGAAAGCCGCGCGGGGTGGAGCCGGTGGCGATGAGAAAGAATTTGGCCTCCACCGTTTCGCTATTTCCGTTGTTGCCCTGGATTTCCACCCGGTTTTTGGAAACGAACCGGCCCCAGCCCCGCTTGTAGGTGATGGAGCCGGGTCCGGGCCAGCGATCCGGCGCGAAGGTTTCGAGCTGGGAGCGCATCTGGTACTGTTTTTCCTTCACCGCCTGGATGACGGTTCGGCGGACCTCCCGGTAGTCCACGGTCATCCCCGCGGCCCGGTATCCGCGATCCATCTTCATGGCGATGGCGTAGTCCTTGGCCAATTCCCACATGGTTTTGGAGGCCAACGCGCCCCACATCACGCCCGCCCCGCCGATTTCTCCGCCTTCCACAATGCAGACGTGCTTGCCGAAATCCAACGCCCGCATGGCGGCCGCGAATCCGGCGGGTCCGCAACCGATGACGCAGAGGTCGAAAATGTCCGGGATTTCTTGCCTGGTGGTTTCGGAGGCGTCGTGGTCGGTCATGGCGGTGTGGCTCCCGTGGGGTTTTGCTTGTGAGATTCAACCGCGGGGTTAAAGCGGTTGGGAGGGATAACGCTCGAATGAAGGGAAATATACGCCAGGGGAAAAATTGCGTCAACCGGGCGGGCGCGGACGCCGTTGGCGCGAAATCCAAGTTTATCGAGATTGTGCTTTTTTATGATCTATTAAATCATCTTGAAATCAGACGTTTATGGAGTGTTGACTTGCGGGTGGGGGTGTGGTAGCGGCTGTTCTTTTGAATTTTCCGGTTGCCTTGTCGGGTCCGCCCGTCCGGCAACCTTGCCTGCCTGGATGCATCCAAAGGCAAACCGTTCCCCCTTGAATGAATGGGGCGGTTGGGTTTCATCCCGGCCGGCCCGAAATCACGAAAGCATTTTCGGCAAATTCCCACGATGGTTATGCGCAAGGAAGAACGATACGACGGGAACTTCCGTCCGAGCCCGAAACCTTCCCCGGCGGCCCTTCGGGGCGAACGCCCGGGGCGAACGCCGGTTTTGGTTCTCGGGGGCGGTCAACTGGGTCGGATGCTCGGCGAGGCGGCGGCCCGGCTGGACATCGCCCTAACGGTTCTCGACCCGACCCCGGACTGTCCGGCCGCCGCGACCACGTCCCGCCAAGTACATGGTTCCTTTCGAGAATATGACGACGTGCTCCGCGCGGCGGGCCTGGGAACCAATGCCGACGACTCCAGCCCCGGGAGGGAGCGGGAGGAAATGGCCGGTCGCCCCGACGCCGTTACGGTGGAGATCGAGTCGGTCAGCGTGGCGGCGTTGGACCGCATCGCCGCCGAGGGCATTCCCGTCCATCCCGCCCCGGAAGTCATCCGCGTCATCCAGGACAAGCTGGCCCAACGCCGTCGGGCCGAAGCGGCCGGACTTCCCGTTCCCCGGTTTGTGGCGCTTCCCGATCCGACTGCGGACCCGGAAGGCGCGGCGGCGGTCCTCCGCGATTTCGGGCTTCCGGCGGTGCAAAAACTGCGGTTTGGGGGATACGACGGACGGGGCGTCGCCATGTTGCGGCGTCGGGAAGAAACGGATGGTCCCGGCGGGGAACCGGGCGCGGCGGATTTGCCCTTGGCCGGTCCAAGCCTGCTGGAAGCGCCGGTGGACATGGACCGGGAGATTGCGGTGCTGGTGGCGCGAACGCCCGCCGGCGAATGCCGATCCTATCCGGCGGTGGAAATGGAGATGGACCCGGAACTCCACCTCGTGCGCGCCGTGCTGTATCCCGCCGAGATCCCCGACGCCACGGCGGAGGAAGCGCGGCGAATTGCCGAGGCGGCGGTGGCCGATCTGAACGGCGCAGGCATTTTTGCCGTGGAGCTTTTCATCGCCCGGGATGGACAAGTGATCATCAACGAGATCGCGCCGCGTCCCCACAACTCCGGCCACCTGACCATCGAAGCGGCCGAGACGGACCAGTACGAACAACATCTTCGGGGCATTTTGGGATTGCCGCTGGGGTCCACCCGAATGCATTCCGCGGCGGCCATGGTGAACCTGATCGGGACCGGCGAAGAAGGGCCGACCGTCTATCATGGTTACGAGGAAGCGCTGGCCATGGATGGGGTGCATCTGCATCTCTACGGAAAACATCGCTGCCGGCCGGGCCGGAAGATGGGGCATATCACGGCGATTGCCGACACTCGTGAAGCGGCGCGGGAACGGGCCTTGCGGGCGGCGGAGGCGCTTTCGGTGCGGGGTCGTTCAAAGCACTGAAAATATTTGTTAAAATGTCGAATTCAGGTAGGGGCGCCGGCGGCGCCGGAGGATGAATCCTCCGGCTGAATCCGAAAAGCCCGCTAAAGCGGGCTCTCCCATGGCGTCTCGGTTTTAAGCGAAACGAACGATGCCCAGGGTATTTTCCGGGATTATCTCTACCGCTCATCTCGGGATAGGCATGTAGGGGCGTATCGCATACGCCCTCGTCCCATCAGACGCAGTCGTTGATTTGGATTCCCAATAGGAACGGAATTTCCGCAATCAACCAAATGAAACCCGTTTTTCGGAGGATTGCATGACCACGGCGGACATTGGCATCATCATGGGCAGCGACTCGGATTTGCCCGTCATGCGGGCGGCGGCCGAGGTGTGCGAAGAATTCGAGGTGTCCGCCGAGGTGACCATCGTCAGCGCCCACCGAACCCCGAAACGGCTGTACGAATACGCCGAGGGCGCGGTCGATCGCGGACTGAAAGTGATCATCGCCGGCGCCGGCGGCGCCGCACACCTGCCCGGCATGGTCGCCGCCATCACGCCGCTCCCGGTCATCGGCGTGCCGGTGGAAACCGGAACGCTTTCGGGCATCGACTCGCTCCTGTCCATCGTCCAAATGCCCAAAGGCGTTCCCGTCGCCACGGTGGCCATCAACAATGCGCGAAACGC
>JBKHDD010000185.1:0-9338 GCA_046541515.1 Desulfococcaceae bacterium
GCGGTGGCGTAATCCCCTCGGGCGTGGGCGGCGGTCGCCATGTTGTTGAGGGTCGCGCCCTCCCCGGCCCTGTCCCCGATCTCGCGCTGAATCTTGAGGCTTTGTTCGAGGAATTCGAGGGCGGTGGCGTAATCCCCTCGGGCGTCGTGAATCTGGCTGATGTTGTTGAGAATGGTTCCTTTCTCTTTTTTGGAAGGGCAAAGGGGCAGGGCCCGCTCAAAAGCGTCCAACGCCTTTTGCCCCATTCCCAGAACGTATTGGCACTGTCCATATCGATTCAACGCCCACCACGGCGCAGGCGGCGCTTCCCGCTCCACGATCTCCGTCAGCACCGCCACCGCGTCCGCGAAATTGCTCCGGTTGTGATAAAAATTCGACACCCCAGCGGCCAATTCATCCGCCGCCCCATGCTCCCCGGCCAACCGAAAATGGTAAATCGCCTCCAGATCATCGCTCCACCGCCGCGTCAGGTGTTCCCCCTGAAACCGATGGTATTCCCCCATCGCCCGGTGCAGTTCCACCAACTCCGCCTCGTCAAACCCCACATCCCCCAACAACTCCCGCACCACCGGCGGTACCAAAAAATAGGCCAGACCCAAACTCCGGTCCCAGGTCTCCTCCAGCAGGGCATAGGCCAGCAATCGCTCCCGGCCCTCCGCCCCGTCCGGATCGATCACTTCCAACCCATCCACATTCACCGGCGCCCGGTACAAGGACGCCGCCCGCAGCAGCCGGTCTTCTTCCGTCCCCAACTGGGCCCGCACCTCCCGGAACAGCAGGTTCTGGCGCATGGCCTCGGTCACCGCCGCCACCGCGCCCTCGGGCGTGTTCACCGGCGCGGAAACCGAATCCAGCGCGGCCAGCAGTTCCCCGGCCTTTTCCGCCGCGTCGCCCAAGAGCTGGGCCATCCATTCGATGGCCCGGTGGTTGCCGCCCAGCACCCGATAGATTTCCCGCTTTTCCGCGCCGCTCATCGTCGCCGGCCAGTCCAGCCGCCCCATTCGCCGCAGGATGTCGCCGTAGGGCGCTTCCCCCACGGGATGGCGGGCGATGGCCGCCTCGATCTCCCGGTCCAGCGCGTACCGGCCCGTCAGCAGCACTCGCACCGGGACGGGCAGCCCGCACACCGCGTTCAGAAACCAGCGGCTCTCCTCGTGTTCCGCCGAAATCCCCAGGGTTTCCAAATCCTGGAGGCTTTCCAGATTGTCCAGCACAAAGGCGCAACCCCGCTCCCGCCGGGCCAGGGAATCCAACATCCGCAACAGCCGGTTCCGTTGATCCGGCTCCTTCTGGACGAAATCCAGCAACGCGGGCTCCTCCCCGCCGTCGAAGGCCTCCCGGCGGATCGGCTCGTACACCGAATCCAGATCGAACGGGGCCCGGAACCCCAGCACCCGGATCTCCGGATGGCGGTCCATCAACTGCCGGGCGAACAGCCCGGCCAGCGCCGTTTTCCCCACGCCGCCCGGCCCGGTGAACAGCAGATGGCGCGTCTTTCCCGCCAGAAACGGCCCCAGAGCCTCGCGGACTTCCATCCGCCGCCCGATGAACGCGGCCCGGGAGGGCACCGGCACCGAACCGTCGCCGGGCAGGGCCTCCGGCAGGGGCAAGCGAGGCCGGACGTCGGCCGGGGCGTCCAGGTCCACCAGCGGACCGTCGGCCGTCCGGTCCAGCAGCACCGGCAAGGTCCACTGGGCGTACAAATCGGTTTGGACGGTGTCGCCCCTGGCCTCCCGCAGCCATTCCCCCGTGCCCACCGCCCGCCGCGCCAGGGAGACGGCCCGCCCGGCGGATTCCCCCAGGGCCAGTTGGGCGAACAGCGCCGCGTTGAAGGCCGACGCCGCGCCGTCCAGCACCGAAAGTCTCATGCCCAGCACCCGCTCGAACCCGGCCCCGTGGAGCTGCCGGGCCACGTCCGGGATGGACTCCGCCGTCTCCGCCGCCCGGGCGCTTCGGCAGGCGGCCAGCACCACCAGCCCGGGACGATGGCCCCGGGGCAGGCCGTCCAGCGCGGCCGTCAAATCGGAGCCCGCCACCGGCCGCCCCTTCCAGGTGGCCTCGTCCTCGAACAGCAGGCCCCATTCCGATTCGCCCTGGGCGTTTTCCGCCCGGGTCCCGTGCATGCTCAGGATCACGGCGTGGAACCGGTCCTGGGACAGCCGGTCGATGAGCGTGGAGAGAAAGCCGTCGCCGGTCACCTCGATTTCGATCTCGCCACGAGAGTAGGGGCCGTCCAAGGCCGTGAACAGGATTTCCTCCTCCCGCTCGAAATCCAGCCGGGACCGCTCCGGGTCCAGGTCGTCCGGGGAGGCGATGAAGAGCAACAGACGGAGCGGCCGGGGCGCGACCGCCGGGGTTTTCTTCCCCTTGCCCCGGGCCCGCCGGGCGATGACGCAGCGGGAATGCTTTCCCAGGAATCCCAAATCCGGATGGTCGTGGTACAGCAGCTCCCAGGGCAGGGCGTCGTGGCCGGTCCCCTGGATCACCAGCCGGACGCATTCGTCCTCGTCCTTGGCGTCTTCCAGCGCCTCCAGCACATCCTCGGGGTCCAGTCCGGCCGCGTCCCACAGCCGCCGGCCCAGGGCTTCCAGAATTCCGGTTTGCGCCACAGCCGTGGGCATGTCCCGGGCCTCGGGCGCGTCCAAGAGCCAATCCAGTTGCCCGGCCTGCTTGGTCAGCTCCGCCGCCTCGGCTTCGGCGATCTCCGGTGCGATGACCATCTCGCAGGGATTCCCGGCCGCGCTCATTCGTCCACCTTTCGGCTGCGGACCAGCTCGTCGGTCTTCATGTATTTCCGTTCCAGGGGAATCTTCACGCGCTTCTGGCAGAACATGCAGGTGACCGTCTCCTCGCCCTTGCCTTCGGCGGCCTCGTCCACCACCTCAAAACGCACAAAAAACGGTTTACCGCACGCGACGCAAGCCACGCGGAAGGTTTTCATTTCGGATGCCATGGTTGGGTTCTTTCTCCATTTTCATCGGCGGAAGGTTGGGGAGATTCGCGACACTGTAAAAGATTTCAAATGAGGTGGCAAGGATGTAAGAAAAGAGTTTCCGAGAATTTGGGGATTCCCGTTGGATGGGCCGGGGTTCTGCTCGGGGGAATCTTGTTCTTTGGCAAAATCTGCGATAGAAAATGGGAATCAGGCGGAGCAACCTCGACCCTCTCCGGATTGCGGTGCCCCAATTCAGTGGAGAAGCGTATGCGACGATTCCATTCCTATGGCCCGGTGGACTGCGAGGAGCATTTTTGCGTTCCGCGAACGGAGCTGGTGGACGGCTGCGTTCGGCAGTTGGTGGACAATCCGGAGAAGGGCGGCCATTTCTTCACCATCTGGGCGCCCCGGCAGACGGGTAAAACCTGGCTCATGCGCCAGGCGCGGGACGAGATTGCGCGGCGCTATCCGGATCGGTTTCTCCTCGGAACCCTGTCCATGCAGGGATTGATCATGGGAGCCGATGACCCGGACGAGGTGTTTTTCGATTTTGTTCCCCGCCTCTTCCGCGCCGGCCTTTCCATGGAGGTTTCCCCGCCGAATTCCTGGAACCAATGGGCCGACCTATTTTCCAAGGGAAAAGGTGCATTTTCCAAGCCCGCCATTCTCTTCATCGATGAATTCGACAGTCTCCCGCCTCGAATTTTGGATCAACTGGTAACCCTTTTCCGCGACATCTACCTGAGCCGTGACAACTACCACCTCCACGGCCTCGCCCTCATCGGCGTCCGGGCCGTCCTCGGCGTGGAAAGTCTTCGCGGCTCGCCCTTCAACATTCAGCGTTCCCTCCACGTCCCCAATCTGACGCCGGAAGAGACGACGGAATTGTTCCGGCAATACCAGGAGGAAAGCGGGCAGACGGTGGAACCGGAAGTTGTGGCCGCCGTCCAAGGCGCCACACAGGGGCAGCCCGGATTGGTGAGCTGGTTCGGGGAATTGCTGACGGAGACCTACAATCCCGGAACGAAAAATTTGATACGTAGGGATGACTGGAAACGGGTTTACTCTCGGGCGCTTCATTCGGAATGGAACAACACCGTACTGAACCTGGTCAAGAAGGTCCGTGCCCGTTATCAGGAGCATGTTCTCGCGCTATTCGGCCGATCCGACGTTCCCTTTCGGCTGGATGTCGATTGGTGTGCCTATCTCTACCTCAACGGCGTCATCGACAAAGAGTTGGCTCCGGCCAACCACGGCGATTTCATGGAAGTTTGTCGTTTTTCCTGCCCATTCATCCAAGAACGGCTTTACCACGCCCTGACGTACGATTTGATCGGAGACGGGCTTCCCATTCTACCTCTGGACCCGCTGGATGATTTGGAAAATGTTTTTTCCGGCCCGGATTTGGATATCCCCGCTCTTTTGAATCGCTACAAAGACTATCTTGCCCGCCTTAAGACCGCAGGAATCGATCCTTGGAAGGACCAGCCGCGCCGATCCGATCTCCGGCTTACCGAGGCGGTAGGGCATTTCCATTTATTTGCATGGCTGCAACAAGCCCTCGGTCGGCGGTGTTCCATCAATCCCGAGTTTCCGACGGGCAACGGGAGAGTGGATTTACACCTGCGCTGCAAGGAATTGAAAGGCTTGATCGAGGTAAAAAGCTTTCGGGATCGGGCCGAGATTGCCCATGCCAAGGTCCAGGCCGCAGGCTATGCCCGGCTGCTCGGTTTTTCCGCCGTCGCCATCGCACTTTTCGTTCCCGTGACGGACGAAACGATTTTATCGCGTCTCTCCGAGGTGGACACTATGGACGGCGTCCGGGCAACCGTGGTGGCCATTGGTTGGACCTAAATGGCGATGAAGCCTTTGGTTAAAATCGATTGATCAACCTCGCCCCGTTTTGGGGGATATCACCGCCAACGCTCGGAATGGCAGCGACTCTCCGGGATGATTCCGGCGGAACCTGTGAGAATGGCACTCCCACTTTCAACCCACCCGAATGAACGGAAAGACACCCCATGCACATCTACGTGGACGCCGACGCCTGCCCCGTGAAGGATGAAGTTTACAAGGTCGCGGGGCGGTACAAATTGGACGTGACGCTGGTGGCGAATTCGTGGATGCGCACGCCGAATTTACGCCGGGTCCGGCTGGAGGTGGTGACCGAGAGTTTCGACGCGGCGGACGACTGGATCGTGGAGAACGCCGGGCCGGAGGATATCGTGATCACCGCCGACATTCCCCTGGCGGCCCGCTGTATCGCGAAGGGCGCGGCGGTTCTCGCGCCCACTGGCAAACCCTTCACCGAGGAAGCCATCGGCGACGTGCTGGCCAGCCGGAATTTGATGAACGATCTGCGGGAGGCGGGCGTGGTCACCGGCGGGCCGCCGCCGTTCCGCCAGAAGGAGCGTTCCCGTTTTCTCCAGGGGCTGGACCGGATCATTCAGATGAAACGACGCCTGTAGGTTTTCCGTGGTGAATTTTTGGGGGCACTGTAACGATTGCCCGATATCCATGCCTGATTTTTCACCTTCGCTTTCTCAAATGGATACTTCGGGAACCCAATTTTCCCCGCGCCAAAATCCCTTGACCCAAGTCTTTTCGATGTTCCCGAACCCGCCGCTGCCTCTCCCTTCCTTGCACTTTCTCCAAAACCACGATATGAAGCCATTTTTGAAATTACGCCGCATTGCGCAGACAATTTTGAATCCGTTCCAGAAATAGACAAAATGACGTTCCAATCAGAGCCGTCCCCAAAACCGGGTTTTTTTGACGGAAATTCTTCCCGGAAGCCGAACCGTTTTCCCCTTTCGCATGCCATTGCTCAAAAGGTTTTTCGGTCCCGAAACCGCTCCCAGGCAAGAATCCAAGGGATGTTAATTTCCCTGCCGATGGGGCGCTGATCCCGTGCAAGCCCTCAACAAAATCCACTTCCACAACCTTCGCGGCGATCTCTTCGGCGGGGCGACCACCGCCATCATCTCGCTTCCCATGGCCCTGACCTTCGGCGTGGCCTCCGGCGCGGGGGCGGCGGCGGGGCTGTACGGGGCCATCCTGGTGGGCCTGTTCGCCGCGCTCTTCGGCGGAACGCCCACGCTGATCTCCGAGCCCACCGGCCCCATGACCGTCATCATGACCGCCGTGGTCACCGCCATGATGGCCCGTTATCCGGAAACTGGACTGGCCATGGCGTTCACGGTGGTCATGATTGCCGGCGTCTTCCAGATCATTTTGGGCGGGCTCCGGCTGGGCAGATACATCACTCTGATGCCCTACAGCGTGATTTCAGGCTTCATGTCGGGCATCGGGGTGATCCTCATCATCCTGCAGCTCGCCCCTTTCATGGGCCAGGCCGGTCCGCCGGGCGGCGTCGTCGGCGCGTTGCGGGGCCTTCCGGGATTGATCGCCAATGCCGATCCGGTGGAAACCGGTCTCGGCGCCATCACGCTGGCCATCCTTCTGCTCATGTCCGGAAAATTGCGTCGCTACGCCCCCCCGCCTCTGGTTGCGCTGATCATCGGGACGACCGTTTCCCTGATGTTTTTTCCGGACGCCGACATCCGGCGGATCGGGGAAATCCCCTCGGGACTGCCCGCGCTTCGGCTTCCGACTTTCGCTCCGGAACAGGTGACGACCATGGTGGTGGACGGGATGGTGCTGGGTATGCTGGGCTGCATCGACACGCTGCTCACCGCGATGATTTCCGACAGCCTGACCCGAACCGAGCACCATTCCAACAAAGAGCTGGTGGGGCAGGGGATTGGGAATCTGATTTCCGGCTTGTTTGGCGGTCTGCCGGGCGCCGGCGCGACCATGGGGACGGTGGTCAACATCCAGGTGGGGGCGCAAACGGCCCTGGCCGGGCTCGCCCGCGCGGGGCTGCTCTTGGTCGTGGTCTTGGGGGCGGGCGCGTCGACCCGGAACATCCCGCTGGCGGTCCTGGCCGGGATCGCGCTGAACGTGGGCATTCGAATTCTGGATTGGAGCTTTTTGAAACGGGCGCACAAGGTTTCCGCCCAGACCACCCTGATCATGTACGGCGTTTTGCTGTTGACGGTTTTCGTGGACTTGATCGTCGCCGTGGGCGTCGGCGTGTTCATCGCCAACATCCTCACCATCGAACGGTTGAGCGCCCATCAATCGAAAAACGTGAAGGCCATCAGCGACGCCGACGACGAGGTGCCGCTGACCGACGAGGAAAAACGGCTGCTGGACCGGGTGAACGGCCATCTTCTGCTTTTTTACCTGAGCGGGCCCATGATTTTCGGGGTTTCCAAGGCCATCGCGCGGCAAAACGCCGTTATCACGCGTTACGATGTGGTCGTCATCGACCTGACCGACGTGCCGTTGTTGGACGATACCGTTTCCCTGGCCATTGAAAACGCCATTCGCGACGCGGCGGAAGCCGGGTGCCGAATCTACATCGTCAGCCCCGGAAAATCGGTGCGGGAACAGCTTTTTCGGCTGGAAATCTTCGATTTGGTGCCCCAGGGCCACCTGATGGCCGACCGGACCGCGGCGCTTCGGGAAGCGGCGATCTGGATTGAAGCCGAAGAAAACCAAAAAACGCCCAATTGATTCCTTTCGACCGCCGTTGGATTTCCAAACGCTTGGAAGAACCTATTTTACGAAATTCAGCATTTTCCCTTTCTCCGCCGCTGTGGGTCGTGTTTGCGCCCGCTTCCGAAACCGGATAAGATGAAGTCCGTCTTTCCGGGGGGATTTCCCTTCGAATTTTCTCCGAGTTTCGTTTCCAACTTTTTTCCAAGGCATAAAATAGCTCCTTCATGGAATCCAAACACCGAACATTTTCAGAATTTTTCGCGGGCATCGGCTTGATGCGCCTGGGCCTGGAGCGGGCCGGTTGGAAGGCCGTGTTCGCCAATGATATTGACGCGGACAAAGCCGATATGTACGCCGCCCATTTTGGGAACGAAGATCGTCATTTTTCGCTGGAAGACATCCACGCGTTGAAACCGTCCGAAGTGCCCCCCGCTTTGTTGGCCACGGCCTCTTTTCCCTGCAACGATCTTTCCCTGGCCGGGGCTCGAAAAGGACTGGGCGGCAAGCAATCTTCCGCTTTCTGGGGGTTCATTCGAATTCTGGAGGGCATGGGCCATCGGCGGCCGCCCATGGTGTTGCTGGAAAATGTGTCCGGATTTTTGACTTCCAAAAAAGGCGAAGATTTTCGGGAAGCGCTACGGGCATTGAACAATCTGGGTTACGCCACGGACGCGATCATCATCGACGCCGCCCGTTTTGTGCCCCAGAGCCGCGTTCGGTTATTCGTCATCGGCGTCGCCGATCCCATCCGGCAACCAAAACCGGCAAAACAGGCCGGAGAGGATTGGCGTTTCTTTGAATCCGACGTTCGGCCCAAGGCGCTTGCGGATTTCATTTTTTCGCACCCCGAAATCCATTGGAAGATTCGAGACCTTCCACCGCTTCCGCAACGAGATTTCTTTCTCCCCGATTTCCTGGAAGACCTTCCGGATGATTCCCTCTGCTGGTGGAACGACGAGCGGAGAGATTATTTGCTCGGCCAGATGAGTGAACGCCATTCGAAGATCGTCCGGGAGATGAAGGCCCGGCGAAAGTGGTCCTATGCCACGGCGTTTCGGCGGGTGAGAAAAGGGAAGTCCATGGCGGAAATCCGGGTGGACGGGGTGGCGGGTTGCTTGCGGACCCCCCGGGGCGGCAGCGGGAGGCAAATTCTGGTCAAAGCCGGCTACGGCAAGGTGTCCGTCCGGCTTCTCACCCCGCGGGAATGCGCCCGCTTGATGGGCGCGGACGATTTCGTCATCGAAACCTCGCTGAACAAGGCGTTGTTCGGCTTCGGCGACGCGGTGTGCGTGCCGGTGATTGAGTGGATTGGCGAAAATTATTTGAATCCGCTGCCCGGAGAGATTCGATGGGCCAAAGAGCGCGGACGTTTACCAAAAACATCGCCGAGTTCGTCCGATTTTCGTCGGCGAATGTCGGCGCTTTGATTCTGCTCCGTGGATACGGTTTCCCCCGAAAAACGAAGCGAAATTATGGGGCGGGTGCGGTCCCGGAATACCCGGCCGGAAATCCGGGTTCGGTCGCTGCTTCATCGAATGGGTTTCCGGTTCCGGCTGCACGGGAAAGATTTGCCGGGCAGCCCCGATATCGTCCTGCCCAAATATTCCACAGTGATTTTCGTCCATGGATGCTTTTGGCACCGCCATCCGGGATGCCCAAGAGCCACCACCCCCGCCTCCCGGCCGGAGCATTGGTTGCCCAAATTTCGAAGAACGGTTGAACGAGACCGGGAGAATCAGGATCGGCTGCGGGAATTGGGGTGGAAGGTGATTGTGTTGTGGGAGTGCGAATTGGAAACGAAAGAGGATTTGGAACGAAAGCTGCGGGATTGGATACT
>JBKHDD010000186.1:0-9335 GCA_046541515.1 Desulfococcaceae bacterium
GCGCTTTGCCGGAGGAAATAACCGCCGGAACGCAGGGCCAGTTCGGAAAAGGGGTTTTCGGCGATGTTGACGTCCACGACGAGCCCCTTTTTCCGGGCCACCACCATGGCCACCTGATTGGGCAGATTGGTGACGCCGGAGGTGCCGACCACCAGCAACAGATCGGTTTGGGCCGCCGCCCGAAGGGAGCTTTCGAACCGGAAATAGGCTTCGTCGTACATTTCGTCGAACCAAAGGACGTGGGGCCGGGTCCATCCGCCGCATTTCGGACAGGTGAGCCGTTCCCGCTCGGCGCCGGTCAATGGCGCGCTCGGGTCCCTTCCGCGAAAGGCGTCCGGCAGGGGAAACAACTCCTTGGCGCAGCTTTCGGCGCAGCGCATTTGGTAGACGTTGCCGTGGATCATGTAGGTCCGCTCCGGCGTGTTCCCGGCGCGGAGGTGAAGGCCGTCCACGTTCTGAGTGATTAGAACGAACCGGTCCCCCAGGAATTTTTCCATTTCCACCAGGGCGAAATGGCCGGCGTTGGGTTCGGCGTCGGCGCAGACGTTCATCCGGTAGAGATACCATCGCCAGACCTCGTCCGGCGCTTCCTGGAACATCCGGTTGGTGGCCATTTCCTGGGGGTGGTAGTTGCGGGAACCCACGGTCCAGTAGCCTTCCGGACCGCGAAAGGTGGGAATGCCGCTTTCGGCGGAAATGCCCGCGCCGGTCAGGGCGGTGATTCGCCCCGGCCCGCCGGAGAACTTTCCAAGAATATCAGCCAGTTTTTCGTCCATGAAGTCCTCCCGAGGTGATGGGAATGGGTGGCGAAGCGTTTACGGAAAGGTAACAACGACATGGATATGCGCCACAACCGGATTCCCGAGGCGGTGAAATCCGTTCATCTGATCGCCGTGTGCGGCTCCGGCATGGGCGCGCTGGCCGGGGCCTTGGCGGAAATGGGCTATGCCGTCACCGGGTCGGACACCGGCGTCTATCCGCCCATGAGCGATTTCCTGGCGGAACGGGGCATAAGAGCCGTGGAGGGATTCCGGCCGGAGAACGTGGCCCATCGGCCCGACCTGGTGGTGATCGGCAACGCCATTTCCAACGGCAATCCCGAGGCGGAGGCGGTTCGGGAGATGGAACTGCCCTTCTGCTCCATGTCCCAGGCGGCGAACCATTTCATCGTGGGCAACCGCCGGGTGATTCTGCCGGTGGGCACCCACGGAAAAACCACCACCGCCTCCCTGGCCGCCTGGATTCTGGAGGCGGCGGAAAGGTCTCCTTCCTTTTTTATCGGCGGAATCGTGCGAGATTTCGGGACCAACTGCCGGGTCGGCGGCGGGACCGAAGCGGTGGTGGAGGGCGACGAATACGACACCGCCTTTTTCGACAAGGGGCCAAAGTTTCTCCACTTCACGCCCCACGTCGCCATGTTGACGTCGGTTGAGTTCGACCACGCCGACATCTACCGGGATATGGATCATGTGCGCTCCGCCTTCGACCGCTTGCTGGCGGGCATGGGACCGGACCAAAACCTGCTGGCCTGGGACGGCGATCCGGTGGTGCGGGAGCTGGTTCGAAACCGGGCCTGCCGCGTGGCGCTTTACGGAACGTCGTCGGAATCGGAGTGGCGGATGGTGGACGCCGGCGTGGAGCCGCCGTGGTCCATTTTCACGGTGTTGCGGAAGGGCGAAATCTTCGGCCGGTTCCGGACGCGGCTGCCGGGAGAGCACAACCGGCTGAACGCCCTGGCGGCCATCGCGGCCGGGGCGGCCGTGGGCGTTTCCCCTGAAGCGGCGGCCCGGGCGCTGGAGACCTTCCAGGGACCGCGTCGCCGGCAGGAAATCCGGGGGGTGGCGAACGGGATTGCCGTGATCGACGATTTCGCCCATCACCCCACGGCGGTCCGGGAAACCATCCGCGCCGTGCGGCCGTTTTATCCAAACGGCCGTCTGATCGCCGTTTTCGAGCCCCGGACCAACACCTCCATGCGCACCGTTTTCCAAGAAGTTTACCCCCTCGCCTTCGACGGCGCGGACATCGTCTGCATCCGCACGCCGTCCCGCCTGGACAAAGTTCCCGAGGCCGAACGGTTTTCCTCCGAAAAGTTAGTGGCGGATATCCGAGCCCGGGATATCGAGGCCCATCACTTTCCGGAAACCGAAGGCATCGTCGAATTTCTTGCCGAAGTCGCCCGGCCGGGAGACGGGGTGCTGGTGATGTCCAACGGCGGGTTCGACAATATTCATGAGCGGCTGTTGGAGCGGTTGGGGAAATTTTCCCTGAAAAATTCGCCTTCCGCGTTCAGTTTTTCGACACCGGATGGTTGATCCATTTCCCGATATTCCTTGCCAAAATTCTGGCCCGCTTCAACCGCCCCGAATTTTTTTGTCGGATTTTTTTACAATTTTAATTGGGTTCCTCGATCTTCCGACAGTCTTCACGACAATTCGTTTTGGATCATTTAAAAAATTTAGTTGATCTTGAAAATTTTTGGCGCTGGCAAGAATATTGCTTCTTCTCCGACAGAACTCAGATGAATTCGGAAAGGAGCTTGCCATGAACAAGATCAAGATTTCCCTGCCGGCGATCGCGACGCTTTTGATGGCCATGTCTGCTCATGCCGCGCCCATGACGTGGCATGGCAATGGCCACATGTACGATATTGTCTACGTTCAAGATGGCGATTTAGACTGGGAAGAAGCCCGTGATCTGGCCGAGGCCCAAGGCGGCTATTTGGCCACCATCACCAGCCAGGGTGAAAATGATTTCGTCTGGAATCTGGCGTCCAGCACCAGCGATTCAACCGAATACTGGCTGGGCGGGTATCAGGCCAATTTTGATTCCGAGCCGGATGGCGGCTGGGCGTGGGTGACGGGGGAAACCTGGGACTACACCAATTGGTACGCCCCTTGGGAACCCAACAACGGCGCCGGTGGCGCCCAGCATTACCTTCATTACTGGCCCGGCAACGGATTTTGGGACGACATGCACAACGGCGACTACATGTCCGGCTACGTCGTCGAATTTGAACCCGTCCCCGAGCCGGGTACGATGGCGCTGTTTGGATTGGGTTTGTTGGGCCTTTTCGGCGCAAGGAAGCGCCTCAAAAACTAGCCTCGTCCGTTTTTTTCTTCAAAAGCGGCGCCCCGATGCATGGGGGGCCGCTTTTTCGTTTTTCAAAATCAAAAAGGAATCGGAGCAATCATGGGCGCTGGTTCAGTTGAATGGGAATCCAAATAAAACCAGGAGGTTGGATCACAGAACCATTCCCGTGCAAACGCTTGATTTTTCGAGGAAATCACTGCCCCGGCCTGCTTTTTCCCATTCAACTGAACCAGTGCCGGAAACACCGAGGCTTCCGAATTCGGCAAATTTGCCCCATCGGTTCCAATTTCTTTGTCCGAGGATCCAAAAGCAAAAAGCCTCCACGGCCCCATCCGAAAAGCCCTGCACCTTCATCCCCCCGCCGCCGTTTCCTGCTGGCCCGCCGCTTTGCGGAAAACGCTTTGACAGTTTGGAACCATTTTCGGGGCCATCCTTGCCGTTGCGCCGCGGCCCCGATCGCCGGGGCGCCGGAACTCCCGAACAGGCACGCCCCCGGCCGCCCGGTTCCAGCCGGCCCCAACGCCCAAAACGGGGTTCGGCCAACCCTTACCGACCGATCGGTCGAAAAATAATCTGCCCTCGAAATTGGCGAAATTTTGGGGTTCCGAAATCCTGCAAAGCCGATTTTCCGGCCAAGTTTCAGGTTGTTTCAACGGGAAATCACCTTCTCGGCGACCGACAACGGCGGCGCCGCGCTGTTTGGACAAACCGCTTAACCCATTGTTATTGAAATGCATAATAAAAAATTTCGATTCATCGGACCTGGGGCGCCCGCCCCTTCCCAGGGTAAATTAATTTCGAGGGTTTGACTTTTGAAGGGTTAATCCGTAAAACGGTTTTTACCCGTTATCCGCAATTATAATCGCATTCAGGAGGTGCCAATGGAACAGGATCGGGAGTTTTACGAAAGGCTGGATGAAAAAGGAGTCTCCCGCCGAGACTTCATGAAATTCTGTACCTTCCTCACCGCCACGATGGGCCTCTCCTCCTCCTTCGTACCGAAGGTGGCGGAGGTTTTCGCCTCCCCGGGCAAGCGGACGCCGGTGGTCTGGATGCACTTCAGCGAGTGCACCGGCTGCTCCGAAGGCTTCCTCCGCTCCATGTACCCGTGGATCGACGATCTGGTGCTGGAAGTGCTCTCCGTGGACTACCATGAAACCATCATGGCCGCCGCCGGGCATCAGGCCGAAGAGGCGCTGCACGAATCCATCCATCACAACAAGGGCAAATACATCGCGATCTGCGAAGGCGCCGTGCCCACCAAGGACGGCGGCGTATACGGAAAAATCGGCGGCCGACCGATGATGGAAATCGCAGACGAAGTCTGCAAGGACGCCGCCGCGGTCATCTGCATTGGCAACTGCTCGTCCTTCGGCGGCATTCAGTCCGCCGGCCCCAACCTGGGCGGATTTAAAAGCGTCGCCGAAGCCACCGGCGTCAAAACCGTCAACATCGCCGGCTGCCCGCCCAACCCGATCAACCTCGTCGGCACCGTGGTCAATTTCCTGATGATGGGCAAGCTTCCCGATTTGGACGATCTGGGCCGTCCAAAGTTCGCCTTCGGAAAAACCATTCACGACCAGTGCCCCCGCCGGGCCCATTTCGAGTTTGGAGAATTTGTGGAAGAATTCGGGTCCGAGGAAGAACGCAAAGGCTGGTGTCTGTACGCGGTGGGCTGCAAAGGCCCCTCCACCTACAACAACTGCCCCATCGTGAAGTTCCAGGGCGGCACCAGTTGGCCCGTTCAGGCGGGTCACCCCTGCATCGGCTGCAGCGAGCCCAAATTCTTCGACAAAATGACCCCGTTCTACGAGGAAAGTTAATCCGGACACCCGAAAAAATTACGAGGAGCACCCTCTATGGCTAAACGAGTCGTTATCGATCCCATCACCCGGCTGGAAGGCCACCTCCGCATCGAGGTGGAGGTCAAGGGCGGCAAGGTCGTCGACGCCTGGAGCGTCGGCACCCTCTTCCGCGGCATCGAGGTCATTTTGCAAGGCCGCGATCCCCGCGACGCCCATCACTTCGTTCAGCGCTCCTGCGGCGTCTGCACCTACGTCCACGCCCTGGCCTCCGTCCGGGCCGTTGAAGACGCGGTGGGCATCGAGATTCCGGACAACGCCAAGCTGATCCGGACCCTGATGCACGGCGCCCAGTTCCAGCACGACCACATCGTCCACTTCTATCACCTCCACGCCCTGGACTGGGTGGACGTGGTCAGCGCCCTCAAGGCCGACCCCGCCGCCACAGCCAAGCTGGCCACCAACCTGAACAACGCTCCCTGGGGCGGAACCAACTATTTCAAGGGCGTCCAGCAACGGCTCCAGACCTTCGTGGACAGCGGACAGCTCGGCCCCTTCAACAACGCCTATTGGGGCCACCCGGCCTACAACCTGCCGCCCGAGGCCAATCTCATGGCGGCGGCCCACTACATCGAGGCCCTGCGGCTCCAGGCCAAGGCGGCCAAGATGCACGCCGTTTTCGGCGGCAAGAACCCGCATCCCCAGTTCCTGGTGGTGGGCGGCGTCACCTCCACCCGGGCGCTGTCCGCGGACCGCATCTACCAGTTCCTCAGCATCTGGAAAGAGACCCAGAAGTTCATCAAGGACGTCTACGTCCCCGACCTGCTGGCCGTGGCCTCCTTCTACAAAGACTGGGGCGGCATCGGCGGGAACGAAAACTTCCTGGCCTACGGCGACTTCGCCGGCGCGGGCAAAGAGCCGGACGACTTCATGTTCCCCCGCGGCCTGATGATGAACAAGGACATGGGCGAGATCCTGCCGGTGGAAGAGCCGCGCATCACCGAGCACGTGAAGCACGCCTTCTACGCCGACAGCCCGCCCATGACCCCCTTCGGCGGCGACACCATCCCCGAGCCGGGCGACGGCGAGTACAAGACCGGCGGCAAGCGGACCTGGTGGTTCGGCAAAACCAAGACCGATAAATACTCCTGGGTCAAGGCGCCGCGATACGAAGGCGAAGTCTGCGAAGTGGGGCCCCTGGCCCGGGTGCTGGTGGCCTACGCCAAGGGCGGCAAGGGCGTTCGGGAAGTGGTCGACGGCGCGCTGGACAAGCTGGGCGTGCCCGCCGAGGCCCTGTTCTCCACCCTGGGCCGGACCGCCGCCCGGGGCCTGGAGACCATCCTCATCGGCGACCAGATGGAAAAGTGGACCATGGAGCTGGTGGACAACGTCGGCAAGGGCGACAAGAGCACCTACACCGCCTGGGAAATGCCGGACAAGGCCCAGGGCTACGGCTGGAACGACGTGCCCCGGGGCTCCCTGGGCCACTGGATCGAGATCGAGGACAAGAAGATCAAGAACTACCAGTACGTGGTGCCCTCCACCTGGAACTTCAGCCCCCGTTGCGACGGCGGCAAACGCGGACCGGTGGAAAACGCCCTCATCGGCACCCCCATCGCCGATCCCAAGCGGCCCATCGAAGTGTTGCGGACCGTCCACTCCTTCGACCCGTGCCTGGCCTGCGCCATTCACGTCATCGACCCGGACAGCAACGAAGTCCACAAGGTCAAGGTCATCTAAGGAACCTTCCGTATCCAACCGCCCGCATCCAACCGCCGGGGCCTTGGCCCCGGCGGCCATCCGTTTTTCCCATCGGGCCGGCGAACGCCGGCCTTTTTCATCGAGGTCTTGACAACGCAATGACATCCCCGCATATCATGATCATGGGCGTCGGCAACAAGTTGCTGACCGACGAGGGATTCGGCATCCACGTTGTGGAAAAGCTGACGGCCGAATACGAATTCGGCGAAAACGTTTCCGTGATCGACGGCGGCGTCCTGGGCATCAACCTGCTCGGCACCATGTCCGAAGCCGACGAGCTTCTGGTCGTGGACGTCGTCAAAAACCATGGCGAGCCCGGCACCCGCTACCGCATCGATCACGAAGACATTCCGGAGCGGGTCAAGGCAAAAAACTCGCTCCACCAGATCGACTTTCTGGAGGCGCTGACCCTCTGCCAGGCCCTGGACCACGTCCCCCACGCCACCATCATCGGGGTGGAGCCGGTGGACATCGAATCCCAATCCATCAATCTGACGCCAACCGTGGCGGAACAGGTCGACCCCATCATCGAGTATCTGCTCAAAGAGTTGGACCGCCTCGGCGGCCAATGGCGACGCAAAGGAGCCGGCGAACATGTGCCTTGCGATTCCTTCCCAAATTGTTGAAATTTCCAACGGCATGGCCGTGATCGACGTGGACGGCGTCCAGCGGGACGCCAGCCTGCTGCTGCTGGAAGACGCCGCGGTGGGCGACTACGTCATCGTCCACGCCGGATTTGCCATCCAGAAGATCGACGAAGCCGCCGCCCGGGAATCCCTGGATTTGCTGCGGGAAGCCGCGGCGCTGTTGGAAGAGAAAAGAAACTGACCCCGGCGCGGGAGGAATTTCCGGGCGGCGGGGTTTCTCCGTCCGGGGGGGTCGGATCGATTCCCGTTTCCTCCAACGCCGTCCACCGGAGGCCCCATGGCGGACCTGCTGTCCCCGGAACTGACTTGGTTCCTGGTCGGACTGATCTGCATGATCGCGGAATTCGCCGCGCCCGGCGTCATCGTCATTTTTTTCGGCGCGGGCGCATGGGCGGTCGCGCTGTTGGTCCACTTCGTGGAGATCAGCTTTTTCCTCCAGCTTATTCTCTTCACCGGGATCTCCGTCGGCCTGTTGCTGCTGCTGCGCCGGCGGCTGAATCCCGACACGCCGGGCGTTCCCGAAGGCGCGGAGGATTTTATCGGCCGCACCGCCGTGGTGTGCGAACCGGTGGTTCGCAACAAACCGGGCCGGGTAAAATTCAAAGGCTCCACCTGGACGGCCCGCACCGCCTCCGAAGTGCCGTTAAGCGTGGACCAGCAGGTGCGGATCGTCGACAAGGAGAGCCTGGTCCTGGAGGTTTCCCCGATCCCCACCGGCCGCGCCCGCCGCGATCTCTCCGGCGGCCCGAAAGACCCCGTCGCCGATGAACCCGTCACCTTCTGACCGCCATTGAACGCCCGCCTTCCGGGGAACCCCTCGCAAGAGGGCGCCGTCTTTTCCGGCCCGCCGATCCGGATTCATCCACTGCGCGGGGGATCGCTTTCCAGATTCTGCAGAAACGGATTTGTCGGGAACGCGAAAAACGCCTCGCCCGCAAAGGATGGCCCCCTCCCCATCGGCGGGGAAAAAGTTGAACATCGCTCGAAAAGCGCCGGGAATGGTTCCCCGCGCTTTTTTTTACTTCTTCGCGCCGGAAGGCCATGACGGACGTCTCCGCCCGGCGGTGGCCGTTCGCGAAAGGAAAAGGGAGGCCCCATGGAAATCATTTTTGCCATCGGCATCACCCTGCTGGCGGTGATCGCCTTTTTCAAAACCATCCGAATCGTGCCCCAGCGGATGACCTTCGTCATCGAACGGCTGGGCAAGTACAATCGGACCCTGGAGGCCGGATTTCACATCTTGGTTCCCTTTTTGGACCGAGTGGCCTACAAGCGCAGCCTCAAGGAAGAGGCGGTGGACGTGCCCCAGCAAACCTGCATCACCAAGGACAACGTCTCCGTGGGCGTGGACGGCATTCTCTATCTTCAGGTAATGGACTCCAAAAAATCGGCCTACGGCATCGAAAACTACAAATTTGCGGTGGCCCAGCTCGCGCAAACCACCATGCGCTCCATCTTCGGCACCTTTGATTTGGACAAAACCTTCGAGGCCCGGGACGAAATCAACGCCAAGGTGGTGCAGGCGGTGGACGAGGCCAGCGATCCCTGGGGCGTCAAGGTGACCCGCTACGAGGTGAAAGACATCGAGCCGCCCAAAACCATCATCGAGGCCATGGAACAGCAAATGAAGGCCGAACGGAAAAAACGGGCGGAAATCGCGGAATCCGAGGGCCAGCGCCAGTCGGAAATCAACCGGGCCGAGGGGCGTCGGCAGGCGATGATCGCCGAATCCGAGGGGGAAAAACAAAAACGAATCAACGAGGCCGAAGGTCTGGCCGCCGAAATCGAGCGGGTGGCCGAGGCCACCGCCCGGGGCATCGCCAAGGTGGCCATGGCCATCGAGCGGGAGGGCGGACGGGACGCGGTGAACTTGCGGGTGGCGGAGCAATACGTCCGCGCGTTCGAAAAGCTGGCCAAAACCAACAACACCATGATCGTTCCCGCCAACCTGACCGACGTCACCGGCATGGTGGCCGCCGCCAGCAAGGTGCTGCACACCACCGGCGGCAGCCTGATGGACGGCGGCGAATCC
>JBKHDD010000187.1:0-9295 GCA_046541515.1 Desulfococcaceae bacterium
GGGTTCGGCCTGGCGGGGGTTGATCGGCTGGGAGCTGGCCAAGCTGGTCTGCCCCTTCGACCGCCGGCCCAAATGCGCCGCCTGCACCATCCGGGACCATTGCCCCCATTTTCTTTTGTTCGAACAGCGGCCCCAGCGCCACGCCCATCTGGGCAGCCCCCGGGGCTTCGCGCTGAAGCCGTCGGAGCCGGACCCGGATGGCGGCGCGGAATTGGAGCTGACCTTGTTCGGAAGCTGCGCCCGGCTGTTGCCGGTACTGACGCTGTCGCTGTTCAACGGGGCGAAAGCCGGCCTGGGGGCCGGCCGGAACCGGTACGAGATTGTGGAGATCGCCGAAATCCTCCCCGGGGGCGAGCGAAGAATACTGCCGACGGCTCCGGCGGCGGCGGACGGATCGTCCGGCCCCAGGCCGCTGGGGGAATGGCTCCGGGCGGCCCCGGCCGGAAACGGGAATCTGCAAGCCCGGCTGCTGACGCCGGTGCGGACCCGGAAGGACGGCCATTACATGGGCAAAATGGACTGGCCCGGCTTTTTCGGGGCGCTGGCCCGGCGGCTTCAGGCGTTGCACTGCCAGTACGGCGCGGGAGAACCGATGGAACGGGACGAGTGGATGGCGGCCCGGGACCGGTTCGCGGCGGAGTCGGGAACCATCGAGGCCGATCTGCGCTGGCTGGACCTGTCCCGCTATTCCAACCGCCAGAAGACCAAAATGCAGATGGGCGGCCTTGTCGGCGAGGTGCGGGTTCCCGGCCCGTCGGACTGGATGCGCGACTGGTGGCGGGCCGCGGAGCTGGTCCACGTCGGGAAGGGGGCGGCGATGGGGTTGGGGGTGGTGGCGGTGGAGTGAAAAAAAATTTTGAAAAATTGGGAGGGAGGGCCGTAGGAGAAATTTGAATCGTAAAGGAACGAAGTCCCACACGATCCACGAAAGGATGGGGATCATGTCAACGAAGGAACTGATCGTGCTTTCCGGTCTGCTTCACGACATCGGAAAGTTTTTCGAACGCGGCGAAGTATTCAAGGAGGCCCGCCAGGACGAAACCTGTCTGGACGCCTGCCCGCGCAAAGATGGCCGGATCAGCCATTACCACGCGGCCCACACCCGGGCGTTCTGCGACTGGCTGTCGGAACGGTTCGATTGTCTCCGGAACGCCGGCGACGACTGGAAAATCTGGTGCGCCGGGCATCATCGGGGCGACAACACCAGCCCGGAATCCTCGGTGGTCCGCATTGCGGATCGCCTCTCTTCCAGCGAGCGGGAACCGGGGGATTACTACCAGACCCGGGTACATCAGAAAACACTTTTGGAACCGGTGCTGGAGCGCATCCACTTGAACGGCTATCCGGAGGAAAACCGATTGGCCACCGGCCACCGCTATCCGCTTGCCCGGCTATCTGCCCGGGCGGAAAGCCATTTTCCCTTGAACGCCGCCGAACTCCGAGAGCGGGGATTTCCGGTCCAGGCCATGGAAGGCGCGGCGGGCGGGATTTCGAAGCGGGAAAGCTGGTCTCATTTGGTGGCGACGGACCCGTTCGTCGCGCCCTATCGGGAACTGGGAGAGGGGCTGCTGGCGGAACTGGAAACCCTTTCCGGGAAAAATGGCGGCCTCTTCCTCAACGATTTGATCATCACGTTAACGACGCTGCTGGAACGCTACACCGCCAATGTCCCGTCGGCCACCAACCTTCGCCATCCGGACATCAGCCTGTTCGACCATTTGCGATCCACGGCGGCCATCGCCCAGGCGCTTTGGGTGCATTCCGAAGCGGCGGGGCATCATCCAGTCGTTTTGAACGTCGAGGCGGACACCGAGGCCCGATGGCTGCTGGTCTGCGGCGATTTTTCGGGGATTCAATCGTTCATTTACAACTTGACCAACAAGGGCGCGGCCAAGGGGCTTCGGGGGCGCTCGTTTTTCGTCAGCCAATACTGCCGACTTTGCGCGGACTATTTGTTGCGGGAACTCGGCCTGCACCGGGCCGCGCTCCTCTACAATTCCGGCGGCAAATTCTATCTACTGATGCCCGCCAATTTGAAGGAGGCGCTCTACGAAGCCCGTAAAACGGTCAACAAGGCCCTGCTGGATCGGTTCGACGGCGCGGTCTTTTTCGGGCTGGGGCTTGCCCCGGTCACCGCCGCCATGTTCGCGGAAGGCCGGATGTCCGACGCCTGGAAAGTGGCGGCGGAAGAGCTGGACCGGGATCGGACAACCCGGTTCCAGGACTTGATGGACGCGGACTTTTTCGCGCCTCAGACCGAGGTCAATCCCGCCCTGAGTTGCGGCGCGTGCGGAAGCCGGAAAATGGCCAAAGATCAAGAAAAATGTCGCACCTGTTCCGATCTGGAAACGCTGGGGGCGTCCCTGAAAAACGCGAACGCCATTCTCACGGCTTGGGATGAATCCGAGGGAGATCGGATTCATGAGCGGCTGAATGCCAAAAAAGTTTTTGTGGAGCTGGGGGCGGCGGTCTTCCTGCTGCGGGACCATCAGTTGGCCGATGCCGACGGCATGGCGCTGCGGGACGCGGACTGCACCTTGCTGAACCGAAATGCGGACCAGCCATTTCAGGAGATTCCATTGCCGGGCTGCCCCATCTCCGCGCTCCACATCGGCCGGTGGGAGGCGGAGCGGCAGGTGCATTCCGACGGGGAACCATGGGATTTTGAAGATTACGCCAACCATTCCGGCGGCGGGGAGAACCAGCCCGGTCTTCCAAGGCTGGGCGTACTGCGCATGGACGTGGACAACCTCGGCCTCGCGTTTATCCAAGGGCTTCAGTTTCCGGAGCGGAAGGACGATGGCCAAAACCATCCAGGGTGGGGCGACGTTGTCCGGGAAAAGGGAATAATCCGGCGCAAACGCATGGCCTCCATTTCCCGCATGGCCACGCTTTCCCGGCAGTTGAATCACTTTTTTTCCGCCTACGTGCCCCGGCTATTGGAAGAGCCGGAATTTGACCGCTGCCAAGTCATTTACGCGGGCGGCGACGATTTGTTCGTGATCGGCTCCTGGGATCAGCTTCCCGGGTTGGCGCACCGCATTCGGGATGATTTCAAGGCTTTTTGTTGCCAAAACCCGGCCTTTTCCATTTCCGGGGGAATCATTCTGCAACGGGGCAAATATCCGATTTACAAAGGCGCACAGCGGGCCGGGAACGCGGAAGCCGCAGCAAAAACCGTACGGGCGGAATGGGTCGGGGTCCGAACCGCCGTCTCGGGGGATGAAGCCCCCCTCGCCGCGTGGCCCAACCAGAAAGACGGTTTCACATTTCTGGGCGTTCCGATCCTTTGGGAGGATTTCCGTTTTTCCGTCGAAGCCCGGGATGCACTGGCCGGCGACATGGCGGAAGACCGGGGCTTGCTAGGATATCTGGCCCGGATGGCGGCGGAAAACCGGCTGACGGTGAACGGGCTGACCCGGAGCCGGGGCCTGAATACCGCATCCGCCTGGAATGAAATCGCCTACGCTCCCTGGCGCTGGCAAACCGCTTACCAACTCAAGCGGCGGTACCGAAATGACGCCGCTTCCATCCAAAAGTGGTCCAACATTCTTTTTGGGAACCGATTCGGCGAAGAGAAGGCGACGCTTCCGGTCTATTCCTGGCTGGAAATGCCGGTTCGCTGGACCGACTATCTTAACCGCACGAAAGGAGCGAAGTGATGCCCATCCCGTATCAGCAGGAAATCGAAAACATCATCGTTCAAAACGACGCACGGACGTTGGTGGATACCGCCCAGCGGATCGCCAATGAAATGATCCAGCGCCGGGGCGACCGGGTGGACGAAGGAGGTTCCGTTTCGACCTCTCAAATCCGAAACATCTTCGGAACCAGCAAGAAAATCGAGATGAGCCTGAGTCCGGAGAATGCCTCCGAAATGTATCGAAAGCTGATTCTTCTCAAGCCGAAAATGGCCTACGCCAATGGCCGCTTCAACAAAATCGTGGGGCGGGGAAACCTCAAAATCCCTGGATTTAAAACCCTCATCGATTCACTTTCCCACGCCATCGATTTGGTAGACGGCGATTACGATCGTATGAAGAACTTTTTCAACTTTTTCGAAGCCATTCTCGCGTACCACAAAGCCGAAGGAGGAAAGTAGCCATGACCGCCATCGCCAATATCGAATTTCAGTCCCGAATTTTTATCTCCGGTACCGTTACCGCCCTCACCGGCCTGCACATCGGCGGCAGCTCCACCGAAATGGGCATCGGCGGAGCGGACCAAATCGTGGTTCGCGATCCAATTACCAACTATCCGTACATCCCCGGCTCTTCCCTGCGCGGAAAAATGCGAAGCCTTCTGGAATGCGCTCGCGGCGAGATGACCATCGAACTCCGGAATTCGCCCACCCGGCAGGTGACCTCCGTTCGAGAGCTGGCGGGACCTTTGGCGAACGGCGCCGAAATCGGCGGTGCCCGGCCGTCCAGCCATCCGGACGCCAAGGCGACACGGCTTTTCGGCATCGCCATTGACCAGAATCAGGGAACCCGGCCGGAAAGCATCGTACCCCAGCGGCTGGTGGTGCGGGATGCCCGGCTCCAGAATCCGGAAGCCTTGGAGCGGGCGACCAACACCGAAATGCCCCTGACCGAAGTAAAAACCGAGGTCGCCATCGACCGGATCACGTCCAAGGCGAACCCCCGCCAGATCGAACGGGTGCCGGCCGGCGCGGAATTTGGCTTCGAGATGGTCTTGAGCCTCTACGGCGAGGATGATCCGGCGGATTTCACCAAGTTGGTGTTCCAGTGCATGGAGTTGTTGCAAGACGACTACCTCGGCGGCCACGGAAGTCGGGGCTACGGCCGGGTCCGATTTGCGGTGGAGGGGCTAACCCGGAAAACCGTGGCGGACTACCAAAGCAATACGCCCGCGCAACCCATTGAAGACATCGAGATTCCCGCAACACTGAAACGCTGAGGAGTCGCCATGCGGTACTACAAGCTCCAATTTGCCTCGGCGATCCATGTGGATTCCCGGGGATCAGGCTCGCCCGAAGTGGCCGACGAGTTCGTCCACTCCGACACGCTTTCGGCGGCGCTCTGCCTTTCCCGGGCGACGGTGTTCGGGGACTGGTCGGACGAATTCTTCCTGGACCCGCCTTTTCGGGTGGGATCGGCCTTTCCCTACATGGGGGACCATCTGCTGTTCCCGGTTCCGGCTTGGCCGATATGGGAAGACATGGACCCCGCCGAGCGAAAACGATTCAAGAAGGTCCGCTGGTTGTCCGGTCCCGTGTTGGAACGGGTGCTGGCGGGCAAAATTCTCAAAAAGGATGAAGTCGCCATCCTTCCCGGCGGAATCGCCTTTTCATCCGAAGAGGATACCGCCGGATGGGAGAACCGGCCGCCGTGGGTTTTGACCGAACGGCAGCGGGTTCGGGTGGACCGGCTGGGCGTGGGCGACAGCGAGCCCTTCTTTTTTGCCCTTCAGTTTTTCTTGCCGGAATGCGGGCTCTGGTTTCCGGCCTCGGTGCCGAATGAAACCGAGTTCCGGGCCGCCCTGGATTTTTTGAGCGATAGCGGCCTGGGGGCCGACCGAAGCAGCGGATTGGGACATTTCAAGGTGTCGAGCGAGGGGGAGTTGGCGTTGAAAACCCCGAAAAAAGACCACGGGTTTTTCCTACTTTCCCTGTTTAATCCTGCGACGGAAGAAATCCCGGCTCTAAAGGAAAAGGCGGCCTACGGCCTGACGACCCGCTCCGGCTGGATTTCCGGGGTGCCCATCGGCCGGCCGCCGGTCCGGGCGCTTACGGAAGGTTCGTTCTTGCCCAAGAAACCGAAAGGGCGGGTGGTGGAAACCCTGAAGGAGATCAAAAGCAGGCTGCCCAATCCACCTGCGCACAACGCGCCCAGGGATTTTCGGGCCGTCTGGTTTCCCTGCGCCAAGCCGCCGTTTTTGAGGGAGGGGAAGACATGAGCCAGAAAAACCAAACCTGGAAAATCACCCTGCTGACGCCGCTGCACATCGGCGACGGTTCGGAATTGCAGAAGGACGTGGATTTTCTGGAGGACAGAAATTCTCTCCGCGTCATCGATCCGGAAGCGGTGTTCAGCGAGATGGCGGACAACCCCGGCGTTTTGATGGAGGCGGGCCAGGCCGGTTTTAATCTGGCCCGCCTGATCCGCGATTATCGGCTTTCCGTGAAGGAAACCTACAATCTCCCCGTCGCCGGGGGGAAACCGCCGCTTAGTCTTCGAAGATTCGTCAAAGACGCTTTTGGCCGGCCGTTCCTGCCGGGCAGCACATTGAAAGGGAGTCTTCGGACCGCCCTGTGGACCCGGTTGGATCGCTCTCGGGTTCCCACAGTCGAACGTTTTCGGGAATTTGAGCGAGGTATCCGAGACGCGAGCGGATCGAGTCCTCATTACGATTTCTTGCGGCCATTGCAGGTCAGCGACGGTCCGGGCATCGATCCGGAAGGCGCGTTGGTGGCTCAAGAAGTGAAATTTTTCAATCTTCGGGGAGAAAACCGGGCCGGCTGGAAAAGCTTTGAGGGCCGGGGAAATCCGACAAAGGAACGCCACCAGGACGCCGCGGGCATCTTCGTGGAAGCCCTGCGGACCAAAACGCAATTCATCGTCCGAACCGGGATCGATTCATTTTTCGAAACCGACGCGGCCCGTTCCGCCCTCCATCTGCCGAATAGCGAAGGGCTTGACGACCATGCCCGTTTTGCCCGGGCCATCAACGAACACAGCCTCCGGATCGCCCGCCGGGAGTACGAGTTCTTTTCCCGCTTCGGCGGGGACACCGCCACGATCACCGGGTTTTACAAGCAGGTGGTCGAAGGCATCCAGAGCTTGTTGCCGGACAAGCCAACCTTTATCACCCGTATGGCATGGGGAAGCGGTTGGCGGGGAATGACGGGGGATTGGCTTTCGGATCGGGAGCTGGAGATCGTTCGGGAGGAGCGCAGGCTGGGAAAATACGGTGTGCCGATTTTCCCCAAGACCCGCCGGCTGGCCATGGCCAATGGCGTTCCGTCCCTTCCCATGGGCTGGGTGGTGGTGGCCCCGGAGAAGGAAGAGGCGTTCACCCGGATTTCGCGGATTCCGGAGTGGATTTTGCGGGACGTTGGGAAAACGACTCTGGAAAAACCGGCCGATTCCGCGTCCCCCACCGAGCAAAAAGGATCACCGCCTGGAGAAAGCGAATCGCAATCCAAGGCGAACACGGAAACCCAGGAAGCGGGGTCGGCCGAAAAGGAATCCACCCCTGCGGCAAAAGCTGAGACCGAGGAATGGCCGGAGGCCGTTCTAAGCTATTCACCCAGCGATGGAAGAATCATTGCAACCGCGCAACACACTGAACAAAAGGGAAAAAAGGCCGAAACCCGGGACAAGAGCCGAATTCCAGAGTCCCTCCACAATCAGCTTTTTAATCGCCGAAAAACCCTCAAAAAAACGGTTCGAGTACTTCCTTACGGCAGATCATTCGAACTGATGACCGTCAACGAATAGCCCGGAGTTTAGCGGGTAGCCACAATTTCCAAAACCCCTCCCACCGCCGCTGAAAATTCATCCAGAAGGCGGGGGAGGGGCCGGTGGCGCGGGAGAGGCGTTCGGCGAGATCGGGCGTCAGGATTTCCCGGCCGTTCAGAAAGCTCTCCATCCAGGAACGGGAAACTCCGAGTCGTTCCGCAAGTTCGGAGGGTCGCCGGCCCAGGGGAATCAGAAATTCTTCCCGGAGCAGGGTGCCGGGATGGGTTGGCGGTCGATGGGTCGGGATGCGGACGCCGCCGGTGGTTGCGCCCTCGACGTGAATTTTACGAGACATGGATATTGTCTCCATCGGAAAAGGAGTTGTTGTTCGCTATGGTATCCACCCTCCACCTCGTCTTCAACCACACCTTCACCCCGGCGCAGGAGGCGGACGCCCGCGCCTCGCTGGGGGTGGAGCGGATCGAGACGATGCCGGCGGCGGTCGGGGCGGTCTGGGGCGACGTTCCGGCCGACGCGCCGTCCGTTTTCCATCATCTGGCCCCGGTGCGGGACTGGGTGCGGAACCGGGCCGCGCCCGGGGATTTCGTTTTAATCCAGGGCGATTTCGGGGCCTGCTATCTGATGGCCCGGTTCGCCTTCGACAACGGGTTCCACCCGATCTACGCCACCACCCGCCGCGAGGCGACCGAGGAGACCCAGCCGGACGGGAGCGTCCGGCTGACCCACCGCTTCCGCCATGTGCGGTTTCGTTGGTATGGAAAATAAGGCGGTTTGCAAAAATACCGATACCGAAGCCCCAAACACCCCCCTGCCCCCTCAAGGGAGGATTGGCTTGTTGTTTCCCCCCTTGAGGGGGGTCGGGGGGGTGTTTTCCCGGTATGAAAATTCGTGCAATTCGCCTAAAGACATCCCGCCGCCGCCCGCCTCGGACCCAAGGAGCCCGAATGGAAACGTTCATGGAAAACAATTTTTCAGGAATATTGAAGACGCTGCTCGATTTCCAGGTGGATTTCATCGTGGTCGGCGGGGTGGCGGCAACGCTTCACGGCGCGCCGGTCACCACGTTCGATCTGGATATCGTCCATCGCCGAACGTCGAAAAATCTCGAACGGCTGGAAAGAGCCCTGAACGACCTGGAAGCCCGGTATCGGGGAGACCCCCGGGATTTGCGGCCGGATCGGGAAACCTTGGCATCTTCCGTTCACCATTTGCTCATCACCCGGATGGGGCCGCTGGACGTCCTGGGCGTCATCGAAAAAGGATCGGATTATGAAATCCTGGCGCCGCAATCGGTCGTCATTGAATTCGATCCGGGGATGCTGCGGGTATTGACCCTGGAAGCGTTGATTTCGCTGAAGGAAACCAGCGGCCACGAAAAAGATGTGCAACGTCTTCCCGCTTTGCGGAAAACGCTTCGGGAAAGGGAAAGAAACGGATCGACAGAAAACGGAGGCGCGCCATGAAGCCGGATTCGGGCAACCGGCCGCCTTCCGGCGGGCCGGACGACGACGGCGTGGACGCGACACTGATCCGCTGGATGCTGTCGCTGACGCCGGCACAGCGGCTTCGGGTGCTGGATCGGCACGTGAACGCCATTCACCGGCTGCGGGCGGCGATGCGGGAACAAGGCGGCCGAGACCGGAAAGACGAAACGCCGGGAGACGGCGAAGGCTGAGGCGGTTTGCCGAATGATCCGGACAGCTTCCGGGAGCGACGAGTTGCACTCGTCGTCCCATTTTGGAACCCGCTCCGAATCGACGAGTGCAACTCGTCGCTCCCGGGGCGAACAAGTGCGGGCTTCCTTGCCGATTGCCCGAAAGGAGCTGGAGTCGTGCGGAATGTGTATCTGA
>JBKHDD010000188.1:0-9228 GCA_046541515.1 Desulfococcaceae bacterium
GGTGGACGGCGGGATTTCCTCGGCGCGGCTGTTCGGGTAGGCCGGGGAATCGCCGAACCCGCGTTTTCCCTTGAACCGTTCCGGGGAATATGCCACAAAGAGGTCGGAAATCCGGCCCGCCGATGGAAAGGAGCCATCCGGGGATCGCGAGACGTTTCATTTGCGCGAAGCCACAAGGTTGGCGAATTCCCGGCGCCTGATCCGTCGCCCCGGCCGGCCGCCTTCCTCCACCCCCCCCATCCCGAGGGAGCCGTTTTGTCCGAATTTTCCGATATCCAGCACGAAGAAATCGCCCGCAGCCTGGTGGAAAACCAGATCTCCGCCGACCGCAACCGGCTGTACGCCGCCCTGGCCCGCAAAAACGGCCGGGAGGGCTTGGCCAAGCTGCTCGCCGCCATCGCCGACGCCGAAGAAGTGCAAATCCGCCGCACCCGGATGCACCTGCGGGGCAAAATCGACGGCGACGACCTGGAATGGATCGAATTCCTGGCCCGGCAAAAATTCCACGCCTACAGCCGGGAATTTCCCCGGATTTCCAGCGATCTGTATCAGGCCGACAAGAAAACGCCCGGCGAAGCCTTCGAACAGTTCGGCGAGGTGGCCGAAAACCATTTCCGGCTGCTGGAAGGCCGCAAGGAAGAGGGCGGCATCGATCCGGAAATTCAATATTACGTTTGTGGCGTCTGCGGATACGTGGCCGAACGCGAAGCGCCGCGCAAATGTCCGGTGTGCGGCGCGGTGGCCAAAAAATTTTCCGCCGTCTCCTGAACCGGCGACGCCGGCCCGTTCGGCTTGATTTCCGAACCGCCGGTGCTTAGCCTTCCGGAACCGTTGGAGCGGGACCGGAGCGGATGATTCCGCTATTCTGACCAGAATTTCTGGTCCGATTTTCCGGCTCCGGTCTTCTTGGCCCGGTTCTTTGGGATCACCCGTTAGGGACTCGGCGGCAGGTGAAATACCGTTTGGGTTTTCCCTTGCTCAATCGTGCCAGATTGCACAAGGGCGAATGCAATTCGCCCCTACCCGATTCCGTCAAAAAACGGCATTGGGATGAAAACGGTACATTGACAAATTCCGAGCCCCCTTACGCACCTCGTCAACCCCCGGCCGATTCCTTTCGGCCTCTTGGGAAAACGATTCTACCAATGCCCCGGGCCCAATCCCCCGGGAACGGCGGCCTCGCTCCCGAGACCTCGCCCGACCGAACGCCAACCCCCATATCCGGTATGAAAGGCCATGAAAAAACATTCCTTTGCCGCCGTCGCCCTGACCGTTTTCGCCCTTCCGCTGTTTCTGACCGCCTGCGCCGCGGGTCCCGACTACACGCCGCCCTCGGTGGAAGCGCCGTCGGAATTCCAATACGCCCGAAAGGGCGAAACCGCGCCTTTGGTGGAAAACTGGTGGGAGCTGTTCGGCGACCCCACGCTGACGGGGCTCATCAACGAGGCCCAACGGGGAAATTTCGACCTGGCCGCCCAAGTGGCGCGGGTCCGGCAGGCCCGGGCCGCCGCTCGGATTGAACGGGCGGGATTCTTTCCCACCCTCTCCGCCGATCCCTTTGCGGAGCGGGGCAAGGACAGCCAGATCCTGAATCCCCGGGCGGGGAGCAGCCCGTCCACCGCCTACGGCATTCCGTTCAACGTGGGATACGAGGCCGACCTGTTCGGCCGGGTGCGGCGCGGATTCCAGGCGGCGACGGCCGAGGCGCAGGCGGCCGAGGAGAGCTATCGCAGCTTTGAACTGGTGCTGAACACCGAGATCGCCAACACCTATTATTTGCTGCGGGGGCTGGATCAGGAAATCGCCGTGGTGGAGCGGGTGCAGAATGTTCGGGAGGAACAACTCAAAATTCTGGGCAGCCGATACGAATTCGGCATCATCTCCCGGCTGCCGCTCTCACAGGCCGAGGCGGAGCTAAACGCCACCCGGGCCAGCCTTCACGCCATCCGTCTGGACCGGGCCCGGCTGGAAAACGCCCTTGCGGTGCTGCTGGGCAAGGCCCCGTCGGAGTTCGAGCTGCCGCCCACGCCGCTGGAAGAGGACCCGCCGCCGGTGCCGTCGGTGGTGCCCTCCTACCTGCTCGCCGCCCGTCCCGACCTGCGATCGGCGGAACGGACCATGGCGGCGGCCAACGCCCGGGTGGGGGTGGCAACGGCCGATTTCTTCCCGAGGATCACCATCGGGGCCGACGTGGGCTACGCCTCCGACGACGTGGACGCCCTGTTCAACTCCCGGAGCTTCACCTGGGGGATTCTCCCCAACATCCACATCCCGATTTTTGAAGGCGGCCGGCTCAACGCGAATCTGGAGAAAGCCCGGGCCCGATACGCCGAAACCTACGCCAATTACCGGCAGGCGGTCGTCGAGGCATTCGGCGAGGCCGAAGACGCCCTGGTGGGCGTGGAAATGCTTGCCCGGCAGGCCAACGCCAACCGCATGGCCGTCCGGGCGGCGGAACAGGCCTTCGAGATCTCCAAACGCCAGTTCGAGGGCGGCCTGGTCAACTTCCTGTCGGTCCTGGACTCCGAACGGGTCTACCTGGACAACCTCCGCCTTTCCAGCGCCATCCAAGCCGGGCAATACACCAGCGCCGTCAACCTGGTGAAGGCCATCGGGGGGAGCTGGTAGAAACGCGGCTTATTCGACGGGAAGGTTGGAACCCAATCCCATGTCCATCACCCGCATCAAACTGGAGCGATTCACCGCCTTTACGGAATTGGACCTTCCGTTTTCCCCGGGCATCAACGTGTTGGTGGGCGCGAACGCCACGGGAAAAACCCATTTGATGAAGGCGATCTACGCCGCCTGCGACATCACCAAGACGAAGCTGGATTTCAAAGAAAAACTGGTCCGCGTCTTTTTGCCCTCCGGCCGGGGATTGAAACGGTTGGTGAATCGCCAAACAGACGGCGCAAACTGTTCCCTTGAAATCTTTCGGAAGGACGTCCGCCTCCACGCCATTTTTCCAAGTCCCGCCACAAAAGGAGAGAATGCCTCCCCGACCCACGCGGAAGGCTGGATGGAACGGCCCATCGAAAGCGTGTACATCCCCGTCAAGGAAATGCTCTCCAACGCGCCCGGCTTCCGTTCTCTCTACGCCCAGCGGGAAATTCACTTCGAGGAAATCTACGCCGATATTCTGGACCGCGCCTACCGACCCGCCTTGCGCGGTCCGGCCGACCCCGCCCGGAAAAAACTGATGACGGCCCTCCAAAAGGCCATCGGCGGGAGCGTTGCCGTCAAGGACGAGGAATTTTTTCTCCGAAACCGAAGCGGGAATTTGGAATTCTCGCTGCTGGCGGAAGGCATTCGCAAGCTGGGGCTGTTGTGGCTTCTCATCCAGAATGGAACCTTGCTGAACGGTTCGATTCTTTTCTGGGACGAGCCGGAAACCAATCTCAATCCCACCCTCTTCGGCAACCTGATGGAGATCCTACTGGAACTCCAGCGAAACCGGGTTCAGATTTTTCTGGCCACCCACGATTACGTGATTTTGAAGGAGCTGGACCTGCGGAGAAGGAAGGCGGACCGGCTTCGATTTCACGGGCTTTACCGGGACCAGCAAACCGGAGAAGTCCGCTGCCATTCGGCGGACGGGTATCTGGACATCCATCCCAACGCCATCGCCGACGCCTTTTCCGATCTGTACGATCGGGAAGTCCAACGAAATCTGATGGCGGCGCCGTGACGGGGGTTTCCGCTTGTTTCGGGCTGCGCGGTGTTTACCATTGAAACCTGGAACCGCCATCTGCCGGAATATCCCGTTTCCCGTATCCTTTCGAGGGAGGAAGACGGGGCGCCGTCCAATGGCCCGGATGAATTTCCCCGTGCTTCCGACTGAATCGATTCATCGCAATGCCGTTCACTCTCGGATTGCGGGTAAACCATCCGGTCGAACCATCCATCGGCGAATGCGATACGCTCCTGCAATGTTCCGGCGGAATTAACCGTGTTTGTTTTCATGATGGGGAGTGACCCATGAACCGAAACACTCTATTGTTTTCCCTTGGTGCGGCCCTCTTTGCGGGGGTCGCATTTTTTTTCGTATATCAACTGAACGCGGAAGGAGACGACGCCGGTTCGGCCCAAGACGGCAAACGGCCGGCCACGCCGGTGGTGGTGGCCCAGGCGCGGGAACGGGAGTTTCTGGATATCCTGGAGGCCCTGGGCACCGTGAAGGCCAATGAATCGGTGGAGATCACCGCCACCGTGGAGGACCGGATCGCCGAAATCCATTTCGACGACGGCGACCGGGTGGAGGCCGACCAGGTGCTCGTTTCCCTGGAAAGCGGCGAGGAGCAGTCCCTGCTGGCGGAGGCCCGGGCCGTGCTGGCGGAGCGGGAGCGGCAGTACGAAAGGGCCCGGCAACTCTTCCAACGGCGAGCCACCTCCAAGGCGGCGCTGGACGAGGAGGAACGGTTGCTGCAAACCGCCAAGGCCCGGGTGGACAACATGGAAGCGCGGGTGCGGGACTACACCATCCGCGCCCCCTTTTCCGGCGTCCTGGGTCTGCGCCAGGTCAGCGAAGGAGCCGTGGTGAAAACCGGAACCCTCATCACCACCCTGGACGACATCGCCCGGGTGAAGGCGGACTTTTCCGTCCCGGAAAAATTCGTGGGCGCGCTGACGCCCGGGCTGACCGTGGCCGCCCGCGCGGCCGCCTATCCGGACCGGACCTTCGAAGGCCGCGTGTCCACGGTAAGCAGCCGGATCGATCCGATAACCCGCTCGGTGATCGTACGGGCAATGGTGGACAACGCCGATCTGTCGTTGAAGCCGGGCATGTTGCTGACGGTGGAGGTGGTCAAGCGTTCGAGCCGAGCCCTGGCGGTGCCGGAAGAGGCGGTGCTGATGGAGGGGAACCGGGGCTACGTGCTGGCGGTGGACGCGGCCGACACGGTGGAACGCCGCGCCATTGAGACCGGACGGCGAGAGCCGGGGCTGGTGGAGGTGCTGGACGGTCTGAGTCCCGGCGACCGGGTCATCGTGGAGGGGACCAACCGGGTGCGGCCCGGGGCGACGGTGGCGGTGGTGGACGCGCCGGACGCCTCCGGCGCCTAGAAAGGAGGCCGCCATGTTTCTTTCCGACGTCTCCGTCAAGCGACCGGTGCTGGCCACCGTCATTAGCCTGGTGCTGGTGGCCTTCGGCCTCATCAGCTTCTCCCGCCTTTCCGTCCGGGAGTATCCCGACATCGACCCGCCGGTGGCCTCGGTGGAGACCAGCTATCCCGGCGCGGCGGCCAACGTGGTGGAAACCCGGATCACCCAGGTCATCGAGGACCGGATTTCCGGCATCGAAGGCGTCCGCTCCATCGAATCCATCAGCCGGGACGGCGTCTCCGAAATCACCATCGAATTCAACCTGGGCCGGGACATCGACGCGGCGGTGAACGACGTGCGCGACCGGGTGAGCCGGGTGGCGGACAACCTGCCGGACGAGGCCGATCCCCCGGAAATCTTCAAGGTGGATTCCAACAGCGGCGTCATCATGTGGCTCAACCTGGCCAGCGACCGGATGAACGATCTGGAGCTGACCGACTACGCCGCCCGGTATCTGCAAGACCGGTTTTCGGTCATCGAGGGGGTGGCCCGGGTGCGCATCGGCGGGGCCCGGCGCTACGCCATGCGCATTTGGCTGGACCGCCGGGCCATGGCGGCCCGGGGCATCACCGCCGGCGACGTGGAGCAGGCCCTGCGGGACCAGAACGTGGAGCTGCCCGCCGGCCGGGTGGAATCCAGCCGGAAGGAGTTCACCGTTCGGGTGGCCCGCGGGTTCAACACCGCCGACAACTTCGCCCGGCTGGTGATCCGCCGGGGGGCGGACGGCTACCTGGTGCGGCTGCGGGACATCGCACGGATCGAGCTGGGCGCCGAGGATTACCGTTCCCTGCTGCGGGGCAACCGGGTTTCCATGGTGGGGCTGGGCATCGTCCGACAATCCAAGGCCAACACCCTGGACGTGGCCCAACGGGTGAAGGCCGAGGCGACCCGGGTGAATCCGACCCTGCCGGAAGGCATGCGGCTGTTCCAGAGTTACGACACCTCGGTCTTCATCGAGGCATCCATCCGGGAGGTCTACAAAACCCTGTTCGTCACGGCGATCCTGGTGGTGGCGGTGCTGTTTTTGTTTCTGGGCAGCGTCCGGGCCACCCTGGTGCCGGCGGTCACCGTGCCGGTGTCGCTCATCGCCGCCTTCACCGTGCTGCTGGCCATGGGCTTTTCCCTGAATTTGCTCACCCTGCTGGCGCTGATTCTGGCCATCGGTCTGGTGGTGGACGACGCCATCGTGGTGCTGGAGAACATCTACCGCCGGGTGCAGGACGGAGAGCCGCCGCTGGTGGCCGCCTACCGGGGCGCGAGACAGGTGGGCTTCGCCGTCGTCGCCACCACCTTGGTGCTGGTGGCGGTCTTCGTGCCGATCTCTTTTCTCCAGGGCAACACCGGCCGCCTCTTTTCGGAGTTCGCCTTCGCCCTGGCCGGGGCGGTCTGCTTCTCCAGCCTGGTGGCGCTGACCCTGTCGCCCATGATGTGCTCCAAAATCCTGACCTCGGAGCCGCCCCGCCCCTTTACCCAACGGCTCCTGGCCCGGCTGGAGGCGTTTTCGGACCGGTACATCGAGGTCTTGCGCCGCGCCGCGGCCCGGCCGCTGCTGATCGGGGTGATTTTCGCGGCGACCCTGGCCGCCATTCCGCTTTTTCACTTTTTGGTGGACAAGGAATACGCGCCGGCCGAGGACCGAGGCGCCTTCTTCCTGATCGTCAACGGGCCGGAGGGGGCCTCCTACGACAAATCACTGGAGATGATGCGCCGGGTGGAAGACGTGCTGATGCCGCTGCACGAAAACGGCGAGGCCACCCGGGTGCTGATGCGGGTGCCGGCCAGCTTTTCGGACACCAACGAGGTGAACAGCGCGCGAGGCATCGTGGTGCTGAAGCCCTGGGGCGAACGGCGGTCCCTGGCCGCCATCCAGGCCGACGTCAACCGGCAGCTCGCCGCCGTGCCCGGCTACCGGGCCTTCACCGTCTCCCGCCAGGGGCTGGGGGGCGGCACGGGGCAGCCGGTCCAATTCGTGCTGGGCGGCGCCAGCTACGAGGAGCTGGTGCGGTGGCGGGACGCGATCATCGCCCGGGCGGCGGAAAATCCTGGCCTTTCCAACATCGAAAGCGACTACAAGGAGACCAAGCCGCAGTTGGAGGTGCAGGTGGACAAGGACCGGGCCGCCGACGTGGACGTGAGCGCGGAGACGGTGGGCCGGACGCTGGAGACCATGCTCGGCTTCCGCCGGGTGACCACCTTCATCGACGACGGCGAGGAGTACGACGTGATTTTGGAGTCGGAGGACGACCAGAAGCGCACGCCCACCGACATCGGGAACATCTACGTCCGCTCGGAAACCACCGGGGATCTGATCCCGCTGTCCGGGCTGGTCTCCCTGCGGGAATTCGCCGACGCCGGAACGCGGAACCGGTTCAACCGGTTGCGGGCCATCACCCTGGAGGCCAACTTGGAGGACGGCTACTCCCTGGGCGAGGCGCTGGACTATCTGGAGCGGATCACCCGGGAGGAGATCGGGAGCGCCCCGGTCATCGACTTCAAGGGCCAGAGCCGGGAGTTCCGGGACGCCTCCGGGGCCATGGCCTTCGCCTTCGGGCTGTCGCTGCTGATGGTTTTTCTGGTGCTGGCGGCCCAGTTCGAAAGCTTCGTCCATCCGCTGACCATCATGCTGACGGTTCCCCTGGCCGTGGCCGGGGCCTTGGCGGGGCTGTTCTTTTTCGGCAGCTCGCTCAACGTCTACAGCCAGATCGGGATCATCATGCTGGTGGGGCTGGCGGCCAAGAACGGGATTCTGATCGTGGAGTTCGCCAACCAGCTCCGGGACGAGGAGAACATGGACGCCGAGGCGGCGATTTTCGAGGCCTCCCGGCGGCGGCTGCGGCCGATTTTGATGACCTCCATCTCCACGGCCATGGGCGCGCTGCCCCTGGTTCTGGCCACCGGCGCGGGCGCGGAAAGCCGGGCCACCCTGGGCGTGGTGATCCTGACCGGCGTGGTCTTCTCCACGGCGCTGACCCTGTTCGTCGTCCCCATGGCCTACGGCCTGCTGGCCCGGTTCACCGGATCGCCCGAGGCGGTGGAGCGGGAGTTGAAACGGCTGGAGGAGAAGGAGGCGGTGTGAGGGGGCCGCTCCGCAAGTCCCATTGACAAACGGCCGGCGGCGTAGGCGATCCGCCGGCCGTTTTGTTTGGGGGGATGTGATAATTGCGAAAATGGAAATGCCGTCCGGACACGGCGCCGGGGAATAAATCCCCCGGCCGAATCCGAAAGAGCCCGCTAAAGCGGGCTCCAAACGGCCTTTTAGTTCCGCAGGAGCCGAGCGCTTTTCGAGATGCGCCGCGGATTCATTCCCCGGCGGTGGACCGGGCATATTTATCACTGCAACTGAATGGAAAACGGAGATTGCCCGATGATGGTCATGACGCCACAAAAACGATTGACGTTGCTGCTTTTTCTCGCCGTTCCGCTGATTCTGGTGATGGCCTTTTTGGCCTACATGGCCTTGGCCAACCTGGGGAACGTGCTGGAAGCCGGGGTGAAGCCTCGGGTGGCCCTGGACGCGGCGGTGTCGGAGATTCGGCCGGCGTTTTTGGAGCTGGAGGGCTTGCAAGTTCGGAGCGGGGCCGTGGAACGGGCGGCCCGGACGGAGGCGGCGGTCTCGGCGGTGGCGGAGCGGATGGATCGGGCCGGGGAAAAGCTGGCGACGGTGGAGGCGGAGGAGGCCGCGCCGGAGGTTCGAAGCGCGATGGATCAACTCCGGAACGCCTGGGATCGGTATCGGGCGGCGATTTCCATCGAGGGGATGGAAGGTGCGGCCGGGGCGGCGGGAGATGGAGCGGCGGCGATGGACGCGGAAGAGGGGCGGCCGGCGCGGGATTCGGTGGCGGATGCGCTGAAGCAACTGGAAACGGCGACCCGGGCCGAAGAGGCGGACTCCCTGGAATGGATGCGGGCCACCATCCAACGCCATTCCACGCTGATCGTGATCAACGGCGCCATGAACCTGCTCATCTGGATCGCGCTATCGTTTTTGGTGCTGCGGGCGGAGAAATTTGGGAAAAAGGCGGAGTAGGGGAGGGGGGTGGGCTGGCGGAAACCGGAAAATAATTGCCATGGCGTCCAGGAAAAGGTATTCATTCCAAAAAAGGAGGTGGTGATGATTTGGTTTGACAG
>JBKHDD010000189.1:0-9192 GCA_046541515.1 Desulfococcaceae bacterium
TCAGGTCGTCGGCGACCAGTTCGACGGCGCGCTCGGCAGGCGTCGGCCCCAGCACCAGAATCGGGGCGTCGATCCCGTCCCGTCGCAACCGCCGGCCTTCGGGAAGCCGGGCCACGGCCAGCGCGTCGGCCCCGGCGGCCAAAGCGGTCCGCGCCGTAGGCGTCGCGCCGTGGCCGTAGCCGTCGGCTTTGACCACCGCCATGATCCGGGCCGTCGGCCGGGTGACCCGGCGTAGTTCCCGCAGATTGTGATCGATCGCCCCGAGGTCGATTCGGGCTTGGGCCAGGGCGGCTTCGCGCGGCACCGGCGGCCTACCCCCGCACCGCGGAAACGATGGTGTTGAGCATTTTGGAGGTCCGCTCCCAGACCACGTCGAAGGTGGTGGCCGGGATGGCCCGCCGAAGCCGCGATTGCAGGAAGTCGAGCCTTTCCAGGGGTTCGTCGGGGATGTGGTGGAAAAAGGCCCGAACCTTTCCCTCGTTGGCCAGCGCCTTCATTTCGTCGATGAATTCCCCTTGCCGATCGATGATCCGCTGGTTCAGTTCGGGGTTGTCGGTCAGCCTCGGGGTGGGATACAGAAAAATGATCTGGCCGCCGCGGTTTTCGCCGAAAGCCTCCAGGGCGGCCTCGGGGAAAATGAACTGCTGGTCGCAGTCGCTGTCGTCGTTCATCAGGTCGGTGAAAATAATGATTCGACCGCCGGCCCGGGGCGGGAGCTGAGATTCCAGAAAGTGGAACAGCGGCGTGGTCAGCGGGGTGGTGTCCCGGGGCGCCACTTTGGTGATGTCGATGCTCCGGATCGGCTCTTCCACCTGCCAGCCAAAGTCTCCCCGGTCCTGGGGCGAGGCGGTGTCCACGATGGTGCGGAAGGACTGGTCGGCGCAGCCGGGGTTGCCGAAGGTGACGATGGTGTACCGCACGTTGGGGTCCCCGATGAAATTTTCCAGCCGGCCGATGACCGCGTCCTTCAATTTTTCCAGGGTGTCGATGCTGATGGTGGCCGAAACGTCGATTCCGATGAAAAAGCTGTTGGGGCGCGGCTCTCGAAGCTGTTGCAACTCGGTGGCCACTTCCTGATTGGTGGCGTACAAAAAGCCGAGACCGCCCACGAACACGAGCAGGACGACCAGCGGAACCATCACCGCCCGGTTCCGCAAAAAGCCGGGAACGGGGTCCCGCCGGGCCCGGACCTTGGCCCCGCATTTGGGGCAGGTCCCCCCGTGGCCGGGAATGCCGGCGAAGCCGCAGGTGGGACATTTGCGCATGGCCATGGAATCGGCCCCTCGTTATTTGAAGATGAACTGCATTTTGAGGGAGCCCAGCTCGATGGTGTCGAACTGCTTGAGGATGACCGAATCCTTCACGGTTTCCCCGTTGACCCGCGGCTTGGCCATGCCGCCCACGTAGCTGAGGTAATAGCCGTTGGGCCGCTTGCTGATGGTGGCGGCCGTCTGGCCCATGGTCAGCCCGCTGACCACGATGTCGGAGGAGGCGTTTTTGCCGATCTTGGTGAGCTTCTTGGCCAGCTCCACCTCCCCTTCGCCGCCGGCCAAAAAGGAAAGCACGCCCAGCGGCTCCGCCTCTTTTCCGCCGCCGGAGGCGGGCGGCGGCGGCGCGGCCTGCCGGGCCGCCTTCATCTTCCGGTAGGCCTCGGTGTCCATGACCATGGTCTCTTGCACGTCTCCCGCGGCCGCGTCGGGACGTTCTCCCGGGGAGTAGCTGAAAATGAGGTAGTGCTTTCCGATGATGACCACGTCGCCGTGTTGCAGCCAGTGGGGGGAGGTGATCTGCTGCTCGTTGACGAAGGTGCCGTTTTTGCTGTTGAGATCGGTCAGCAGGTACTTGTCGCCCACGGAATCGACCTTGGCGTGATGACCGGAAACGGCCAGGTTCTCGATGACGATGTCGTTGTCTTCGAGCCGGCCGATGGAAAGGGAGCGGCCTTTCTCCAGCGGGTATTCCCCGAGTTTTTTTTCGTCTTTTTTGAACCGGAGCGTAAGCGTCGGCATCTTGCTGTCCTCTTGGATGTATGGGTCTGGGATAAATCCCGGCGGCGGACGGGATCGGCTCGCCTTCCGGGGCGGGCGCTGTCGGGGCCGTTGGAAATCGCGAAGGAGACGGGGCGGATTCAGTTTCGGCCGCCGGCGCCGAAGAGCCGAGCGATCCGGCCGAACGGCCCGCCCCCGGCTTTCTGGACGGTCTTGATCCGGAGGACGATCACCGTAATATTGTCGTCTCCGCCGCGTTCGTTGGCCAGGTCAACCAGCGTCCGACAGGCCTTGGCCGGACGACGGCCGGAGACGATCTCCTGAATCTCCTCGGCCGACACCTTGTTGGTCAGGCCGTCGGAGGCGATCACCAGGAGGTCGCCCTTGAAGCACTGCAGCTCGCAGATGTCGGCCTTGACCGAATCGTCGATGCCCATGGCCCGCGTGAGCATGTGGCCGTATTCCTGCCCGAACCGGTCGTCGCCCTCCCGGTTCAGGGCCGCCTGTTCCGCCAGTACCGTGTGGGGCACCGAAAGCGTCTCGAACTGATTGTTTCGGATCAAGAATATCGGGCTGTCGCCCACGTTGGTGGCGATGAGGGTATCTTCGTTGAAATAGACCGCCGACACCGTGGAGCCCATGCCCTGGTAGGACATCCGGCTTTTGGCCGCCTGGTGCACCACCCGGTTGGAGAGAGTGATGCCCGACATGAGCCGGTTGGCCGCCTTGGAAAGGGTCTTGTCCGAATCCTCCAGCTCTTCCACCTCTTCGCCGGAGTTGAACCGCTTCATGTAATCGCGGATGGTCCGCACCACCAGGTCGCTGGCCACCTCTCCGGCCTGGTGGCCGCCCATGCCGTCGGCGACCACGTACAGTTTCAGTTCGTCGTCCAGGAAAAAGGCGTCCTCGTTTCCCTTCCGCTTCCGCCCCACGTCGGTCAGTCCGGCCGATTCTACGGAAACCATTCAGTTCTTCTCCGATCAGTTCTTCCCCGAGGCGATTAAGCGCCGGCCGATTTTTCGCCCCGCTTTTGGGGAGCGTTGCCGGCCTGCTTTTTCTGGGCGACGATGGCGTCGATGCGTTCACCGAGGGTCCGCAGATGCTTGGCGAGATGGCTGGCCCGTTGATATCGCTTTTCCCGATCCTTCTCCAGCGCCTTGTCGATGATGGCGACCAGCGGCTTCACGAGTTTGGGATTGGTCTTTCGGGGGTCCGGGTGGCGGACGTTCATGATCTGGTGCATGAGCGCGGCCGGACTGTCGCCCCGAAACGGCAGGTCTCCGGTCACCAGCTGGTAGAGCATGGTGCCCAGGGAGAAAATGTCCGAGCGGCCGTCCACCTTTTTTCCCGAAATCTGTTCCGGCGACATGTAATGGGGGGTCCCCTTGACAACGCCGGTCTGGGTTTGGGAGGAGGCGGTGATTCGGGCGATGCCGAAGTCGGTGATTTTGACGATGCCGCTGGACAGCAGCATGATGTTGGCCGGCTTGACGTCCCGGTGGACGATGCCCTTGGCGTGGGCGTAGTCGAGACCGTCGGCGATGTCGGCCACGAAGTCGATGACCTTTCGAACCGGCAGCAGATTCTTTTTCTTGGTGTATTTCTGGAAGTCCTCGCCGTCCAGAAATTCCATGGCGATATAGGCCAGGTCGTGCTCGTCGCCGGCGTCGTAGATGCCCACGATGTTGGGATGGTTCAGGTTGCCGGCGCTTTCGGCCTCCCGGAAGAATTTTTGCTTCATCTTCTCGGCCTCGTCCGGCTCGAAGTCGTCCGAGAACTTGAAGGTCTTGATGGCGGTGGTCCGGTTGATGCGCGGGTCCTGGCCCAGATAGACCACGCCCATGGCGCCCTTGCCGAGCTGTTTGATGATTTCGTACCGCCCCAGGGTGGGCCGGGTGTCGCCCCCCGAGGCCATCAGATCGTCGCCGCCCGAGCTGCCGCCGCCCAGAAAGCCGTCGCCCCAGACCATCGACTCGCTGGCCTGAAGCAGCCTTTTGCGTCGTTCCCCCACCCGCTTGTACTCGGGGTCGTGCTTTTCGATGTACTCGTAGACCGCCGCCGCCTTGTTAAACTGCCGCTTCCGCTCGTAATCCTGGCCCAGGGTGAAGAGAATGTCTTTCATCTCGTCGTCCACCGGCACTTTGCGCAGTTTGTCGAAGGCCATGTCGAGCATGCCCTGGCTTTGGAAGGAGAGGCCCAGCATCCGGTTGGTTTCGGCCGATTCCCCCTCCACCTTTTCCTTGCCAGACTCGGTGACGAAAAAGTTGATCGTCACCACGCCCATGTAGCCGAGAACGAGCTGGAGCAGGGGATAGAGCACGCCGAGCCACAGGCCGCCGGCGGTGAACAGGTACCAGGAAAGGCCCACCAGGGCGCTCCCCGCCGCCAGAAACAAAAGCCCGGCGAACACGGCCTTGATCCGGGGCAGAACCAGGGCGATGAGCGCGCCGATGAACAAAATCAAAAGAAGCCCGGCGGTTCGATCCCAGGCGGGCTGACGGATGAACTCCTGGTTCAGGATGGTCCAGAGGGTGTGGGCGGTGAACTCTCCGGGGTTGGTCCGGTTGTCGGTGGGGGTCGCCAGAGGCGTGATGATGCCGGGGGCGGCCGGCGTGATGATGACGATGGCGTCTTGCACGGCGCGTTGGAGATTGTCGGGCGGAATTTTGTCCCGGAACACGTCCACGAAGGAAAACCGGCGAAAGGCGTTCTCGCCGCTTCGAAAGGTGACGAGCATTTCCGCGCCGTCGGTCAGGGGCAGCTCCACGGCGCCGCCCAACTGCAGGGCCAGGCCCAGGGTGGCGTCGATCTGGCCTTCGGGAATGTTGAGATATTCCGCGGCCAACTGCAACGCGAAGGAGGGGATGTAGATGTCTCGGTAGGAGTAGAGCAGCATTTCCCGGCGGACTTTTCCGTCCACGTCCGGGGCCACGTTGACGTGGCCGATGCCGGAAGTGGCTTCAAACAGCGGCGGGATGGGGGTGCGAATTCGGTCCGCCCCCGGCAGGCCGGCGGAATCGCCGCCGATGTTGGTCACCGCGTGGGAGCGAAGAATCGGGTCTTCCACCCGGCCGCCCGCCTCCACCGTGCGGGATTCGCGAAGAAAGACCGGCAGGACCACGTTGCCGGCCGCTTCCAGGGCCGCCGCCAGCTTGGCGTCGTTGTCCATGTCGGACAGGGCCCGCTCCATGGTCTGGACCATTTCGCCGCTGGCCCCTTGGCGACGAAGCATTTCCATCAGATTGCGGATCTGCTCCAGGCCGGCGCTTTCCTCGGGTTCGCTGTAGATGATGTTGAGCCCGATGAGGCGGGGAGAAAGGGCCGAGAGCTTTCGGACCATGGCGGCCGCGGTCCCCCGGGACCAGGGCCACTGGCCCAGCTCCTCGATGGATTCGTCGTCGATGTCGATCAGGACGATGCGCTCTTCGGCGCCCGCGCGCTCCGACGCGCCCCGAAGGCCCATCCAGGTGTCGTAAAACCGGTATTCGAGGGTTTCCAGAAAGCCGGGGCGGGCAAAAAAGGCGCCCAGAAACAGCAGGGTGATGAGAATCCCCAGCAGAATGGCCGGATATTTTTTAAGAATATCCATTCAGATACCTTTTCGTTCCAGCCCGCGCGTCAAAACTTCCGGCCGGTCTATTGTCCACCACTCGGAGGCCGGGAAGGCGGCCTCCGGAAAAAAACAGCGCCGGCGTCTGGGAAAAATCGGAAAGACTGTATCCAAAAGCCGGGGGGTTGTCAAACCAAAACCGGCGGGTCGGAGAACCGAATGGGCTCGAAAAAACTCGACTTTCCGATCGGGCCGGGGCGGCGACGCCATCCTCGGATCAGATTCGCTCGCCGCTCCAGCGGAGTTTGGTTTTCAGCACGTCGAAGTAATGGCGGTCCGGCATGGCGATCATCCGGATGGGATGCGGCCCCTTCTCCACCAGGATCGTGTCCCGTTCCGAGATGGTCATGCCCGACTGCCCGTCGAAGGTCAGCACGATGTCGGCGTCGTCGGGACCCAGCCGGATTTTGATGACCGCCGAATCCGGCACGATGAGCGGCCGGTTGGTCAGGGTGAAGGGGCAGATGGGCGTCATGATGATCCCGGGCACCGTGGGATAAAGGATCGGCCCGCCGGCGGCCAGGGAGTAGGCCGTGGAACCGGTGGGCGTGGCCAGAATGAGACCGTCGGCCCGATAGGTGGTCAGGTATCGGTCGTCGATATAGGTCTGGATTCGGGCCAGGCGGGCCAGCGCCCCTTTGTTGATCACGATGTCGTTGAGCACCGATTCGTCCGCGGCGGTTTCTCCCGACCGCAGAACCCGGACCCGCAGCCGCATACGGGGCACCGTGGTGAACCGGCCCTCCAGGATGGCTGCGGCGGCCGGAAGGAGTCCTTCGGCGGTGCATTCGGCCAGGAAGCCGACTTCGCCGAACTTGATCCCCAGCAGGGGAATGGGATTGGCCCCCACCCATCGGGCCGCGCTCAGAAAGGTGCCGTCTCCCCCCAGAACGAAGACGCAGGAAAGATCCGGAGCCGCCTCGTCCCGAACCGCGGTCGGGTCCCGTCCGGGGGGGACGCTTTCCACCCGAAGCGACGCCACGCCCCGCCGTTCCAGCCAGTCCGCGAGCTGGTCCGCCTCCTTCCGAGCCTCGTCGGAGCCTTTGACGAAAATTCCGACCCGCTGGTTTTCGGCCCGCCCCTTCCCAAGGGAATCCGGCATTACCCCCTCCCGTCCGACGTCAAAAACGGTTTGAACTTGTGATCGGTCCCCAAAATGTGCCGAGTCAGCCAGTTTTTGAGGAAGTTGCCGATCTGCACCGGGCTGGACAGCTCTCCGGAATCGTAGCGGGCCTTGAGTCCGGCCACGTGGTGGGCCATTTTCCGGTGAACCTGGCGGTGCGCCTCCAGGTCGGGATAGTTGAAACGGGCCATGAGCCGTTCTTCGTCCTCGAAGTGGGTGGCGGTGTAGGCCATCAGCTCGTCCAGGGTTCGCGCCAGGACGGTTCGGCCCTCCCCGGCGTACATGGCCCGATAGAGTTCGTTCACCAGCTCCACCAGATGCCGGTGCTGTCGGTCGATGGCGTCAAACCCCAGCCGATACCGGTCTTCCCAGGGAAAAAAACGCATGGACCCCTCCCGTTCCATCTTCCGGCGTCGCCGGGCATTTCAGTTCCACGCTCCGCCAACGGTTTCCGGCCGACGCCCCCGACTCGATCGACCCAATCGACCCGTTCGATCCGATCGTCGCCATGGCCCCAATCCATTGCGGTCAACCGGTTTGGTCGGTTCCCCCGGAGCGATCCAGGGCGTCGGAAAGCAGACTCGCCCAAGGGGACCGGCCCGCCGCCATGCCGGTTTGGGCAAACGCCTCGGCGATCCGGTCGAAGACCGCCGGTTCGCTTTCCCGAATCGCCTTCAGGTGGCCGTCCATCTCTCGCGCATCCCGGGGAGAGGGACGGCGGACGTTGAACTTTTGAAACAGCGCGGCCAGGTGGGGGCGAGCCGCCGGCGCACGGTCCATCAACCCCTTGAGGGCGCTCTGAAAAGCCTGGACGCCCCCGGTTTCCGTCGCCTCGACCGCGGCCCGACCCGAATGTTGCAACAGTTGGGAGACATGGGCGCGCAACCAATCCATGTCCCGATCCAACTCCGCCTCCTCCGGGGGAACGCCTTGCAGGGCGGCCTGGTCGGCGGCCAACTGGCTCCGAACCTGCCGAAGCTGCGCTTCGAGCCGCCGCACCTGCACGGGGTCGTCGGAAAGGGCGGCGGGGACCAGGGCGCCCTTCACGATCAGCCCGTAAATTTCCAGGGCCTCCTCCACCTTGTCCTTGATTTCCCGGCCGGCGGTTTCCACCGAAAGCACCACCGCCTCGGCCTTGATTTCCAGACGAATCCGAATCTCCTCGGGCGAGTAGCGGCGGGCCAGCAGCCCCGCGAAAAAGGCGATCAGGGAAAGCCCGGCCTGCTGGTAACGGAGCGGGAATTCCAGCTCCCGCACCGAAGTGAATTCGCCGGCCCGGTCCAGTTCCAACACCTGAAAACTTTCCCGGTACCGGGCGACCAGCTCTGCGGGAAACTGGGCCAGGGTGAGGGAGTCCACCATCACCCCGGTGAGATTGGTCTCTCGAAGGGTGGCGGAATAGGCCGAAACCAGCAGAAGGTTGGCCCCGGAAAGATTGGCCCCGGTGAGGTCGGCGTGGGAAAGGCGGGCCTGGGCCAGGTTGGCCCCGGAAAGGTTGGCCCGGCTCAACTGCGCGCCCGAAAGGTCGGCCCCGGAAAGGTCGGCCCCGGAAAGATTGGTCCCCGAAAGATCGCTTTGGGGCAGGGCCGCGCCGGTGAGCCATGCGCCGGAAAGGGTGGCCCCGGACAGGTCGGACACCGACAGGTCCGCGCCGGACAGGTCGGCGTCGGAAAAATCGGCCAGCAGCAGATCGGCGCCGGAAAGATCGGCCCCGGACAGGTCGGCCCGGCGCAGGTGGGCCTGGGTGAAATCGGCCAGAAGCAGATTGGCCCCGGAAAACCGGCATTCGGTCAGATCGGCGAAGGCCAGATTGATTTCGGCCAGGTCCAGCCCCGAAAGATCGCGGTTGGGCAGGACCGCCCGGACCCCTTCCCGGCCGTCGGAGATCAGCCATTTCCGGTGTTCCGCCACGATGGCTTCCAAGGCCGTTTTGGTGATGGCTTTGCGCAAGAAAACGCTCCGTTTCCCCGCCGACGGCGGGGGCGGAATGGGGTGGTTCTTGTTAAGTGGCTATTTTGAAATGGAAAAAGAATTCAATCCTACTTCCCGACCGACCCTTTGTCAAAAGATTTCCCGCGCCTTGTCGCCGGATGCGCCGGGTTTCCAGGGGGAACCGACCCGTCGGCGAGGACCGCCTCCGGCGGCGGGCGGCCCGCTCGCCGTGCCAAAACGGAAAGTCCAAGGGCTACGGCCCGGTATAATCGACCCACGAATTTTTCGCAAACGGGAATTGCCGCCGTTGGAAAAGACGCTTTTTTTCGCTCGGCGGGGAAGAAGGGCGGCGGGCGTTTTCGTTGGGTTGGAAAGACGCTGGGGGGCGAACGGGGGAAAAGGGCAACCGGTTCCGGGCGGCCCCCGGAACCGGCGAAACCGGGAATCAGCGGTGAAAATGGCTGGTCGCGGCCTGGTAGAGGGGCATTAAAATTTCGAAGAGCCCGGCGATGTCGTTGGCGATGTCCGCGCCTCGGGCC
>JBKHDD010000190.1:0-9177 GCA_046541515.1 Desulfococcaceae bacterium
TCCTTGGCTGGTCCCAAGATCCTCCGCCAAACCCGCCCGCCCCAAAGCCTTTCCGTTCAATCCCGGTTTGGAATTCGTTAGTTTTTCGTCAACCGCTTGACGAGGCGCCGCCGCCGAATTACAAATGGGCCACGACAAACTCCTCCTGTTCCTCTCCCCAAGGCCGCCTGGCGCCCCCCCCCGCCAGCGCGGCCTTTTTACGTCGATCCCCCGCAAAAGGGCCGCCCCGACATCCAAGCTTCCGAAAAATCGGCTCTTCCCTGTTTCGAGCGGAAAACAAACCGCAAACAACGAAGAGCCAGGAGTCTTTTAATCCGATGCGCGAATATTGAATAAAAAAGCGGCTCCGAACCCGGAGCCGCTTTCATGAAGCCGAGAAAAGCGAAAAGAATTTTTTCGCGGGCGCTTCTTTCAGCCCTTTCGCCGCCGAACCGTATACAGACCCGCCAGGCCCATTCCGAAAAGGAGGATGGCGCCCGGTTCCGGGGTCGGGTTCACCTGGACCGGGGAAACCCCCACCGCGTTCACGTCGAACCCGTCTTTGTTTCCACCGGTTCGATCCAGGATGGCCACGTATCGGAAGGGCGAATCGGACAGGCCGGTCAAATCCACCGCGGAATAGCCTTGCGCGTCCTGATTGTCGATTTGGCCGGCGAAGACAAAGTCCTCCTCCGGAAATCCTTCCCCGGTGACGTAGGCGTCGAAGTCGAAGCCGGAACCCGCCACCCAGACCTCCGCAAACTCCTTGTGGCCGCCCCGGTTGCCCCACGTGGTTTCAACCACTTCCACGGTTCCGGCGAATTCCGCGCCGAAATCGAAAATGGCGTGGCCGCCCAGGCCGAGGCTCAGGAAGTTTTTATCACCGGCGTTGTCCTTGTCCGGAGAGCCCAGGGCGTTGTCGGTATTGGCCCGAAAGGAGTCCATTTTTGCCCGGTTGCCCGCTTCCCAGGCGACGTCGGTGGCCCAAAGCGTGTCCGCGCTCGCCATGGCGACAAATCCCAAGATTCCAAAAATAACCAGTCCAAAAATTGATAACTTTTTCATTGTCTCTCCCGAATGACTCGTTTGTTGGGGCCGAAGACGCGCACTCCGTCCCCAAAGAATGGATTCGTTCCCGCAAAGGAAGACAGCAACATTGATGCCACGGGATGTTTTTTTCAACAAGTATTTGAAATTAAATTGGAAACTTTTTCCCTTCCCTGCGGAAAAAGGGCCAGATGTATAACCAAAACGATTCCAAACGGAAAGAATAATGAAAAAAATTATTTTGGGTTTTACCGGCTTTTGGGAAGCAAGCGTCCCATATCGATTTCCGTTTCTTGGAGTGGCGAAAAAGCCAACAAGAAGCCCCCGCTACCCCATCCCCAGGGCCGGAGACGGCCGGGACGGAATGCCCGCCTCCGGTTCCGGCGGCCGCCCATGCTTTTTCAGCCGATCGTCCAACCGACGAAGGGTCGCTTCCACCCGCCGAATCCCTTCGGCCTGCGCGTTGGACGCGCTCACGATTTCCCCCATGTTGGCCGCCGCCTGGGCCACGGTTTCAGACACCGCCTGAAAGGCTTCGCTCGTTTCCACCAGCCGCGCATGACCTTCCCGGATTTTCTCCGTATTCCGCCGGACCAGTTCGTCGGTTTTCCGGGCCGCCTCCGCCGAACGGCCCGCCAGGTTCCGCACCTCGCCGGCCACCACGGAAAAGCCCGCCCCGGCCGCCCCCGCCCGTGCCGCCTCGATGGAGGCGTTCAGGGCCAGCAGATTGGTCTGAAAGGCGATATCGTCGATGGTCCCCACGACCTGGGCGGTTTCTTCCCCGGCTTTCCGGCTCGATTCGGTCGTGTCCCGCAGTCGGGACATCGACCCTTCCACCCGGTCAAAAAGCGATTTCAGCTCCGCCAGCAATTCCGAACTCCGTCGGGCGCGCGCCGCGTTTTCCTCAAAAGAGGCGCCCATTTCCCGAAGCACGGAGGTGACCAGATGCTCCGTCTCCTTCTCGGAGTCCCGGATATCGGCCTGAAGCGTCTCGGTCAATTCGGCCATGCGGGCCTGAGAAGATTCCAGTTCGGCCACCGCTTCACGCTGTTGGACCAGGGCTTCCCGCTGAACGGAAAATCCCCGCCGGATGCTCAATTCCGCGCAAAAGACCGCCACCATCAGGGCGAAAAACGGCCCCAGCAGGTTGGCGATCTCCACCTGGAAAGCCTGGTCGGGGGGCGGGGAAAAGTGCGGGAGGGGATGGCCGGAGAAATGAAGCCACGAGAAGAACAGCAGTTGGAGAAGAACCAGAACGAACCAGAGCGCCATGTGCCGGAACCCCAGAAAAATGGCGGCAAAGGTGGGATAGGCGATGTTCCAGGTCAGCGCGTCGGAAAAAAGGCCGCCCGTGTAGTAGGGAAGCAGCGTGAAATGAATTCCGAGAGGCAGAAACACCCATAACCCCAAAAGGTCCAGCGACCGGAAAAAACGAAACAGAAAAGGCCCGCAAAAGGCAAGCACCATCACGATCGACATGCTGACGGCTAAAACCGGTTGGTCCAGCCGGTTCCACTTCAGCGCGTTGGGGATGAAAAACAGGGGGGAAACGAGGATAAACGGGATCAACTGCCGCGCACGGCGCAACTTGTCCGGGTCCAATTGGATATTTTCCGGAATGAACCACAAGACCAAATGCCGGAATTGCATGGTAACGCCTCCGTTGCGGGTTCCATTGGAAAGATCGCGGAGGAGTGAATTTATAAGAAATCGGGGGAAATTGCACTCGCTTTCCGGAAGATTGGAGAATTCTAGCAGAATTTTAACCTTGGCTTTGCCCCCTGTTTCCCCGCAAGGGAAGCCCGAAAATCGGACCATCTTAACCAAACCTTAACCCGAATCGGATACAGAAAGGCGAAAAACCCCATCTTTCTTTGACGCGCCCACACTTCTTGGGAAAGGGCCGATTCACCATGCAGAAAAACCGATTCGGGGTCGCCCTCAAAACCTCGGTGTTAAACGGGATTATCGTTTTGCTGCTCCTTCTGGCGGCAACGGCCTTCCTATTCCGGTTTCAATCGGGACTGGTCGATTTCATTCTCCAGGAATATTCCAAAAAAATGGACACCTCGCTGGACCGGCAGGCGGACCGGGAGCGGGCCGCCTTTCGGGAAGAGCTGGAAATCCACATGCAGATCGCCAGCGGGGTGGCCGGCCTCTTTTTGTACGAATTCGACGAAGAGGGGCTGAAATACGCCCTGGCCCCCTACGGCCGGATGGCCCACATTCGGGCGATCCGGGTGCTGGAACGGGGCGACCGCCCCTTCGGCGCCGTATGGGAGGCGGAGGGCGCGGTGCGGCACGGGACCAACCTGCCCCCGGGTTGGGACGAAACGGCGCTGGGCGGCGTGATGGAAGCCCCCGTGGAATACCAGGGGCGGACCCTTGGAAAGCTCCAGATGTTTTTCTCCGAGACGGCCTTTCTGGAAAACCTCGCGGAGAGCAAAAAAACCGCCGCGGCGGACATCGAGCGATTCCGCGAAACAGTGGGCGGGCGGGTCCGGCGGGGCTTCTTCCAGCAGATGGCCGCGGCCTGCCTCATCGTCCTGACGCTGGTGATGGGCATTACCCTCTGCCTTCGGTTCACGGCCATCCGTCCCATCCGCGGGGTGGTGTCCAATCTGTTTCGAAAGGCCGAACGGTTCGCCGGGGAATCTCGCCGGATTTCCCGGGTGAGCCAGGACCTGGCCTCGGGCGCGGCGCAACAGGCCGCCTCCATCGAGGGAATCGCCGCCGCCCTGGAGGAGCTTTCCGGAAAGACGCGGGAAAACGCCGAGGGCGCGGTGAACGCCCATCGGCTGATCAACGAAGTGAACGAGAAGGTGGAAACGGCGGACGCCGAGATGAAAACGCTGACGGAATCGGTGGGGCAAATCGAAAGGGCCAGCCAGGAGACCTCGGAGATTATCCAGACCGTGGACGAGATCAGCTTCCAGACCAACCTGCTGGCGCTGAACGCCTCCATCGAATCGGCCCGGGCGGGCGAGGCCGGGGCCGGATTTTCCGTGGTGGCCAAGGAAATCCGGGCCTTGGCGGCCCGGTCGGCGAAAGCGGCCGGCCGCACGGCGGCCCTGTTGCAAAACACCATCTCCGGCGCGCAACACTGTTCCGAACTGACCGCCAACACCAACCGGGCCTTTGAAACCCTGGCGGAAAACGCCCGGGCGGTGCGGGCGCTCATGGAGGGGATTTCCCAGGCCTCCCAGGAACAGGCCCGGCACATCGACGCCATCAACGAAGCCTTGGCCGATGCGGACCAGGCGGTGCAAACCAACGCCGCCGGCGCCCAGGAAGCCGCCGCCTCCGCCGCCGTCATGCACCGCCAGGCGGAGGGCATGCGGGAGGTGGCGCAGGTGCTGGAGTCGGTGATGAGCGGACGGCGGGAGACCAACGGGCGGGAACCGGAAAGCGGCGGGCCGGATGCGGGCGGCCTTGGGGATCGCCGGAATTCTCTTCCGGCGCCGTCCGGGGGGATTCCAGCGTTGCAAGAAGAGCGGGGGATGCGATTTCTTCGGGGAAAGCCCGCCTAGGCGCGCCCCCATTTCCGGAGGAAAAACGCCCCCGACCCAAAAGGAAGGGAGACGCTCCAAAACAACCGAAATCTTCCGCACGAAAACCGAAAAACCGGGCGGGACCGTTTCATCGGGTCCAACCAGCAGGCCACCTGGTTGGTCGGGATGTCGTTTCCGGCGAAGGGGTTTTCCAATCTGAACAACTCCCGGCTTTTCAAGTCCACCTTGCACAGAAAGCCCTCGGCGTAGTCGTTAGGCGATTTGCAAAAAAACAAGTACCATCCTCCCCGGGATCGACGAGTTGCATTCGTTGAATATAGGATAGATCGGGATCGGGCTGCGAGTACAACTCCTCGCTCCCGGACTCGGTGTGGATATTTCTGCAAATCGCCTTAAACATGGGGTCCGGCGACGAGGCGGTTCAGCCCTTCCTCCACCCGCGCCGCCAACGCCTCTTCGCCCTAGGCGAAGAAGAAACGCCGCGCCAAGGGACAAGGGAGCTTCCCCGGGAGCGGCCGACCATGGACAAATCCCGCCCCGTCCTTTACGAGACGGACCACGAAGCCCCGCCTCCGGAGGCGAAGCGGATCTCTCCGCTTGCCGTCGCGCCGGGAATCGTCCCCGTTTGGGCCGGCGGCCCCCGGCCCAAATGCTTTTTCGCCCTGCGCAAAAGCTTTCTCGGGGCCTCCCCGGCGGGCCGTTCGCCGGAGCCCCAATTCGTTTGGGAGCTGTTGACCTCCAACCCGAGCTTCGCCCGGGCCTGCGGATACCGGCCCCGAGTCAAGTACGGAACCCGCCTGTGCGCCGACGTGGCAGCCTGCGCAAGCTGGGGGAGTTCGACCAGATCATGCGGACCTGCGGCCTCTGGGACCGCGCGAAAACCGACCAGGTCCGAGGCAAGGTCCGGGAGGGCGTCGCGAAGAGGGAAAACGTCGTCGTGGGCGACACGACCCATTACGCTCTTCCGCGGCCTTCCCCGGGGCATGGAGAAGCTTGCGCCCCATGGAAACCTGGTCTGCGCCGCCGGGGCGGAGATGGAATATTGGGGCGCCGGGGCGGCCAGACATTCATCTGCCGCGCCCCCGGGACGAGTCCGGCGCCCCGGCCCGCGCGTCTCGCCAACGGCGGCTCGAGTGTTGTCCCGGCGCGGACAAGGGCCGGGTGGCGACCGTGCCGTTCCAAATGTCGCCCCACGCTGACCCCGAGGACCCGCCATGGCAAGGCGGCATCGGGCCGCGACGAAGCCGCGCCCGTCGGTGGAGCGCATGATCAAGCGCCTCAAACGCGACCTGGGCGATCCCCGTCTGACCAAGCGGGGCAACGACTCGTTCCAGGCCTGTCTGGGCAAGACGCCGTGCGCGTTCCACGTCCCGCTGCGCATATGGCCGGGAGGGGCGGACCTTAAAAATTCATTGAAATTGGCGAGTTGCGTCCTGATTTTCTGGTTTCCCCCTGATTTCTCAAATCTGGACGGCCGAAGTCCTCGAAGGGGGCCGTCGGGACAAATCGGGAGCCCCCGGATGGGCGGCCGGGACCGGGTTTTTGGCCGCGAATCGCGATCTGGAACGTTTGCGCGGAGGCTCAACAATAACCGATGCCGTCCACCTTGGAATTGCAAACGGCCAATTGCGCCTGATTGAACAAGGGCGAATGGGATTCGCCCCTACAATTTTGGCCAAAACAAACGGTTGGGATGAGACCGGAAGTGCCGAATCAGGGCGTCCAGGATATAAAAAGGATGTCCGGGATTCCCCGCCCGGAACATCCTTTCATCCTGCACAATCCCGCCCGCCCCGGTCAAATGGAACGTTTCGCGGCCCCCGACGCCCGAGGCGCTATCCGTAAAATTCTCGGCCCCGTTTGACAACCGCCTCCCCGTCCCGCCCGCCAATCCCGCCTCCCCGTCCCGCTCCTTCCATCCATTATTTTATCCATTTTCAATATGTTGGGAAATTCTTCGACCACGAACCCAATTTTTTTTGAAAAACCCGCCATCCGGAACCGTATGAAAAGTTCAGCAACGGAGGAAAAAGGACAAAACGCCTTTCACCGCCCGTTTTGGGCGAAAAACGAAGGAGGACAAATCATGGCCGAGAAGCTGACGCAAAGCAAAATTCTTCAGGCGCTGGATTGGGGCTACGAAAAAGCCGTGGACGGCGGCGTGCCGGGGATGGACACTGCCCAAGAATTGGCCGCCGGCTATGCCCGGAAGCACCCGGACGCCGGCGTCGCCGCCGAAAGCCTGATCCGCTGGCAGGTCGCCAAGTGCGCCACTTCCGGTTTCATCACCGGCGTGGGGGGCCTCGTCACCCTCCCGGTGGCCGTTCCGGCCAACGTCGCCTCCGTCATGTACATCCAGCTCCGGATGATCGCGGCCGTGGCCCATCTGGGCGGGTACGATCTCCGGGACGACGCGGTCCAATCTCTGGTGTACGTCTGCATGGCGGGCAAGACGGCCAGCGACATCGCCAAAGGCGTCGGGATCGTATTGGGCGAAAAGCTCGCCGTCACCACCATCAAGCGGGTTTTCACCCGGCCGGTTCTCACCAAAATCAACCAGGCCGTGGGGTTCCGGCTCGTCACCCAGTTTGGCAGCAAGGGCGTCGTCAACCTCGGCCGCATGGTTCCCATCGTCGGCGGCGTGGTTTGCGGAACCTTTGACGCGGTCACCACCCGGGCCGTCGGGGACGCCGCAAAAAAAACCTTCGTCGTAGAAGCGTCCGCACAGGCCGCCTGATCCGGGAGGCGGCGGCCGGTCCCGCCGGTCCCGCCTCCCTTTCTCGATTCGAAGGTTCGCCATCATCGGCGACGGTCGCTCCTTTTCGCCTCCGTCCCGCCATTTCCGGAAACGGGCCGGGAGGTAGTTTTGAGCGAAAGGAACAAAAAAACAACCTTGGACCGGAGAAGGATTGTCATTTTGTTCCAATTCGTTTACAACCAAAACTCCCCGAAATATCCACTATGGCGACGCACAATTTTTCAACGCAAGTTTTAAGAAATCCGTCTTGACGGTTATTCTCCGTTAATTTTTCATAGGATATCGGTAGGTTGCCTATCTGCCTTTCAAAAAAAGGAGATATCTTGAAAACACCACGAACACTCATCCTCCTCGTCGGGTCCAACCCGTTGCCCAATCTGCTGACGGCCCGTGCCCTCCGGCCGGAGCGGATCGCCCTGATCCATACCAACGAGACGAAATCCATGAAAAATCGTCTGGAACGGATTCTGGGGAAAGACTTCGAAATCGATCCGGCCGATTCCTTTCTTGAGGATTCCAACAGCGCCGACAAGGTCCGGCGAATCGTCGAAAGTTTGATGAGTCCGCCCGACGGCGTCCACCTGAACTACACCGGCGGCACCAAGGTCATGGCGGCCCACGCCCTTCTGGCTTTTCGGAGCGCGGGGGGAAAATCCGAAAACGCATCCTACCTGGACGAAGGGGGACCGGAGGGGAAACCGCGACTTCGGTTCGACGACGGCACGGTGCTGCCGCTGATCGATTTCCCGGAGTTGGCGATTTCGCCAGACGACGTTCTGTCGCTCCACGACATCCGGCCCACGCCGCGAGAAGCGGTGGAACCCGCGCCGAGCGCGGAGGACGCCCGGACCATTCTCCAAGCCGTCTTTGAAGACATCGACGCCAAGCTCCGTTCGTCGGAATGGCGATCCAAGCGGTTGCATGGGGAACGGAAGCGTCTCGAAAAAGCCAAGAAGGTCAAAAAGGCCATAGAGGCTCCCTTCCGGCCGGAAGAATTCGGTCTGGAACTCAGCCTGCCCCGCGTTCCGGACGCGACCGACATGGACAAAAGCGCCTTCAAGCACTGGTACAAGTTCATCGGTGGCGAATGGCTGGAAGAATGGGTGGCGGAGGAAATCCGGACCATCGGGCTGGAACCCGAGCCGAACATCATGACCGGCGTGAACTCCAAACGGGGGGAAGAAGACCGCAACTTGGAAATCGATATCGCCGTTTTCCGAAATTTCCGAACCTATTTCATCTCCTGCACCACGGACGCCACAAAGGATATCTGCAAATCCAAACTGTTCGAGATCGTCGTCCGAAGCCGGCATCTCGGCGGCGATCTGGCCCGGGCGGCGTTGGTTTGCCTGGCGGACGACAAACTCGTCGGGCTGTTTCGGCAGGACGTCGCGGATATCTGGGGCGCCAGCAACACGACAAAGGTTTTCGGGCTTGAGGACATTCGAAAATGGGCGGGCGCCGACGGCGCGCCCCCCAACCGCCAATCCCTTAAAAACTGGCTGGAGAGCTGACCATGAGCGTACTGACCGGCATCGACATTCTGGGCATCCAAAACTACATCTTCGCCTCCAACCGGCTGCGGGACGTGTACGCGGCATCTTGGATGGTGGAACATGTCACCGACGCGGAGCTGATCCGAAAGGTACCGGGCGCATCGCCGCCGAAAGAGGTCCTTCAAGCCGCCGGCGGCAACGCCATCCTGGAGTTCGACGACCTTGCGTCCGCGAAGGACTGGACCGCCGCCTACACAAGATGGCTGTGGAACACCGCGCCGGGCCTTTCCGCAGTCGTCGCGCACCGGCCCCGGGACGGCAAATCCCTGGCCTGGGGCGTCATGGCCCTCCGGATGGATATGGCCCGGTCCAAGCTGGAACGAAT
>JBKHDD010000191.1:0-9049 GCA_046541515.1 Desulfococcaceae bacterium
GACCATGACCATCATCACGACCATGACCACGGGGACCATCATGGCCATGGGCGCCATCATGATCACGAACATGGCCATGGGCACTCCCACGGCCGGCCAAAGCCGAAAAAACCCGGAATCCTGCTGGCGGCGTTCGGCGTGGCGATTCCCGAAGCCCGGGGCGGGCTTTCCGCCGTGGAAGAGTCGGTCCGGGAGCGGTATCCCGGCTGCGTGGTGGAATGGGCCTTTACCGCCCACAAGGTCCGTCGGAAGATGAAGCGGCGGGGATACCATGCCGTTTCCGTGGCCGAGGCCCTCTCTCGCCTGCACGACGAGGGCGTGACCCATCTGGCGGTCCAGTCGCTTCACACCGTTCCCGGCGTGGAATACCATTGGACGCGAGATCAGGCCGAGGTGTATCGCCATCCGCGAAAGGGATTTTTGGAGGTCCGGATGGGCGGGCCGCTGCTGGAATCCGAAGACGATCTCCAGCGAACGAGGGCCGCCCTGGCCGATTACATTCCGGCGGAGCGCAAACCGGAGGAAGCGGTGGTCCTGGTGGGACACGGCACCTACCATGCCGGCCACCAGCGGTATCTGGACTTTCAGGAATGCGTCCGCCATGCCGATCCCAAGCTGTTTGTCGGCGCGCTGATGGGAAAGCCGGGGTGCGGCGAGATTCTGGAATTCCTCCAGGCGGCGGGGGCGGAACGGGTCTGGCTGCTGCCGTTCATGAGCGTGGCCGGGCACCACGTCCGGGTGGACATCTACGGCGACCATCCCCGCTCCTGGAAAAGCCGCATGATCGCCGCCGGCTTTACCGTGGAAACCCGCCTCACGGGGACCTTGGAACACCCGGGCTTCCGGGACATCTGGCTGGATCATTTGCGTAAAGCGACGGCTGCGTTGATGGGGTGACGCCGGGACGCCGCGAAGGGGGGACGCGGGGCGGAATCAGCTTTCCTTTCCCGTCTCTCCCCCCTCCGTGCCTCCCCTTCCCCGCGTCCTGCCATCCGCCCTTCCCCGCGTCTCCACGTCCTTCTGTCCGGAAAACCATGGCCCATCCCGTCGAATTTTGATAGGGCGATAGGCGGAAGGACCAAACCCCATGACCACCCTGATTCTCACCGAAAAACCCTCCGTGGGCCGGGATTTCGCCAAGGCGCTGGGCGCGCGGACCAAAGGCGACGGCTATCTGGAAGGCGACGGCCTGTTGGTGACCTGGACCGTGGGCCACCTGCTGGAGCTGCTGGAGCCGGCCGCCTACGATCCCCGCTGGAAACGCTGGAGCCTGGAGAGTCTGCCGATTCTGCCGGACCGGTTCCGCTATCGGCCCATTCCCAAAAGCCGCAAACAGCTCCGGATCGTCCGCGATCTGCTGCGGGACCGGCGGCCGGATCGGATCGTCATCGCCACCGACGCCGGGCGGGAGGGGGAGCTGATCGCCCGGACGGTGCTGGACCACGCCAAGGCGTCCGCGCCGGAGCGATTGCACCGCTTTTGGACCAGCCAGGCCCTGACGCCGGAGGTGATTCGAAAAGGCATGGCCGGCCTGCGCCCCGCCGGGGAGTTCGATCGGCTGTGGCGGGCGGGGCAGGCGCGCCAGTACGCCGACTGGCTGGTGGGCATGAACGGCACCCGGGCCGCCACCCGGCGCATGGGCGATCTGTTCAGCGTGGGCCGCGTCCAGACGGCGGCCCTGGCCTTGATCGTGGATCGGCGGCGGGAGCGGGAGAATTTCACGCCCGAGCCGTTCTGGGTGCTGCGGGTCCATTTCCGGAATCCCAAGGGGGAATGGTGGGGAAGTTGGTTTCGGGGCCACCAGACGCGGTTTCCGACCGAAGCCGAGGGCCGGAAAGTGGCCGGGCTTGTCCCGGTGGGATCGGTCGGAACGGTCCAGTCGGTCAAGCGCGAGAAAAAGAAGCAGGCCCCGCCGCCGCTGTTTTCCCTGACCCTGCTCCAGCGGGAGGCCAACCGGCGCTTCGGGTTTTCCGCCAAGAAGACGCTGAACGCCGCCCAACGGCTCTACGAAGGGCTGAAATGCCTTTCCTATCCCCGGACCGATTCCACCGTGCTGGGCAGCGAGGGCGTGGAGTTGGCCCAAAAACTGGTGGATCGGCTATCCGGCGAGTATCCCGGGACCTTCGCCGGGGTCGAGCGGGGATTGATTTCTGCCAACAACCGGCGCGTCTTCAACGACGCCAAGCTCACCGATCACCACGCCCTGATCCCCATGGCGCCGCTGCCGGATCGAGCGTCGCCCGACGACCGGAAAATCTACGAACTGGTCCTGCGGCGCTTCGCGGCGGCCTTCCATCCCGATTGCGAATACGAACGGACCGAGGTGATTACCGCCGTCTCCGGGGAAACCTTCCGGACGGTGGGCAAGCGGATTCTCGTCCCCGGCTGGAAATCGGTTTACGCCGACGAACCGGCGGCAAAAAAGGGCGATTCCGACGAGGAGGAGGCCGAAAATCTTCCGCCGCTGGAAGCGGACGATCCCGCCGAGGTCCAAGAAACCGATCTGAAGAAAAAGCAGACGCAACCCCCGCCGGAATACACCGAGGCCCTGCTGCTGAAGGAGATGACCAATCCCGCCCGGTACGTGACCGAGGCGGAGTTGAAGCGGATTTTCCGGGGCGAGGTGGGGCTGGGGACCCAGGCCACCCGGGCACAGATCATCGAAACGCTGCTGACCCGAAAATACGTCCGGCGGCAAAAAAAACACCTCGTCGCCACCGACAAGGGCTGCCGCCTCATCGAAACCCTGCGTCGGTTCCCAAATGCCCGGGTGCTGGCCTCGCCCGAGGAGACCGCCCGCTGGGAAGGCCAGCTCCACCGGATTGCCCAGGGCCAGGGTTCCGAAATCGAATTTTTGAACGCCATCCGACATCTCGTGGAGGGAATTGTGACCGACTTCAAGAACGGAACGCCCACATCGGCCGCGCCCGACGGGCCGCCCCCGGACGCCAAGGCCGGGAAGCCGAACTATACGCCGCTGGGAAAATGCCCGGCCTGCGGGGGAACGATCATCGAGGGCAAGCGCGGCTTCGGCTGCGCCAACTGGAAAGAGGCCGACGGCGCCTGCCGTTTCGTGGTCTGGAAATCCATCGCCGGACGGGACCTGGCCCCGGCGGAGATGACCGAATTGCTGGAGAAGGGAGAGATCGGGCCGCTGGAGGGATTCACCTCCAAGAAGGGCAACGCCTTTTCCGCCAAGCTGAAGCTGGAACAGGACGAAGAAGGCAAGTGGAAGGCCGCCTTCGTGTTTCCGGACGCCGGCGGGGAGCCGCTGGGCAAATGTCCGGCCTGCGGCGGGGACGTGGTTCCCGGCCCCCGGGGCTACGGCTGCGCCAAGTGGCGGGAGGAGGACGGCGGCTGCAAGTTCGTGATCTGGAAAACCGTGGCCCAGAAGGAGCTGACCGAGGAGGTGGCCAAGCAGTTGCTGGAACGGGGCGTCACCGACGAGCTGTTCGGCTTCATCTCCCGCAAGGGCAACGCTTTTTCCGCCAAGTTGCGGCTGGAGAAGGACGAATCGGGGAAATACAAAACGGTGTTCGAGTTTCCGGATCGGCCGCGGTTTGGCTGAGGACCGGGCCGGAGAAATCCCCCCAATGAAAAGGCGCCCGGTGCCGTCGTTGGCAACCCAAACGGGCCGTAGCTTTTTCTGCGGCCCGTTTGGTTGCCTTCGCTCCGTCGCGTTTGAATTTTCCAGACGAACGGGGTATATTTTCAAAATGTGATGGAATAAGCAACGCGTAATTTTGAATTCGAAAACGGCATTTTGGAGTTGAACGCCGAAACATTGGCAAGGGGAGCCCATCCATGGTCCTATCCCAAGAAAAGCGCAGGATGACCCCGGCGGAATACCTCGAATTTGAAAGAACCTCCGAAACCAAGCACGAGTACTTTGATGGCGAAGTCTTCGCCATGGCAGGGGCAAAGCCGAATCACAATCTGATCAATGCCAACCTTATCTCAGAGTTAAGGAATCGTATGGTCGCCGACGAATCGACCTGCCGGGTTTATCCAAGCGATCAACGGATAAAGATAGAAGCGATAGAGAAATACACCTATCCGGATATATCCATTGCGTGCGAGAATATTGAGTTTGAAGACGATTCCATACCCTCGCTGCTGAATCCCGTGGTCATTATCGAGATTCTTTCAGAATCCACCGAGGCCTATGACAGGGGAAAGAAGTTTACGCATTACCGGCTGATTCCCTCGCTTCGGGAATATTTGCTGGTCTCGCAAGATCATTGCCAGGTAGAAACGTATATGCGGAGCGAGGTCGGCCGGTGGATATACTCTTCGAGCGAAAGCCTGGAAAATAAAATTAAAATAGAGTCTATTGATTGCGATCTATCATTGTCTGAAATTTACCGGTGGATCGAGTTTGAGGATGGCGATTCGATTGGCCGATAGGGCAAAATGCAGGCCCCGTGTCTCTGTGGTCAACCGGGCGGGGCCGGATTTCATCCACCCTGCATTCTTCGTAAACTTCAGCCTTCTTCCCCCTCCCCCGGCACATTCCTCTCCAACTCCGCCAGCCACGGCGCGGCTTCGCTGTCGCTGGGGGCCCGCCAGTCGCCCCGGGGGGAGAGGGAGCCGCCGGAGCCGACTTTGGGGCCGTTGGGCATGGCGGATCGTTTGAACTGGCTGATTTGGAAGAACCGGTGCAGGAAAACCCCCAGCCATTTCCGGATGGTCGGCAGATCGTAGGCGTTGCGCCGATCCGGCGGCACCAGTTCGGACCAGGTCCCCCGCTCCGCGTCGCCCCAGGCGTTGAGCGCCAGAAAGGCCACTTTGCTGGGGCGGAAGCCGTACCGGGTGATGTAATACAGATGGAAGTCCTGCAATTCGTAGGGGCCGATGATCTCTTCGGTATGCTGTGCCGGCCCCTCCGCCTCGTTGCCGGGAACCAGCTCCGGGGAAATTTCCGTGTCCAGAATGGAAATCAGGGTTTCGCTGGTCTCCCGTTCAAACTGGCGGGTTTCCACGATCCAGCGGATCAGGTGCTGAATGAGCGTCTTGGGCACCGAGGCGTTGACGTTGTAATGGGACATCTGGTCGCCCACGCCGTAGGTGGCCCATCCCAGCGCCAGCTCGGACAAATCGCCGGTGCCCAGCACGATGGCGTCCAGATAGTTGGCCAGCCGGAACAAGTGGGAGGTCCGGTCGCCCGCCTGGACGTTTTCAAACGTCACGTCGTAGACCGGCTCGCCGGCGGCGAAGGGATGCCCGATGTCCTTGAGCATTTGGCGGCTGGAGGGGCGGATGTCGATCTCGCCGGCGGTCACGCCCAGGGATTCCATCAGCTTGTTGGCGTTCTCCCGGGTGCGGTCGCTGGTGGCGAAGCCGGGCATGGAGTAGGCCAGGATGTTCTTTCGGGGCAGCCCCAGCCGGTCCATGGTGCGGGCCGCCACGATGAGCGCCTGGGTGGAATCCAGCCCGCCGGAGACGCCGATCACCAGCTTTTGGATTCCCGCCGCCGTCAGCCGCTTCATCAGACCGTGCACCTGGATGTTGTAGGCCTCGAAGCAGCGCTCGTCCCGCACCCGGCGGTCGTCCGGCGCGTAGGGGAAGCGCGCCACGGTCCGGACCATGGGCACGGCGTCCGCCGGGGGCGAAAAGGCGAAGGGAATCCGACGAAGCGTCCGCAGCCGGTCCCGATGGTCCCCCGCGGCGTCGGCGAAACTGGTGGCCCGGGTCCTTTCCGCCACCAGCCGCTCCAGGTCCAGATCGGCGACGATGAGCTGCTCTTCCCGGGCGAAGCGCTCCGACTCGGCCAACAGATCGCCGTTTTCGTAGATCATGGCGTGGCCGTCCCAGGCCAGATCGGTGGTGGATTCGCCCGGCCCGGCCGCGGAAAACAGGTAGGCCGAAAGGCAACGGGCGGACTGGACGGCGCAAAGCTGACGCCGAACCTCCGCCTTGCCCACCGTGATGTTGCTGGCGGACAGGTTGGCCAGCACGGTGGCCCCGGCCATGGCGCCCCAGGTGCTGGGCGGCACCGGCGTCCACACGTCCTCGCAGACCTCCACGTGCAACCGGAAATCCGGGAAGCCGTCGGCCTCGAAGACCAGATCGTCGCCGAAGGGGACCTCGCGCTCGAACAGCCGGACGCGATCGGCCACCGCCTCCCGGGCGGCGGCGAACTGGCGTTTTTCGTAAAACTCCCGGTAGTTGGGCAGGTAGGATTTGGGAATCAGACCCAGCGCCCGGCCCCGGTGAATCACGGCGGCGCAGTTGAACAGCCGTCCCTCGAACCGCAACGGCGCGCCCACCAGGAGCACCGGCAGCAGGTCTTTGCTGGCGGCCGCCACCTCCGCCAGCGCGTCCCGGGCCGCCTCCAGCAGGGCGTCCTGGTGGAACAAATCGTCGTTGGCGTAGGCCGACAGCCCCATTTCGGGAAACAGGACGACCCCCGCTTTTTGATCATGGGCTTGGCGGGCCAGCGCCAGCGTGCGTTCCAGATTGTATTCGGGATCGGCCACCCGAACGAAGGGAATGGCCACCGCCGCCCGCAGGAAGCCGTGCCGGTAGATGGAATGAAACGGTAGGTTCATGGGCGCGCCGGACTATTTCCGGACGACCATGGGGCCCATGGGCCGGCCGCCCATCAAATGCATGTGGAGGTGGAAGACCTCCTGGCCGCCGTGCTTGTTGCAATTGACAATGAGCCGGTAGCCGTTTTCGGCGATGCCCTCGTCCGCCGCGATTTTGGCGGCCACGGTGAACAGATGGCCCACGAGCTGTTCGTCTTCCGGCTGGACGTCGTTGACGGTGGGGATCGTCTTGTTGGGGACGATGAGGACGTGGGTGGGGGCCTGGGGGCTGATGTCGCGGAACGCGGTGACGGTTTCGTCCTGGTACACGATGTCCGACGGAATCTTGCCGTTGATGATTTTGGTGAAGATGGTTTCTTCCGACATGGGGCGCCTCCGGAATCGGGGGAAATGGGGACGCGGCGGGGCGGACCGAACGGGGCGGGCGACCCGCCGCCGTTGGTACCCTATCCAGCTTTTTCCGGAGCGTCAAGCCGCCGGAATCGGTGAATTTCTCCCCGGCCGGGAAGGGAACGGCGGGAAAGAGCGCCGGCCGGAGGAATCCTCCGGCCGGTTCGCCGGCGATCAGCCGTCGGCCGGTCCGAAGGAGCGGATGAAGAGCTGGTGGATCGCTTCCTTGCCGTCTTCGGTCAGGTTTCGGGTGCCGGTGCCCACGAAGGATTTTCCCTCGATTTTCGGCTCGTCCGCCACCCACTGATGGTCCTTCCACGTGAACCAGCCCTTGCGGTCCTGATCGTAGACGCTCACCGGTCGGTTGAACAGCCGGGCCAGCTCCACGCCCCAGCCGGTGCCGCCCTTGACGGTGTCGTCCGGCTGAATCCATCCGATGGCGAAGACCTGGTAGCCGTTGTTGACCATGTGGAAGATGGACTGGATGACCTTTCGGATTTTGTCCAGCCGCGCGTAGGTGCGGCCCATCCGCTTGGAGACGATCTCCATGCTGATGTCGCCTTTTTTCAGTTCCTCGTCGGTGAGAACCTGGAGGCCCCGGTCCCGCTCCAGACTGGTGCGGCCCTCGAAGGAATAGTTCACCTCGCCCAGGCCCCAGCACTCCGCGTGGCGGCCGAACTCCGCCTCGGCGCCCTTGTGGCCGCCGCTGTACAGCACGATATCGGATCGATCCGTCATGATACTCGACTCCTTTTCCCAATGATTTGAAATTTCGAAGATAAGACCAAAAAAATCGCGGCGCCACCGGCTCGCCGCGAAAACCAATTCCTCCGCCGCAAAACCGGCGCAGTGAGTTTGGCCACATTAACACCGATTTTTCATTTGGCAAGTGAGAGGGTGGAAAAAAGGGGGTTTCCAATGAAATTTGAATGGGAGGCGGATGGGCTGTTTATTTCGGAGAGAGATTGGGCTTTTCCCGGGAATCAACTTTCCAGGTTGATTCTTGGGGGATGGTATTTCATGGCCGGAAGGCGGGATCGCGGCCAGGGCTCGGGTCTCGCAGTCCCTCAAAATCCGAATCCATGATTTCAATTCCCTCCTCCTCGATCTTCCTTCGAAAAGCCATCACGAGTTCCCAGAAGTCTCTGCGGTTTTCTCCAATTTTTTTCATAATCGTCATTCTTCATAGGCACCATCCATGGAATCTATGCATTTTTCTTGAAGGAAATAATGAGAGTTACTCCCAATACCGTTCATTTTGGCCAAAAATGGTAGGGGCGAATCGCATTCGCCCTTGGTCAATCCGGCACGGTTGAGCAATTGAAATCCCAAAGTGAACGGCATTGGAGTTACTCCCAGAATTCAGCCTCCATTCCCCAAATCCCCCGTCGCGGCGAAAATCGTCAACAAAAGCTCCGCGTCGTCGATCAGCCGGAACACCGGTTCCCTGCCGGAGAGCCGCTCGCTGTTTTCCAGGATGATTCGAATCCCTTCTCCGCGCTTGTCCATTAGGGTGCGGCGGTCGGTGTTGACCCATTCGATGTCGGTCGGAACCGGACATTTGGCCAACAGGCTGGTCAACGTTTCGTTCCGGGCGGACTGGCGATAGACGAGGCTTCCAATCGTCATCGTGTTCGGGAGGCTTCCCGGCGAGGAAATCTCCAGGCGATCCGCAAACATCCGGAGCCGGATTTTCGAACCGTAAATCGCGTAGTCCCGATGGGCCACCGCGTTGACCAGGGCCTCGAACACCGCGGTCAGATCGTATTGGGGAATATCCCGTCGGCCCAAATTCTTGACTGCCGCCACTTTCATGTTCCGGGCCACAAACTGGCAGGATTCCCGGACCTGCTCGTCCAATGGCCCGGAAATATCCCGGGCGTCCAGTTGATACGGCAGGCTTTCGCCGCCAACGGTTGGACCGGAAGCGGGAGAGGTTCCCCGATAGGCGACGGCTTGAACGAAGGCGTTGGGCATCCAGTCTCTGGGCTTGCGGCACCCCATCAGGATGCCGGTGACGGTGGGACGAAAAGCGCCTTCGGCATCCCGCGCAACCATTCCCAGTTTTTGGAGAAAATCCAGCCCTTCGTCCCGCGTCCGGGGCGTTC
>JBKHDD010000192.1:0-9043 GCA_046541515.1 Desulfococcaceae bacterium
ATGGCGATGGCCAGCGCCAGCAGCAACACCCAGAAAAAAACCCCGAAGGCGGCGGCGGTGGCCCGGCGTTCCCGTTCCATTTTGGCTTCATCCAGCAACTCCACGGTGGTGTCCTGCGGCTCTTGGGCCGTGGTGGCCGCGGCCAGCAGCAACGCCACGATGATGGCGGTCAACAGGAACGGGAACCAATGCGCGCCCCATAGCGCGCCGCCCATGGGCGTCATCCATACGCCGCCCGCCCAGGTGGCCAAAAACAGCACCAGAAAAAAAATCGCGAATCCGGTCCATGGCGTTCGTGCCCGAAAAGCCCCGACCAGCAGGCCGCCGATCAGGGCCGCGAAAAAAACCGCGAAAAGAAGATGCAGCAAAATCATGGAATCCTCCTTGGATGAAATTCCGCGCGACTCCAACTTCGCTTTTGTCCCAACCATATAAAAACGCGAACGCGGAGAATATGGGGTTTCCCCCCCATGAAAAGAATGAAAATGGGGTATTCCGCTTCGACCGGAGTGCCCGCGAACCGAGGAAAAGCCAAATGCCCGCACCTCCCCGTACTCCCCATGCCCGGGAAACGGTCCCGGACCGGAAAACCGATGCCGCCGACGAATCGGCGGCATCGACCCGCCATGTTCGGAGCAACCGAAAACCGATGCGCCAGTATCCGCCCAAGCTGCTGGCCCGCATTCTCTTCGTGCTGCTGCTCAGTTTTTTGGACGCCTTTTTCACCCTGTACCTTCTGCACATGGGGGCCGTGGAAACCAATCCGGTCATGGCCTTCTTTCTGCAATTCGGTCCGGCCGTCTTCATGGTCGCCAAGTATGGAATTACAGTGATTTGCGTCGCGGCGATGTTGCTTGGTCCGCTTCACATGGGGGACAAAGGCGAGAAACTGGGGGACCGGCTTTTCTACTTTTTGGCCGGGGCCTTTGAAATCGTGATCTTGTGGGAGTTGTACCTGATTTTCTTTGGATTCCGCTGAAACGTTCGCCCGGGGTTCCCGGTCCTCCGAGGTTCTCCGGCGCTTCGTCCATCCGGAGGCCGCCTCTTTCGAGACCGCCAACAAAGAATTTGGCGGGCCAAATACACGGGCCGGCCAATGGGGATACAGGCATCGCCCCATTTTGATTGCTCGCCAGTCGGGTAGGGTGGGAAGGGCAAAGAAGATGTAAACGGGCTTTCGGGCAGGCGCGGCGACACGAGCCGAAAGCCCGCCCGGAAATCGAAAACCACGGAGGTGCAACGGTGAAAGATATCCCTTCCCTTTTTTCCGATTGGCAAAAAATGATGCTCATCATTTTCCCGACCCTGGCGTTGCTGATCCCCGCCCTTGCCGACGCCCGTTCCATGACCGACCAGGAATTGCTATTGGCCGCGGAAACCCGGTTGGCGAAGGACCCCGGGGTGTCCGACCATTTGATCGACGTGACGGTGAAAGACGGCGTGGTCACGCTGTCCGGGACCATAGACAACGCGCTGGGCGCGGATCGGGCCACCCGGGTGACGGAAAACATCCGGGGCGTGCGCTCCGTGGTGAACACCGTCGAAGTCCGGACGCCGGATCGCCCGGCGGAGGAGATTCGGGCCGACGTGACCGCCGCGCTGGAACGGAGCCCCGCGCCGAACGTTCGGGCCATCGAGATTTCCGCGGCCCAAGGCGTGGCGACGCTGGAAGGCACGGTCAATTCCTGGCGGGAGAAATGGCTGGCCGAGCAAAAAGCCAAAAGCATCCGTGGCGTCAAAGGCGTGCGGAACAATCTGGAAATCGCTTACGACGCCGAGCGCGCCGACGACGATATCCGAAAGGACATTGAAACCACGCTCCGATGGGATGCCTGGCTCCATGGGACCGACCTGAAGGTCGCGGTCAACGACGGAAAAGTGGAACTTTCCGGGTCGGTGGCCAGCGCTCTGCAACGGCGACGGGCGAAAGCGGACGCCTGGGTCAACGGCGTTCACAAAGTCGACGCCGAAGGGGTAAAGGTGGCCCCGGAAGGATCGGACGGAGCGGATTCAATTTCCCTATCCAAGGCGTTTCCCGAAGCCGACGACGAATCGACGACCCGGGCCTTGCGGCGGGCGTTCGCCCTGGACCCGCGAATCGACGCGGAGGCCATCGAAATCGACGTGAAGGACGGCGTGGCGACGCTGGACGGTCGCGTGGACCGGGCCGGCACCCGGCGGGCCCTGTCGGAAACGGCCCGCGCCACTCGGGGCGTCTGGATAGTCCGGAACAACGTGGGGATCAGGCCGGGGATGATTCCCACTCGGGAGCCCATGGTTGAAGGGGATTCCCGCTTTGCGCAACGGGTTCGAACGGCGCTTTTGGCCCACGCCGACGTTCATCAGCACGAAATCGGCGTGGAAGTGGACAGCGGGGTGGCCGAACTGACGGGCACGGTGGACTCGGAGCATCAAAAACAGGTCGCCGAGCGGGTGGCCGAGAATGTGGCTGGCGTGGTTCGCGTGGCGAACCGGCTGGAGGTGGCGGAGGAAGACAGGCCTCAGAAATCCGACGATGCGATCCGGGAAGAAATCCGGAGCGAGTTGTTTTGGTCGCCCTTCGTGGACCGAGAGGACATCACCGTCACCGTTCGCGGCGGGGTCGCCACCCTCGCCGGCGTCGTGGACACCCTGGAGGCCCGTCGGGCCGCCACCAAAAACGCCCGTGACGGCGGCGCGGTCGAGGTGCGCAATCGGTTGCGGGTTCGCGTCGGACCGGCATACTATCAGCCCTGATCGGTTTGAAACGGTCCGTCGGGAATCGACCGGCGAGAATCCGCGCCAATCTTTTTGGAAGCGAACCGGTTTTTACAACCGCCGGAATGCGGTCCTTCTCCGTCGCGACGACGGCGAACCGGACCGGTTCCGGCGGTCTTCTTGGAGAAATCGGGAAGGAGATGTGAATATGCGGTGGAATTTTGAGCGATTTGGAGAATGGGGTTTATCGAATAACCTATCTATTCGCGAGGTTTGGCCTTGCGAACGGGAGGCGGAGCCCGGGAATGGGAACGCCAAGGGAAAGGCGTTGGGCATCTCAAACCGCGCAGGCGGCCAAAGGTCCGAGTGGCTCCAAATGGGACGGGCCGGATGGGATGATCCATCGGCCTGCGGGAACCCGGCGACCGCCGCTTCCTTTCCCCGGATGCGGGCGCAGGAAAAACAACCGCCGGACGAACCGCCCGGCGAACCCCGCCGCCCTCCCGTGAAGGAACCGCCGCCCCGGCCCAGCGAGCGCCCCCGACGGCAACCGCCGCCTCCGCCGGAAGAGCCGCCGGTGGACGATCCCGATCTCCCCGATCCGGTGGAGGAACCGCCCGGCAAACGGCGCAATCCGGAAAAGCCGCCCATGCGGGTGTGAGCTGGGCGCCGGCCTTTGCGGGATGAAAAAGACCGGCGCGACGGATCGCCGGAACCGCGCCGCTGGACGCGTGCAAGCGTCCAGCGGCGCGAACCGTCCGTCCCGTGGGGGCGGGCGCCCGAAAATGGGATTTGAAATTGGTTTGTCCGAAACGCGCGGTTGGGAATCGATGATTCTGTCAGGAGTCGGCGGGCAAAAAATTGGAGGGAGCGACTTCCCGACGAAAGGGTGGGGAATGTTATTTCCGATCAACTGGCCATCTGCTGTTCCATGAAAATCTCGAACAGGTGAACCTGAATGGCCTCCCAGGCGTCGTTGTCGGCGATGGGTTCCGGTTCCTCGTCGCCCGGGATGTATTCGCATCGTTCCACGATTTCGGGGTAGTCTTCCTGGAGTCCCCGCCAAAGGGGTTCCGGGTCTCCGTTTTCGCTCAACGCCCGGATGGCGTCGAGGACGAAGACCTTCCCTTCCGGCGTGAACCGGATGCGGTCGTTTTCGATGGTGACGGTCAATTCGTTCTTCATGCATTCCTCCTGGAGAGAGAGAAAGCCCGGAGCGCCCGTGGCTCCGAGCCAAAAATCCCTAATCGGGCGACCCGAACCGCGCCATGGCGCGTTCCAAAGACGTTTTCATCTCGGAATAGGCGTTGTCCAGGCCGCCCCGAATGTCTTTCCAGGCGTCGCCGCCGGTATCCTTCAGCGCTTCGAGTTTTTCCCGAAACGAATCCCGATTCTGGCGCAACGCCTCCACCTGATCCATGATTTCGATGCGGGCCTCCGCGTCGGCCTGCTGGGCCTTGGCCTTCATTTCATCGATGCGGGCGTTCCATTCGTCCAGCTTGGCTTCCATCTTTTTCTGGTACAGCTCTTTGCTTTGGTCGTTCATGGATATGCCTCCTTTCATTCCGTGGCTCTCTTTTTTTCAAAAAAAAAGGCATTTTGGAATACGGCAATCCCTGTATTCGGCGACACGCCGCGAGGTATCCGGATCGCCGACGTGCGCAATCGCCGGCCGTGCTTATCCTTTTTCCGGTTAGGGACTCGGCGGTAGCTGAAATACCGTTTTGGATTTCCATTGCTCAATCGTGCCAGATTGCACAAGGGCGAATGCAATTCGCCCCTACCCGATTCCGTCAAAAAACGGCATGGGGATGAAAACGGTACATCGACAAATTCCGAGTCCCCTTAGGGCTTCGGTTCGGGTTTGGGTTCAGATTTTGGGTTCTCGTTCTGCACCGGGTTTCTGGGCCGAGCCTTGGGAACCCGGTGTTTTTGCGCTCGGGCGCCGCACTCGGGTTCTCCGTCTTGGATTTTCCAATTGACGCGCCGCAACCGGCGCGAAAACCGCGAAAGCGAAAGGAGCGCCATGGACCCGTTGACCCAAGGCGTCGTGGGGGCCGTCTTCGCCGGCGGGCTGGCCCCTCGGGAGCAAACCCGGATGGCGGCGATCATCGGCTTTTTGACCGGGATGCTGGCCGATTTGGACGTGGTCATCACCCGCGCCGACGATCCCATGTTTTCGTTGCTCATTCATCGCCATTTTACCCATGCGCTGGTTTTCATCCCGGTTGGCGGCCTGATCGGCGCGCTCCTGCTGTGGCCGTTTTTCCGAAACCGGCTCCCGTTTGTTCGGCTGCTGATGTTTTCCACCGCCGGATACGCCACCGCCGGGATCATCGACGCCTGCACCAGTTACGGCACCTATTTGTATTGGCCGCTTTCGGACCGGCGCGTGGCCTGGGACCTGATTTCCATCATTGATCCGGTGTTTACCGGGGGCCTGCTGATCGCCCTGCTGGTGGCGGCGATTCGACGGCGGCCCCAGGCGGCCCGCTCCGGCGTTCTGTTTATGCTGATCTACCTGAGCCTCGGCATGGTTCAGCGGGATCGGGCCGCGGCGGCGCTTCGGGAAGTGGCCGAGGTGCGCGGACACGCCGCGGAACGAATCGCCGCCAAGCCCAGCCTGTTCAACCTGTTGCTGTGGCGGGGGCTTTATGAAGCCGGGGACGAGATTCATGTGGACGCGATCCGCGTCGGCTTCGGCCTCCCCGAAGTGTATCCCGGCGGCCGCGCCAAAAAATTTGATCCCGCGGAGTTGCCCGAGGGAATTCCGCCGGATTCCGCCCAGGCCCGCGACATCGAACGATTCGTCCATTTCTCCGACCGCTGGGTGGCCCGCCATCCCGATCAACCCGATCTGCTGGGGGATTTGCGCTACGGCGCGCTGCCGGACAGCGTCTATCCCATCTGGGGCATTCGGCTGAATCCCGACCGGCCCGAACTTCATGCGCCCTTTGTTCACCTGCGCGAGGCCGACCGGGAGATGCTGGCGACGTTCATCCGGATGGTCGGCGGACGATCTCGCCAAAAAAAGGAGGCGTCATGAACCGAACCGGAGAAATTTTGGTGATCATTGGCCTGGCCATTCTGGGGCTGGTCTGCGCGTACGCCATGGTCGCGGGCGACATCTTGGCGGAAGGCGGCCGCATTTTGGACATGCCCTGGGGCGTGGCCCTGTTTGTGGATATCTATCTCGGGTTCCTGCTGTTTTCGGGTTGGGTGCTCTATCGGGAACGATCCAAGGCCGCAGCCGCAATCTGGATCGGGTTCATTCTAATGGGGGGAAATCTGGTGACTTGCGTGTACGTCATCCGCGCGTTCCGCACGGCTGGGGGGAGTTGGGATCGCTTCTGGCTGGGCGCGAGGGGCGACCGGCCCGAGTGACCCGAGTGATCGGATCGATCGGCGCAAACCGATTCCGCCGATTGACAGCCAAATTTTTCTCCTTACCATCTTGAACCAGGTAGGTAAAGCAAAAAGTTTTTCGAAGGTCGAAAAAAATGGTATGGTCAGTTAATCGCCATTCAATCCCAATGTCGTTCACTAGGAGATAAAATGTAGGGGCGTATCGCATACGCCCTTGGGCAGCCTGCCAAGACCGTGCATTTTAAATCCCCAAGAAAACGGCATTGCACTGCTCGCAAACATCGGGAGGTGCATCATGGCCGACGCGAAATACAAGCACGTAACGGACGAAAACGGCAAGGATTACTATTGTCCCACCGAAGAGAAGCCCAAGGAAGAGACGCCCGAGGACTTGGGGGAATGCGTGGACGGCGACGCCACCCGCCGCTATTCCGGCAATATCGATGTGGAGTCCTGATCCATGACGCGTTCCTCCCCGGCGGTCGCCCCCGGTTCCGCCCACCGGCCCGAAACGGTTGACGGACCGGATCGGGCGGCCGGGGCGCTCTACGGCCTCTACGTCGGCGACGCCTTGGCCATGCCGGTCCACTGGATTTACGACCGGGCCAAGCTGGTGGAGCAGTACGGCCGGGTGACCGATTACATGGCCCCCCGCCCGGACCATCCCGACAGCATTTTGTGGCGTTCCCATTACGAGGCGCCGAACGAAAAAGGCGAGATTCTCCACGACCAGGCCCCCTACTGGGGCCGGAAGAACGTTCATTACCACCGATTTCTCCAGCCCGGCGAAAACACCCTCAATCTCCAGCTCTGCTCCCTGCTGATCGAATCGCTGAACGACCGGGGCGGATACGACGCGGACGACTGGCTTTCCCGCTACATCGACTTTATGACGACGCCGGGAAATCACCGGGACACCTACGTCGAGGAATATCACCGCGCCTTTTTCACCCGCTACGCCCAGGGATATCCGACCCGGAAGTGCGGCATTCCGGAGAAGCACATCAGCGGTTTGATCGGTCTCGTCCCCATTCTGGTCTTCCACCGGGACCGGCCGGATCGGGCCCGGGAAGCGGCCCTGGAACACATGAAGCTGACCCACCGCGGCGAAAAGATGGAACGGGCCGCCCGCTTCCTGTTCGACATTCTGCTTCCGGTGCTGGGCGGAGACGACCTGCGGGGAACGCTGGAGGCGGCCATCGACCGACAGGACAATCCCTACTACGGCCACTCCTTCCGCAAATGGCTGGACCAACCGGACGAGTGGATCGTAGGGGCGCGGGTGAGTTCCGCCTGCTACGTTCCGGAGTCGGTTCCGGCGGTGATCTATCTGGCGCTGAAATACCACGATCGGCCGGAGGACGGGCTGATCGCCAACACCAATCTGGGCGGGGAAAACGCGGCCCGGGGCGCGGTGCTGGGCGCCCTGCTCGGGGCCGGCAATGGACTGGGCGGCCTGCCGGAACGCTGGGTGACCGGCCTGAAAACCCCGCCGCCGGAGTTGCGTTCCATCTGAAGAATCGCATTTTTCCCCAAGGAGATTCCCCATGATCCAAACCGAATTGCGCATCGATACGGCGCTATGGATGTTGATGTTTTTCTTTACGGTGTTTTTCTTTGGCGGGTTTGGCGGGGCCACGCTGGCCTCGGTGGATGGAAACGACGGGCCGTTCGAGCCCCGCTTCGCCGTGGCCGACTGGAATCTGGAGCTGACCGGGACCGGGATCATCCGCTATCTGGGATTGTTCAAGGTTTCCGAGGTGGCGCTGTACATGCCCGCCGAAGTTCCGGCCGACCAGGTGCTGAAAACGGACACGCCGAGGCGGTTGGAGGTTCGCTACTTTCGTGATTTAAAAAAAGACGACTTCGTGAAATCGACCCGGGTCTGGATTCGGAAAAACGTCTCCGAGGGGGAATACAAGACGCTGGAGCCCAAGATCGAGCGGCTCAACGCGCTGTACGAAGACGTGAAGGAAGGCGATCGCTACGGGCTGACCTACGTGCCGGGAAAGGGAACCACCCTGGACCTGAACGGCCGGGAAATCGGCGCCGTTTCCGGCGGCGATTTCGCCCGGGCGCTGTTTTCCATCTGGCTGGGAGACGAGCCGGTGGAAGACGGACTGCCCGGCGAACTCCTGGGGCGCGCGTGATCCGGAAAGACTCTTATGGCCGACCGCATTCCCCTTCTCCAAAAAATCGCCTACGCCGCCCCGGCCTTCGCCCTGGCGGTGGTGGGCATTCCCGTCTACGTCTACCTTCCCAAGTTTTACACCGACGTGGTGGGCGTCCACATCACCGCCCTGGGCTACATTCTCCTGGCCGTGCGTCTGTTCGACGCCGTCACCGATCCCGCCCTGGGATTGTTGTCGGACCGAACCGACACCCGCTACGGCCGCCGCCGCCCCTACATCGTCGGCGGTTCCCTGCTGCTGGCCGGTTCCATCCTGTTTTTATTCAATCCTCCCATGATGGGCCGAACCGCAGAGACGGTCTGGTTCTCCGTCGGCGTTTTCTCCCTGTTTCTGTTCTGGACGGTGGTCACCGTGCCCTACGAAAGCCTGGGGCCGGAAATCACCTTCAACTACCACGAGCGGACGACGCTGTTCGGCATGAGGGACGGCGCCCTGATCGCCGGAACACTGGCGGCGGCCTCCGCCCCGGCCATCATCGACGCGGCGCTGGGCCTGCCCGACACCGGGGATGGCGAGCGGACCGCGTTTTTTTGGATGTCGGCGATTTACGCGCCGCTGGTGATCGCCTCCTGCGTCTGGTGCGTCTTCGCGGTGCGGGAGCTGCCCCGTTCCGAAGGCCGAAGCTGGAGCGGATTGATTTCCGGCTATCGGCAGGTGTTCCAAAACCGGCCGTTCGTGATTTTGCTCGTCGCCTACACCGTGAGCGCCGTGGGCAGCAATCTGCCGGCCACGTTGATTTTGTACTACGTGGAATACGTGCTGGAGTCGGACAAGGCCGATTTCTTCCT
>JBKHDD010000193.1:0-8878 GCA_046541515.1 Desulfococcaceae bacterium
CCGCTTGGCCAGCAACGAGGCCAGAATATTGGTCTCCTCGTCGTTGGTCAGGGTCACCACCACGTCCACGTCCCGGACGTTCTCCTCGCGCAGCAGATCCTGGTCGGAGCCGTCGCCGCAGAGCACCACGGCGCGATTCAGCTCGTCGGCCAGCTCGCCGCACCGTTCTTCGCTTTGTTCAATGATTTTGGTCTGGATGGCGCGCTTCTCCAGCCGCTGGGCCAGCCGGACGCCGATGCGCCCGCCGCCGATGATCAGCACCCGCCGCACCGGCTCCGCCCGCTTGTTGAAGAGCTTCAACGTCGGCAGCACCTGGTCTTCCTCGCTGATGAAGTAGACCAGATCGCCCGGCTGCAGCCGATCCGTGCCCATGGGGATGATCAGCTTTTCGTCCCGCACGATGGAGGCGATCAGCGGGACGGGGCCGCCGATGCGATCCGAAAGCTCCATCAGCTTGACGCTGGCCAGCGGCGTCTGGGCGTCCAGCCGAACCCCGATGAGCTTCACCCGGCCGTCGGCGAACTCGCTGACGTCCACCGCCCCCGGCACGCTCATCAGCCGCTCGATGGTGTGGACCACCTCCACCTCGGGGTTGATGATGGTGTCGATTTTGGGGCAGAAATCTTTGAGCGCGCCGTGGAAGGGATCGTAATCGGCGTTCCGGACCCGGGCCAACTTTTTGACCGTGGAGGTCATGATGTCCGCCATCAGGCAGGCCACCAGGTTGGTCTCGTCCTGGTTGGTCACCGCCAGCAGAATTTCGGCTTCCCGAATTCCCGCCTCGTCCAGCACCGCCGGGCTGCTGCCCGATCCCTGGATGGTCTGCACGTCGATATGATCGGACACCCGGCGCAGGGCCGCCGGATTGGTGTCCACGATCACCACTTCCTTGTTTTCCTTGGAAAGCCGACTGGCGATGTGAAAGCCCACCTCGCCGGCGCCCACGATGACGATTTTCAACCGCCGCCTCCTTATTTCAGCCCTCGGGCCGGGAAAAAAACGCTCTCGGTGTACACCAGCGCGGGGGGACTGTCAATTGCGGGCGGCGAAGCGGAAGAGGGAAATCAAAGAAAACGAACGAAAACCGTCAGAACGGCAACCAGCGCCAAGATCAGGACGTCGGGAAGGGAAAAATGGAAGGGCGGCGGGGAGCGATGATCGGTGTGGCAGCGGGCGTCCATGGCGGCGGCCAGGGCGTCGGCGTCCAAAAAGACCCGACGCAGCAGGGGAACGGCGAAGCGGCGCAGCCGATAGGCCGGATTGCGGCGCCGCTCCACGCAGCGGGCCCGCTGGGCGTCGGCCGTCTCCCCCGCCCGCAGCAGGATGACCGGAAGAAAGCGAACCAACAGACTCAGCATGACGGCGACCCGCCCCTCGGGAAGCCCCGGAACGGGCCGAAGCAGCCAGATCAGCGCGTCCCGGACGGCGGCGGTTCGGGTGGTGGCCACCAGCAGAAGGCCGATCAGCGCCACCGCGCCCAGCCGTCCGGCGATCAACAGCCCCTCATGCAGGCCGGTTTCGCTGAGAGTGACCCCGGGGACGGAAACCAGGGGCGGTCCCGGCACGGCCCAGGCCCGCACCAGCACGACGCCGACGAGCAGAAGAAAAAAGTATCGAAGTTCGGAGAGAAAGCGGAGCGGGGAGAGCCCGGCTCCGATTCCGGCGGCAAGGAGGAGCGCCGTAAGCAAAAGCAGGCCGGCCGGTTCCGCGCCCATGCCGGCGGCGGAAAGCAAGGCCACGGCGGCCAGCTTGACCCGAGGGTCCATTCGGTGGAGCCGAGAACGCCCCGGCCGATAGCCGACGGCGGTCATTCCAGCCACGAGGTCGTCGGCAACCCCGCCCGGGAGGCGTCCGGCTCCCGAACGCCAAAAACGTCCACGCCCCGAACCGTTTCCGTCGGCGGCCCGTCCCGAACGATCCGCCCCTCGGCCATCACCACCAGCCGGTCGGCCAGCCCAAGCACCTTTTCCAGATCGTGGGTGGTCAGCAGCAAGGTATGCCCCGCCTTCCGAAGCCGGATCAACTGGTCCAGCACGCTGCGGACCCCCGGATAATCCAGATTGGAAAAGGGCTCGTCCAGCACCAGAATCCGGGCGCGCATGGCCAGTGCCCCGGCAATGGCGACCCGCCGCTTCTCCCCGCCGGAAAGCAGGTGGGGCGGAACGTCGGCCTTGCGGGCCAAACCCACCGCCGACAGCGCGTTGGCCACACGGCGTTCCACTTCGTCCCGATCCAACCCCAGATTTTCCGGGCCGAAGGCCACGTCGTCGGCCACCGTGTCCCCCACGATCTGGCTGTCGGCGTCTTGGAAGACCATGCCCACGCGCCGCCGAGCCCGCAACGGGTCCCGGTCCACCCGCACGCCGTCCACGGTCACCGCGCCGACCGTGGGCCGCAGCAGGCCGTTGAGATGGCGCAAAAAAGTGGTTTTGCCGCACCCGTTGGCCCCGGCGATCACCAGAAACTCGCCCGCTTCCACCCGCAGATGGATGTCCCGGATGCCCCAGCGGCCGTCGGCAAAACGGTGGCCAAGCCCGTCAACTTCCAGCAGGGCCATGGGCCTCGCCGCCGCCAGGGCCCGCCACCACGGGCCGAAGCGTCCGGGCGACGGGAATCGCGGCGAAAATTTTGAGCAGATCCCCCGGCAGAAAAGGCAACATGCCGGCGCCAAACGCCTTGGCCCAGGTCATGCCGGTCACCGCCTTCAGCGCCGGCACGCCAACGGCGTAGACCATCAGAGAGCCCAGCGCCAGACCGGCCAAATCGGCGCCGATCCGCCCCTCTCCCTTTTCCGAAACCGCGCCCACGATCCAGACCGCCGGAAGATAGCCCAGCAGATAGCCGCCGGTGGGCCCCACGAACCGGGCAATGCCGCCCGTGGCCCCGGCGAACACCGGCAGCCCCACCGCGCCCGCCAGCAGGTAAATTCCCACCGCCGCCAGGCCCCAACGCGGTCCGAGCAGCAGTCCGGTCAACAAAACGAAAAAGTTTTGCAGCACGATGGGCACCGGCCCCACGGGAATGGCCAGAAACGCCCCGGCGGCGATGAGCGCCGCCATCAGCGAGGCGAACACGGTCTGGCGGATGGATTCGGTCATTGGGGTGTTCTCCGAGGAAAATTGGAATTGAATGAATTTGGCCGCGCAAAAGGGTTCCGGCAGGGGAAACCGTTCGTAATTTCAAAGGAACAGCCGTGCCGGATTGACCAAGGGCGTATGCGATACGCCCCTACCATGATTTGGCGAGGAGAAACGGTATTCCCGGCTCCCGGCTCCCGGCTCCCGGCTCCTGACTTCTGGCCACTCGCCAAACCTTCACCCCTCCCCCGCCGGAAAACAATCCCCATAAATCACCCGCTCCCGCGCCCCATCTTCCGTCTCCAGAATCAGGGCGCCGTCGGGGTCCACGTCCACGGCGCGGCCGGTCTGCTCGGCGCGGACCGTCACCACGCGGACGTTCCGGCCCAGGGTCATGGTCAATTCCTTCCACGCCGCGACCACGGAGTCGTCCAGCCGGGCCGCCCTTTCTTCAAATGCATCCAGAAAGGCGGAAAGCAGTTCGCGGACGGAAACCGGTTCGCCCCGCAACTCCCGAAGCGAGACTGCCGACGGTTCCACGGGGCCGGGCGCATTGTTGACATTGAGGCCGATGCCCACGTTGACGAAGGCGACCCGGTCGTCCTCCGCCTCCATTTCGGAGAGCAGGCCGCAGATTTTTCGGTCGTCCACCAGGATGTCGTTGGGCCATTTGGTGCGGGCGTCCACGTCGAACCGGTCCCGCAGCAGCCGGCAGAGGGTCAGGGAGGCCGCGAAATTGATCCGGCCGGCCAAAAGCGGCGGAACGTCCGGGCGCACGACCACCGTAAAATAGAGCCCGCCCGCCTCGGAATGCCACGGCCGACGGAGCCGCCCGCGCCCCTGGGCCTGGCGGCCGGCCACCACGACGGTGAAGTGCGGGCGCCCCGCCCGGGCCATGTCCCGCGCGACGGTCATGGTGGAATCCAGCTCGGGAAAATAATGGACGCGATCCTCGCGACCGGGGAATTCCCAGGGATAGGGGATGTCCGGGGAGGAAAGAAGCCGGTATCCTTTGGGCGTGGCCGCAATCTCGTAGCCCATTTCGCCCAAAGACCGGATATGCTTCCACACCGTGACCCGGCTCACGCCCAGCCCGGTCCGCAACGTTTCGCCGGACACCACCACGTCTTCGGTCTGCGGCGGCTCCCGCAGCAACTGAACGATCCGGCCTTTCATCTCCAATGGACGCTTCCCCGGGTCCGCCGCGTGGATGGAAAAAACGAAACGCGCCGATGTCCCGGGAAATCCGGACGCTCGGCGTTCTCGTTACCTTCTGGAAAGAGGCAGGTTAACCAAAAGCCCCGCCCAAGTCAAGCTTGGAAATACGCTCCTTCCCCGTCGGAATCCGGGAACCGGCTTTTCTTCACTTGGCCCGTTTTCGCGGATGGCTTCGGGCTTGGAGCGGCCAATGATCCATGGTACATTTCCAAAACACAACTTTTTTGAAACCAAGATCCATTCGCATTCCATCGTTCCCGATGTGGAGGAGACCCGGCATGGGTTTTCGCCCCCTGGTGGCCATTCTGATCATCTTCCTGCTGCCGGCGACGGTCCCTTCCATGGGCCGCGCCGAAAGCTGGGAAGCGGAACTGGACCGCTCCCGAACGCTGCTGCGGCAACAGCGTTTCGAAGCGGCGGAGGCGGCCGCCCGGTCCGCGCTCCAAAAGGCCCAAAGCGCCTACGGAACTTCCAGCCGGGAGGCGGCCCGGGTGCTCAGCCAGCTTGGCGCCGTTCACGGCTGGCGGCACGACCATGCCGCCGCCGAAACGGCCAAGGCCGAGGCCCTCCGCCTCATGGAGCGCCACTACGGCCCCCACCATCGCGTTCTCCCCTTTTACCTGGAAAGCCTCGCCCTCACCCGCTCCCGCCAGCGGCGATATGACGCGGCGGAGCCCCTCTATCTGCGCTCCCTCGCCATCCGGGAAGCCGCGGTGGACCCCGAACACCCGGACGTGGCGGGAACCCTTTCCCGCCTTGCCGAAAACTACCGTCGCCAGGGAAAATTCGCCGAAGCGGAATCCCTGGCGCGGCGCGCCTTGGCCATCCGCAGAAAACGCCTGGGACCCGACCACGAAGCCGTGGGCGAATCCCTCTTTTTCATGGCCACGCTGTTTGAAATGCGGCGAAAATACGCCGAGGCGGCGCCGTGGTACCGCGAGGCGATGGAACTCCGCGAGCGCCGGTGGGGCGAAAACAGCCCCCGCACCGCCTCCATGGCCCGGCGACTGGCCGACGCGCTGATAGAGGCGGGACAATTCGAAGAGGCGGAAGCGCTGTACCGGCGGTCGATGGCAATCTGGGATGGAAAAGCGGGGGACGAGGATCCGCAAACCTTGGCGGCGCGAAGGCGGCTGGAGAGCCTGGCGGCGCGGCGGGGGCGAACCCCGCGGAGAGAGCGGTCCGACGGGCCGGGCCAAAGCGATCGCCTAACCCGGGAAGATTGGAAAAACCGGATGGCGCGGGTGGAATCCCTGCGGGAATCGGGCGACATCGCCGGGGCCTTGGGCGTGGCCGAAGCGGCGGCCCGGGACGCGGAAGCCGCCGCGGGTCGAAGTCATCCCTGGGTGGCGGCGGCGTTGACATTGGCCGCCGGCTTTCGAAAAACGCTGGGGGATCTGCCCGGGGCGGAGGAAAGGTACCGCCGAGCGCTTAACATCGTGGAAACGGCCCATGGCGCGGATTCCGTGGAAGCGTCCTTGGCGCTGGAACATTTGGGGGAAGTCTATTGGGAGCGGGAAAAATATCCCCAGGCCATCGCCCTGGGGGAGCGGGCATTGGCCATCTGGATCGGGCAGTTTGGCGCGGATCACCCCACGGTGCGCGCCCGGAGGGAGCGGCTGGAGGCGTTGCGGGCCGAGGCCCGTCGATTGGCCCTGCGGGTTTCCTTGGCCGATTCGCCCGCAGTCGATGCGCAAAACGGCGATTCCGGCCTTTCGGCGTCCGTTCCGCCGGCACGGCCGGAGGTCTGGCTGGCTTTGGGTAAAAACTTGGCGGCGACCTGGCGTGCCGCCGCGGAAAAATGGAGCCGGGTCAAAGCCTCCGTGGATGTGCCCGGGCTGGAATATGCCTGGTCCACCCACGTGGACTTCCTGCTTCGAAAATTCAGCTGGAAAGAATGGGCCTGGATTTTTTTCGGAACCGGTTTCCTCGTGTTTCTGCTGCTAAAGGATTGGAACTGACCGGAATGCCGTTCACCTGGAGTTCTGCGGGCCGTCGCGCCGGATTGAATCCAGACGAAAAAAGGGCGAATGCGATTCGCCCCCAACATTTTTTTCGCCAAATGAACGGCGTTGGAATGGACCGGAACCCGGCGTGTTTTCTCCCGGTTCCGGCCCATGGGACGCGAACGCTTTGCGGCCGACTCATCCGCTCCTTTTCACCCGCCCAAGGCAACACTTCTTGTACTTTTTCCCGCTGCCGCAAGGGCAGAGGTCGTTCCGGCCCACCTTCTTTTTTCCGGTCTCGGCGTCCATAATCCGTTCCCGAGGCGGATGCAGCCGGGCGACCTTGAGCCCCAGATTTTCGGCCGTCTCGTTGTAAAAGTCGCAATAATTCTCAAAAAACGCTTCCAACATTTCCCCCCGCTGCGCATTGGAAAAGCCGGTAAACACCTGGGCCTCGTCCCAATGGCGACGGCCTTCCTCCAGCCAGTCAAACGCCTTCGCCTCGTCTCCCGCTTTCGCGGCCAAGGTGGCCAGTCCGAAATGGGCCTGAATGAAGGACGGATCACGCGCCAGCGCTTCCTTGTAAAACTCCGTCGCCCGAGCTGGCCGACCCAACTGGGTCAGCACGTTGGCGTATCCGATCCGGAGCCCCACCTTATTTGGCGATTCCCGGATGGCCGACTCGTAGGCTTCCAGCCCATCCGGGATGGAGTGCGTTTTTCCAAACACCTGGAGGGTATTAAGTTCGAAGATGGAGGTTTCCAGCAGTTTCCTTCTTTCTTTTTCATCCTCCGTCAGGGAGATGTACATCAAAAGGCCCTGAAGAAACCGCTCGGTAGATTCCGCCCACTCCATTTCTCCCGTGGCGCCGCAGTCCGGACACGTGTATTCCTGGCCCGGGAAAAAGGGTTGCTCCGGGTCCTCAAGAAGGTAAACCCGGTTCAGGTCGTATTCGTTTTCCGCGCCGCAGGCGGCGCATTCCAAAAACTGGCGATAGGAGGGAATGGAAAGCAGGGCTTCCGCGTCATGGTCGAGGAGGGCGTCATCGAGGCGCCGTTGGAGGGCGTCCGCCTGAAAGACCGTTTTCCGGGCGTCGTCCAGCTCGGGAAATTCCCGCCCCAACAGTTCGGCCAGCAGGACGAACGTCCGGTCGATGTCGGACTGCCCTTTTCCGGCCTTGGGTCGGATTCGTTCCAAACCGGCCTCGGAAAGGGCATTTTCGGCGAGTTCCAGCACCAGGGCCCGGTTCAGCTTCCAAAGGTCCTCCCAGTGTTTTTCGGCAAAGGTTTCGATCATCGCCGGCGGCATGGCGAACAGGAAGCTGCAAGCGCCGATTCGGCCTTCGGGACTCAGCTCCGGATACCGCCGTTCCAGGGCCTGAAACAAGGGTTCGCCCACCTCGCGCCCCGCCGGCGTCAAAAGCGGGGAAAGGCCGGCGAATTCGGGGTGGTGGTCCAGCAGGGCGCAAAGCGGGGTGGCCAGTTCCGGCGCGCCCAAGTCGGCGGCGGCCTTTACGAGGTTGTCCAGCGCGAAAAGGGTGCCCTCCTGCCCGGCCATGACGCGCCCCCACGCGGCGGCGGCTTCGGCGGCCGGACGCGTGGACAGTTCGGCCATCAGGGCGTCCCGGTAGGGAACCTGAAGGGAATCCACGGCGATCAATTCCAAAATCCGTTCCGTGGAAAGGGCCGGAATCCCCGATTCCAGCCGGATCGACCGGGTCATCAATCCGGCCATGGCGAAAAGCAAAAACCCTCCGGCCCGGTGCGGATAATCATTCGCCCAATCCGCGAAATCCGCTTCGTCGGAAAAAAATGGTTGGGACAGATGGAATTCCGACAGCGAGGAGAGGCGGGGCTGCATCTCCCGGAAGGCGGTCAGATAGTCTTCCTCCCGCACGAGCCGAATTCCCCGGGCAATGAGGGAGCGGGTTTCCTCGTCGGGGAAAAGTTCTTCGGGGAGCCGGATTTCGGCGTCGGGGAGCATGTCCAGTTCGTTAATGACCCAGTATAGGGCCGACGGATCGATGGACAACGCTTCGGCCGCCTCCGCCCCTGCGGGAATGCACTCCGGTTCCATCCACTCCCAATCCGAAAAAAAGGCGGACAGCACGGTATCCCGCTTTTCCGGCATCCATCGCAGCGCCGCTTTCAACAAGACGGCCAAGACGGTATCCGGCGCCAATCCTTCTTCCAAATCCAGTTTTTCAAAGGCCGATTGGGCCATGGATTCCGCGGCGTCCGCCGGCAGCCGGTCGAAATGAGCCAGAATGCCTTCCCATTCATAGGGTTCGTCCGCAGCGGGATCCCAATCTTCCGCCTGGGCCTGAAATAACTTCACGGCCTCTTCCGGCCCAATTTCCAGCAAAATTTCTCCCACGCGCCGCTGGTCCGGTCCCTCCATATCCTCCCAGCCATCCACAAGTTGGGGAACGGCCTTGGCAAACCGTTCCGGCGAAAGCAGCCGGAACATCTCTTTTTTCGCCGAGTGGGGCGCCACGGCGAGAAGCTCCACCAGATCGACATTGCCGAAGAGGCGCTCCTCCATTTCGGAACGTTCGGCCTCGGAGGACGCATAATCCAGTTGTCGGAACGCCCATTGCCGATGGGTTTCGGAAAAGGGTTTGAATCGAGAAAAAAT
>JBKHDD010000194.1:0-8770 GCA_046541515.1 Desulfococcaceae bacterium
CCGACGAATACTGTCAAAAGCTTCCGGACGGCTGGGCGCGCCGCCGGGACCTGTTTTCGGACTGTCTGGACCGTGCCTGGCTTGCCCGCATCCGGCCGGGGGGGCCTATTGCGTAATGGTGGACATCGCGGAATTCCGCTTTGCGGACGACACCGAATTCTGCCGCTGGATGGCCCGAGAGATCGGCGTGGCCGTCGCGCCCGGTTCCAGCTTTTTCCACGATCCGGTCCAACACTTGGCGCGCTTTCACTTCCTCAAGCGGGAGGAAACCCTGCGGTCGGCCGGCGATCGGTTGCTCCGGTTGCGGGAAAAGGGCTGAATTTTTTCCTTCCTTCCGGCGCGGTCCCTTCTCTCCCCGCCTTTGCGCCCTCCTCTTTTCGGACGCGGAGCCTCCGGGGAGATTCCGCCGCCGGGACCAAAAAACGACGGTGTAAGGATCATGGCGCTTCGCCGACGGCACGAGGGCGGTCCTTTGGCCGGTTCCGTGCCGTTTCCTTTGGCGCCGCGCCGGAAAGGAACGGCGGTCCGCCACCTGGGCGTTGTCCGTTCCGGAAATCCACTTGCCGAAGGCCCGCCGTTCGACGGTTTGGTTCACCCCTCCTCCGGGATTCGTCCATGAACGAGCTATTGTCGCCCCTGGTTGTCGGGCTCTATTTTTTGGCCGCAGGCACGTTGATGCTCTATGGCCTGAATTGCTACGTGATGGTCTTCCTTTTCCGCCGCAGCCGGCGCGATGCCGAGGCCCGGTTTCGCGACTTGGCGGCCGGAGCGCCGGATCTGTTTTCTCCCGAGGTTCAACCACCCATTGTCACCACGCAGATCGCCGTCTACAACGAAATGAACGTGGTGGAGCGGGCGATGCGGGCCGCCTGCGCCATGGCCTATCCGGCGGGCCGCCACGAAATTCAGGTATTGGACGATTCCACCGACGAAACCCGGGAACGAGTGGACGCGCTGGCCCGGGAGCTGCGGGACCAGGGGCACGACGTGAAGGTGATCCGCCGGGAGGACCGGATCGGATTCAAGGCCGGGGCCCTGGCCAATGGGACGCGCCAAGCTCGGGGAACGCTGCTGGCGGTGTTCGACGCCGATTTCGTGCCGCCGACGGATTACCTGTTGCGGACCGTCCCCTTTTTCATGGCCGATTCCCGGCTGGGGCTCGTCCAGGCCCGCTGGGGCCATTTGAACCGGCGGCGGTCCCTGCTCACCCGGGCCCAGTCCGTGGGCATCGACGGCCATTTCATGGTGGAGCAGGCGGCCCGCAACTGGAACGGGCTCTACATGAACTTCAACGGCACCGCCGGCATTTGGCGGCGGGAGGCCATCGCGGACGGCGGCGGCTGGCGCTGGGATACGCTGACCGAAGACATGGACCTCTCCTACCGGGTGCAGTTCGCCGGCTGGAAGACGGTCTTTTTGCCGGATTTGGTGGTTCCCGCCGAAATTCCCGAGGACGTGGCGGCGTTTAAAAGCCAGCAATTCCGCTGGGCCAAGGGCTCCACCCAAACCGCGTTGAAACTGCTGCCGCAACTGTTTCGGCAGCCGGTTTCCGCCTTCCGGAAATGGCAGGCCGTTTTCCACATGACCCACTATTTCGTCCATCCCATGATGCTCACCCTCAGCCTGCTGGCCCTTCCGGTGTTGCTGGTTTTGGACGTCGGCATGGGGACGGTGGTCTTCGGGACTTTGGCGACCATTCTGGCGATTTCCATGATGGCCCCGAGCGCCCTGTATCTGGTAAGCCAGCGGGCCGCCTACCGGGACTGGCCCTTGCGGGTGATTTGTCTTCCCGCCTTGGTCGTCATCGGCGTGGGGCTGGCCCTTTCCAACAGCCGCGCGGTGGCCGAAGCGTTGCTGGGACGGGAAAGCGAGTTCGTTCGCACCCCCAAACGGGGCGACCGGGAGGTAAAGCGATACCGGGTGGGCGTCCCGACCCTGTCCATTCTGGAAATCGGGCTTGGCCTCTATTGCGCCTTTTCCCTCCACATTTACCTTTCCGTCGGGAAGTATCTGATTGGCCCGTTTCTGGCCGCCTACGCCGCCGGGTTTCTCTTCGTGGGGCTGTTGACCCTGGTCCAAGGCTTGGCCCCCGGTCGATGATTTTCCGCCGCTGATCGCCCCCGCCATCCATGCCGCCCCACCTTCCCGATCCCGACGCCGCCGATTCCGCGCCCCCGGCGAAAACTCCAATCCCTTTTTTCCTGGCGACCGGCTTTTTCCTGCTGCTCTGCCTCTGGGGCGGAGATTTCGGGCATATTGGCGGCGTGTCTCTGGGATTCGCGGGCCACTCCCTTCCGGCCGGAAAATTCATTCTGCTCTTCGTCCTCACTTGGCTGGCCCACCTCGTCCTGCTTCCGCTGTTTCCCCGAAACCTTTCTCCTCGCCAGAGCGGCCGGCTGCTTCTGGTTCTGGCCTTGGCCGCCCGGCTGGCGCTGCTCCCCCATCCGCCCTCGGACGACGTGAACCGGTACCTTTGGGAAGGGCGGCTGATCGTGGAGGGGATCAATCCCTACCATCATCCGCCCGCCGATCCCGATTTGTCGGCGTTGGCCGCCGCGGATCCCTTTCACGCCGGGATTAACCATCCGGAGACGCCCGCCGCCTACCCGCCGGTTTCCCTGTTGCTCTTTGCGGCCGCGGGTTGGATTTCCTACCAGTTTTCCGTTGTCAAGTGGTTGATCATCGGGTTTGATTTGCTTTGCGTCGTCCTGATTCTCGCCCTGTTGCGCCGCCGGGCCTTGCCGGACGCATGGGCGGTGCTGTACGCCTTCAATCCGCTGGTGCTCTACGCCTTTGCCGGGCAGGCCCACCTGGACGCCATCCAGAACGCCTTTTTGCTGGCGGCGTTGGTCCTGTACGACCGCCGCCGCTTCGGCTGGATGTTCGTTTTTTTGGGGCTGGCGGTCCAGTCCAAATTCGTGGCGGTGCTGGCGCTGCCGTTTTTGGTTCGGTGGGACAATCTCCGCGTCCTTCCCTTGTTTGGGCTGGCGGTGGCGCTTCCGCTTCTGCCCTTTCTGGATGGCGGCCTGGCTGCCGTTTACGTGGGCTTGGTCCGGTTTGGCGGCGATTTCGCCTTTAACGGACCGGTCCACGCCCCGTTGCGGTTTTGGGTGTTCGACGGCGACATGCAAGCCGCCCGGGAGGTGTGCCAGCTTCTTCTGGCGGCGGCGTTAATGCTGGGTTTTGCGCTCTATCATCCGGAATGGTCCGCCCGGCATCGGGACGATCCCTTAACGGGCGTGTTTTTCGCCATGGGCGCATTGGTCCTGTTCAGCCCAACGGTCCATTTCTGGTATTTGAGCTGGGTGCTGATTCTGTTGCCGCTTCGGCCCGTGTCGGCCTGGAGTTTGGCCAGCCTTACCGCCGCCGCCTATTTCGTGGCGGTGGGGATCAGCCATGCCACCGGGCGCTGGCGCCTCTCCGCCGCCGCCCAGTTTGTGGAGTGGCTGCCGCCGGGCCTGTTGCTGGTCCGGGCGTTTTTTCTGGAACTGTTCCGGCTGCGTTCGCCCAAGGATACGGCCCCGCCTCGCTGGATTTCCGTGGTCATTCCGGCCGTCAATGAAGCCCGGCGGATCGGCGATTGCGTTTCGGCCGTCCGGGGCTCTCCCGGGGTGGGGGAGATCATCGTGGTGGACGGCGGATCGAGCGATGGCACGGCGGAGGCCGCCCGGACGGCCGGGGCGCGGGTTTTGATTCACGCCCAGCCGCCGCATTCCGGCGGGGGACGCGGCGGCCAGCTTCGGGCCGGCGTTTTGGCCGCGACGGGCGACGTGGTGGCCATCGTTCATGCCGACACCCGGACCACGGCCCACACGTTCACGCGAATTTCGGAGGCGTTGCGCCGGAATCCCTCGCTTGTGGGCGGCGCCTACGGCGGTCTGTTCGGGGGGACGGGATGGCGGCTTCGGGCGCTGGAGTTCGCCAACGACCTCCGGGCCGCCTGGGGTGTGAGTTTCGGCGACCAGGTGCAGTTTTTCCGGCGTCGGCCCATGGTTCAAGCGGACCTGTTTCCCGATCTGCCCTTGATGGAGGACGTGGAGCTGAGTTTGCGAATGCAGCGGCTGGGGCGGGTGACGTTTCTCTTCGGGGACGCCCGGATTTCCGCCCGGCGATGGACGGCCGGCCTGTCCCGGCGCGGCGGGCTGGTGGTTCGGCTGGTGGCGACCTACTTTTTTCGCCGTCTGTGGGGAACGCCGGATACGGTCGGCATGTTCCGGAGGTATTACGAAACGGCGGACCAAAAAATAACGGCCAACCGGGACCGCCCCGATTAGCCGTTAAGGAGGAGAACAGATGAAAAATTATTAGGCTGACCATTTCAAATGCAAGCGGCGGGCCATTTTTGAAGGGAGGGGGGCGGGCTTTTTGGATATCGAAAATATTTTTAATAAATTCAATTATTTAAAATCGAAAGAAGATCGGCGTCGTGGCGCGGCGAAAAAAACGGACAGGGCTGGAAAGGCCGAGAGCGTTCAAAATTCTTAATCCTTCGGGAGCCTTTCCGAAAAAATTGGAAAGAATTTGCATGGGTTTCGAGTGCTTATAATTTGATTCTTCTCGTTCAAGATTTTAAACCTCCAGGTTCGCCCTTTGGATTGGTCGATATAACTACATGAAAAAATATCTAAAATCAGTGTCCGCGAGATTGAACCGTCGGGGGCATCGATGTTTTGGATCGGAAATGGGGACCTTTCGGCGGTGTTCAGAGCTTTCCGGAGCGGAAGATCGAAATGATCAGCCAGACGCCGAGCAGCGTGGCGATGGAATAGCCGGCGATTCCCAGGAGCGCGGAGAGCGGGATTTCTTCATCTCCAAAACGAAGGGTGAGAATTTGCACGGGGGAGCTGAGGATGAGGGAACCGGCAATGGTGGAGGCCGCGATCAGTCCGCCCACCACGGCCCGGTTGAGACCCCGTTCCAGCCGGCGGACCAGGGGATCAAAGCCGTCGTGGCGCAGCGTCACCCGATGTTCGCCTTGGGCGGTCCGTTGCAGAACCTGATGGAGCAGCCTCGGCGCGGATCGAAGGTAGCCTCCAAATATCCGCGCTTCTCGGCCCGCGCCCCGAAACAGCTTTCGCGCGTCGTAGCCCCGCTGGAGCAATCGCCTGGCATAGGGGCGGGTCACCTCCAGCAGGCTGGCGTCGCTGCCCAGGATTTTTCCCAGGGCCTCGGTCTGGACGAAGGTTTTCAGCAGCAACAGCAGGTTCCGGGGCATTCGGATTTCGTATTTCAGCACCAGCCCCATGACCTGGTTGTAGACGTCCCGGACCGAAATGGTTTGGAGCGACCGGCCGTAAAAGGGTTCGCTGATGTCCTTGAGGTCCACCCGGAAGGCGTCGCGATCCAGCCCTTCGTGAAGGAGACCGGCGTCCTCCAGGGCGTCCATGACCAGCCCGTAGTCGTGTTCCGCGAATCCCAGAAACAGGGTCGCGATCTGGGCCATGGTTTCCTCGTCCAGGTATCCGATGATGCCGAAATCCACCAGGCCGACCCGGCCGTCGTCCATCACCAGGGTGTTGGCGGGATGGGGATCGGCGTGAAAAAAGCCGAATTCCATGAGCTGGCGGGAAAAGGAGCGCAGGCCGATCATGGCCACTTCCTTGGGATCGAGGCCCATGGAACGGATGGCCGCCACCTGGTCCATCTTGACGCCGGGGATGAATTCCATCACCATGACCGACCGGCGGACGTGGTCCCAGTAGACCCGGCCGATGTAAATCTCCCGGCTGTCCCGGAAATTGGCGGCGAATTTCTCGAGGTTTCCCGCCTCGATGAACATGTCCAGCTCGCGGAAAATGGTCCGCTCGAACTCCTTTACCAGATTCACCGCGCCCACCAATCGCGCGATTTCCAGGGCCTTTTCGGCCCGTTCGGCCAGCAGGTGCATCACCCTCACGTCGTCCCGGATTTTGACGGCGATGCCGGGCCGGATCACCTTGACGGCCACGTCCTCGCCGGTATGGAGGCGGGCCCGATGCACCTGGGCCACCGATGCGGCGGCCAGCGGTTCCGGAGAGAATTCCGCGAAATGGTCGGAAAGGGGGCCGCCCAGCTCCGTTTCGACTACGCGGCGAACCGCTTCCATGGGGACGGAGGGGGCCTGGTCCTGGAGCTTTTTCAGCTCTTCGATGTAAGCCGGCGGGAAAATGTCCGCCCGGACGCTGAGAATCTGCCCCAGTTTGATGAAACTGGGACCCAGCTCTTCCAGGGCCTGGCGGACCCGCACGGGCGAGGGAAAGAGCGAGGAAATCCGGTCCGCCGGGGGGACGGCGGCGGGTTCGGCCGATTCCGCGGCGGACGACCCCGACAGCCGATCCAGCAGGCCGCCAAAGCCGTGGCGCAACAGCACCCGGGAAATGGCGCCGAACCGCCGGAGATTGCGAAGCCCGTTTACCGCCATGGGACGGTCCCGGCGGGCATTATTTCGGTTCCGTTTCTTCCCGGTCTGCCGAATCGGGGGACGCGGGCGGGTTCACCGGTTTCCATTTTTTCCGGATTTCGGAGAGCTTCCGGTCATCGGCGACGTAGCGCTCCACCAGGCCGCAGTCGACGCAGACGTAATTGTCCAGGGCGGCCACGGAGGTCATGCCGATGGGGATGGCGTTGGAGTTGAAGGGTCCGGCCTTGAGGAAGAGTTCCTCCCCGGAATAGATTGCCGCCGACCCGCAGCGGGGACATTTCCCGTCTTTCATGGTCGCCTCCCGAATGAATAATTTGAGGATGGCGCAAATCGCGTTTTTGACAAAACCGGAATCTTTTGCAGGGGCAGGCCCCCGTGCCTGCCCTCGCGTTTGGCGTCATTTCACCAGTGTTATGCCTTTCGGCAAGGGTTGCAGGGGCGAATCGCATTCGCCCTTGGCGGCGATACCCGGGAAATCGGCTGTTTGCGATCCGAAATGAACAGTGCCGTCTCCGTTGTGCATCTAACGATTATGGGATTGCCGAATCGCTTTGTGCCGTTGGGGCGTCGGAAAAGAGACCGTTGCCGCTCCGAATTGAATGTATTGCCTCTTATCCCCGAAAGGGAAAGGGGTGTCAACGATTGGGATGGGAGGGGTCCGATTCATCCAATTGGTCCAGAAAGCGCCGGACCCAGGGCGGATTGACCAGGATGACGTAAACCAGGAACACGGCGGTCAGGGGAAAGAAAAAGACCAGCAGGTCCACCGCGAGGATGGCGGCGCATAGGGCGAAGCGTTGGATTTGGGTCATGCGGTCCTCCGCGTTGAGATGGCTTCCGGCGGGGATCCGGAGAAAGATAATCGCATGTTTCAACCACGTTTTTTCGAGGAATTGGGTCGATGAAATTCGTGATTGCCAATGACGACGGAATCGACGCGCCGGGGCTTGCGGCGCTGGCGGAAATCCTGCGGCCCCTTGGCCGGGTGGTTGTGGTGGCTCCGGCGGAGGAGCAATCCGGGGTGGGCCATCGGGTGACCACGCGGCGTCCCATTCATGTGACGGCCGAGGGGCCGGACCGGTATCGGGTGGCCGGCAGCCCGGCCGATTGTGCGCGGATCGCGTTAAAATCCATCGCCCCGGACGCCGACTGGGTGGTTTCCGGGATCAACCCCGGCGCGAATCTGGGGTCGGACGTCTACAACTCCGGGACCGTCGCGGCGGCGCGCGAGGCCGCCATTCTGGGCGGACGGGGCATGGCGGTGTCCCAATACATCGCCCGGGGGCACGGGATCGATTGGTCCGCGACGGCGGATCATGCGGGACGAGTGATTCGACGGTTGCTGAAGCGCGAGCTTGCGCCGGACCATTTCTGGAACGTGAACCTGCCCCATCCGCTTGCGTCGGAAGATTCGCCGGAAATTGCTTTCCGCCGTTTGGACCCTCGGCCCCACCGGTACCGCTTCTTGTCGGAGGGCGAACACTTCCGATACGAAGGCAGCATCCACGAGCGGCCGTTCGAGCCGGACAGCGACGTGGAAGCCTGCTACGCCGGATATGTTTCCGTGACGCGGATTGCGGTGGGCACAACGCCGTACAAATAAAAAAAGCCGGAAGCGCGCGAGGCGCTTCCGGCTGGAACAATCAGCTAACTTGCTGGTGTTGCGATATCGATCCGATTAGAAGCTGAGGGACAGCTGAGCGCCCACTTCGTAGGGATCGGCGTCGTTGGGACTATCCATGGTGGTGGCGTCGCCGGCGAACAGGTAGGCGCCGATGACGTCCAGGTTCAGGTTGTCCACCAGTTCGTAGGTGATCCGGAGGTCAACCTCGGTGCCGAGATAATCTTCCTTGCTGCCGTCGGGCAAGGTGATTTCTTCGACCAACTGGGCATACCAAACGTCCATGCCCACCTCCAGCTTGTCCATGGGATTCAGGGTCAGACCGAAGTTGGCGGCCATGATGTTGTAAATCTGGTCGGCGGGGGCGTTGTTGGACACCTGATCGTCGAAGACGCCATAACCCATGATTTCGGCCCAGTAGTAAGATTCCGTCGCGCCGGGAACGAAAAAGGTTTCGATGTCGCCGTCGTTGTCGTCGTCGCCGGAGGCGTAGAACGCCTCGGCGTGAATCTCGCCAAAGCCCATGCCTACGCTGGCGCCGGCGGCGCCCAAGTAGCCTTCGAAATCAACGGAACCGCCGCCAATCAGGTCGGCGTCGCCACCCTGGTAAATACCGGTCAACCAGAAGGAGACGGGATCAAAGCTGAAATCGATGTCCGCGCCGGCGTACCAAATGTTCAGCTCTTCCGTGTTGGGCAGAACCGCCTGCTCGGCGGGAGAGGCGAGGGTTTCGTTTTCCGCGAACAGGC
>JBKHDD010000195.1:0-8719 GCA_046541515.1 Desulfococcaceae bacterium
ACGAATGGATTGATGATCTCCAACCCCTCAATGATTTGGCCGTGCTGCAGGTCTTCCGTGTAGAGAACTGTCGAACCACTGGAAAGAGCGGTTTCGACAATGAGGGCGTCCCAAAAAGAAAACCCAAGAGCCTGACTTCGCTGGACCGCTCCCAAAATATGCTCAACCTCGATCTGGATTACCGGAAAGGTTGAAAGATGACGGATGGTTTCCTCGCCTTCCTTCGCGGAGAGAGGTTCCGCCAACTTGCGGGTGGCGGTCACATAAAATTCCTGCAGGACCTGAGTGCTGATCACCAACCGTCCGCTTTGGGACTCGTTTTCCAGCAGGATTCGCGATTTTTCCTGCTTCTCCGGCGCATCCGTATCGAAAAGATAAACCAAGACATTGGTGTCAAAAAAAGATCGCATCAGCCTCTTTCATAAAGCTCATCTCTGCGCCATTCCCGATTTCCGCGCCGGGCTCGGGATTTGCGCGACAAATTCAGGATTCCACGCACCGCCATCGCCTGTTCGTCACCCCATCCAGCATAGGATTCCAGATAGGTTTTCAGCAGCGAATCCACCGACGTTCCCTCCGCAACCGCCCGCACCCGGGCCTTTTCCAGGCACTCGTCGTCAATCGTAATGGTCAAATCGGCCATAGTTTGCACCTCCTTGGTTGCCTGTGCAATTCACCTTTAGTTTAGCACGGAAACCTCGGTTGTCAATTTTGCTTTCTGGGCTATTCTCAGAGATCGGGGAATGCTCCGGCATATCCTGAACATCCGGTTTCATCCTGAAAATCTTGCTTCGGATGGCGTGGAGCGAAGAGAGCAAGTTTGGACGGAGTAAAAACTGGGAAACGCCGTGCCAGAGCGAAAAAATCCCCCCCCCGCCCCCCTTTGCGAAAGGGGGGGTGAGCTGGGGAAGGCCGCCTTCAACAAAGGGAGGGATCCGGAAAGTCCCCCTTTTGCAAAGGGTAATTTAGGGGGATTTCTCCCCACGAAGCGAGCTTTCCGTCTTGCCCCCCTTGCCCCGAAAGGGGCGACCCCATACCAGCCCCGGGCCAACGCCCGGGGAAAAGGCGACCCGCTCCTTCCCCTCAACTATCCCCATAAACAAAACCGGCCCCCAGGAACTCCCCTGAAGGCCGGCCCTCCAAAATTTCAACCAACCTTAACTATTCAGAATCTTCCGCGCGCTCTCGTCGTTCACGTCGGACACATGCGGAATGCCCGTCTCCCGGGCCGTTTCCCGGTTGCCGGAGAAGATGTCGCCCCGGGAGAGCTGCTTCACGGAGAATTTCCGCGCGCCGGCCAGAAGCTGCTGCAGGCCGCAGCCCAGCTTGTCCGCCAGGGTGACGAAGGCGATGGCGCCGAAGGGGATGTTTTTCATCTCGTCCTTGCCCACCTTCTTCTCCACGTCGAACCAGGAGGCGAAAATCTCCCGCTCGCTGTTGCCCACCCGCTGCACCGTTTTGGGCAGCTCCGGCCAGGTGCCGTTCACCGCCGCGCGACGTTCCGGATACAGCGCGCCCTCGATGTTGGAGCCCACGAAGCCCGGCACCATGATGGCCCGGCCCATGCAAATCAGCTTGGTGAAGGGCGCGCCCAGGGCCAGCGCCTTGAAGATGTGGTCTTCCAGCGCGAAGCCGCCGGCGAAGGACATGTCCACCACCCGGTGCCCCTTGGCCGCCAGAATGCTGGCGTACTCGTACGCCTTGGCGTGCAGGTTGATGGACGGCACGCCCCAGCTCTGCATCATGTTCCAGGGGCTCATGCCGGTGCCGCCGCCGGAGCCGTCGATGGTCAGCAGGTCCAGGCCCGCGTCGGTGGCGAACTTGATGGCCATGGCCAGCTCTTCCATGCCGTAGGAGCCGGTCTTCAGGGTGATTCGGGAGAAGCCGATGCTCCGCAGATACTCCACCGTCCGCATGAAATCCCGCCGAACCAGGTCCACCGTGTCCATGTTGGTGGCGCCCAGGCGGCTGTGGCGGGCGAAGGATTTGATGGAGCCGTTTTTGAACGCCTCCTGCACCTCCGGCGCCGCCGGGTCGGGATCGACGATGTAGCCCCGCTCCTTCAGGAACAGCGCGTAGTCCAGGCTGCGGACCTGGATTTCCCCGCCGATGTTCTTGGCGCCCTGGCCCCATTTCAGCTCGATGATGACTTTGTCGCCGTATTTGTCCGCCACGAACTCGGCCACGCCGTTGCGGGTGTCCTCCACGTTGAGCTGCACGATGATCGCGCCGTGGCCGTCGTAGTAGCGCAGATAGCCGTCGATCCGCCGCTCCAGCTCCGGCGCGCTTTCGATTTTGCCTTTTTTCGTGTCGCCCGGGCCGATTTTGGAGTTTTTGTCCACTCCCACCACGTTCTCGCCGATCACCACCGGAATGCCCACCAGGGCGCCGCCGATGGCGAAGGAATCCCAGTATTTTTGCGCCACGAAGGTGGAGCCCAGCGCGCCGGTCATCAGCGGCATCCGCACCTTGGTTTTTACCTCGCGGCCAAACTCGTTGGTCAGGTCCACGTTGGGAAAAATGCAGTCGTCCGGATCGGCGGTCAGCCCGCCGTTGAGCCCGTGGGCGCCGTAGGCGTAGCCTTGAATCCGCAGGGAATTGTAGGAGACGCCCACGTGGGTGGTGTTGTTGGAACCGGCCGTGACGATTCCGAAGCTGCGGGGATACAGCAACTTGCGCCCCACCAGGCTGGAGAGCCAGGTTTCGCATTTGCCGGTGCAGTCCGCCCGGCACAGGGTGCAAAGGCCCGATTCGGTGGGGTTGCCCCGGTTGGTGGTTCCGATCACGTCGTTGGATTTAGAAAATCGCACGGTTCCGCCTCCTTGCTCAATTTTGATTGAAAAAAATTCTTCTCCGAAACCCGGCCGCCGCCGCTCCCGATCTCCCGAATTTCGCGTTCGCTCTGCGCCCCGTCATTTGGAAAGGGGGACGCCCGCCGGTTTCGGAACGCCAAAAACAAAAAACGGCGTCGATTCTCCATGCAAAACAGAGAAATCAGACGCCGTTGTCCGCTTCGTCCGCGATTCCGCCACGCCGTTGTGGCGGATTCCGCGCAATGCAATTGAACGGACTATTTAGTTTGGCTAACAGAGAATGTCAAGTGGAAATGATAGTTGGGCCTTGAAATGAGTTGGGATGAAAAATGGGGAGCCTCTATCCGGCCTGCGGACTCCGTGTCGGCCAGGGCGCCCGCAAGGGGCGCCCCTACCCGTCGCCCGTCCGCAGGGCGCCCCTTGCGGGGGATCTATCGCAATGGATTCCAGATGGTTGTCCATCGCCGCCGCCGTGGGGGTTCCGCTTCTGGCTTCTGAATCCCGCCGCCTGCCTCCCGACGCCTTAGGGACTCAGCAACAGCTGAAATACCGTTTTGGATTTCCATTGCTCAACCGTGCAAGATTGCGCCAGGGCGAATGCAATTCGCCCCTACCCGATTTCGTCAAAAAACGGCATTGGGATGAAAACGGTATATTGACAAATTCCGAGTCCCTCACTCCACATACAACTCCTCCGACAACAAAATCGCCTCGGCCACCTCCCGCAGGGACTTCCGGGAATCCATGCTTCGCTTTCGCAGCCAGCGGTAGGCCTCGTCGCCCTTCATGGTTCGCCGGTGCATGACGACCTCCTTGGCCCGTTCGATCAGCTTCCGGGATTCCAGCTCTTCCTGGATCACCTTGGCCTGGATCATCAGCTCCGCGTTCAGAATCGCCACGGCGGCCTGGTTGGCCACCGCCGTCACCAGGTTGATTTCCGTTTCGGTGAAGTCGTGGGGCTCCGCCGTGAAGCAGTTCAGCACGCCGATGACCCGCTCGTCCTGCACCTGCAACGGGACGCCCAGCATGGAGACCAGCCCCAGCCGGCGGGCCATTTCCTTTTCCTTGAATCGCCGGTTTTTCAGCACGTCGGGAATTTGCAACGGCCGTTTTTTCTTCACCACCGCGCCCACCACGCCCTCGTTGAGCCCCAGGGAGCGGTCCCGGACGTACTCCGGCGCGATGGCCTGCGTGGCCTTCAGCCGGATTTTCGGCTCCGGCCCCTCCCGGTCGTCGATGAGCCACAGGGAGCAGATGGCCACGCCGGTCACCTGGGCGGTCACCATCACGATCAGCTTCAGCAGATCCTCCAGAAACACGTCGGAGGTGATGGCCCGGCTGATCTCCGTGAGCGCCTTGATGTAGTTTTCGTAGGGAAGTCGGTCTACCGTGTCCATGGTTTCAGTATATCTGAAAAGATTTGGGCGAACAAGCGGGGGGAGAAGGGCGGAACGCCGGGCGGGGAAAAGGCGAGGGCCGCACGGAAAACGTCCGTCCGACCCCGCCGAAAGACTAGTTCGTGGCTTGCTCGATCAAATCCTCGGGAAGCATATTGGAGAGGCTGATGATGCGTCACCTGGTTAGTTCGTGGCTTCCTCGATCAAATCTTCGGGAAGCTCGCAAAAGTCGGGGTCGGCCTTTTTGGTTTCCACGTGGTAGGCCGCCGCCAGGGCCGCCGTGGCGCCGTCGGCGGCGGAGATCACGATCTGCCGCGCGTATTTCTCCCGCAAATCACCGATGGCGAAGAGGCCCGGCACGGCGGTTTCGCACCTCTCGTTGGTGACCACGTAGCCGTCGGCGTTCTTCTTGGTTCCGGCGGGCACCAGCTCGTTGTTGGGGTTGAACCCCACGAAGATGAAAACGCCGTCGGCCTTTCGGCGTTCGGTGTCTCCGGTTTCCACGTTCTCCAGGACCAGGCCGTTCACCCCGTCGTCGTCGGCGGTGATCTCGTTGACCAAGGTGTTCCAGATAATTTCCACCTTGCAATCCCTCTTCAACCGTTGCTGAAGGATCATGCCGGCCCGCAGGGCGTCGCGGCGGTGGACCAGGTAGACCTTTTTGGCGATCTTGGCCAGGTAGAGCGCCTCCTCGGCGGCGGTGTCGCCGCCCCCGACCACGTAGACCACCTTGTCCCGGAAGAAAAAGCCGTCGCAGACCGCGCAGTAGGAGACGCCCCTGCCGTAGTATTCGTCCTCGCCGGGAATGCCCAGTTTTTTTGGGCTGCCGCCCGTGGCCAGAATGACGGCGTGGGCCTTGAGCACGTCTCCGCCGTACAGGCGAACGGTATGGTATTCCAGGCCCGGCTCCACCGCGGTCACTTCGTCGTTGCGGGTTTCCAGGCCGTAGGCGTCGGCGTGCTCCGCGAATTTCATGGAAAGCTCCGCCCCGCTGATGTGGGGAAAGCCGGGGTAGTTTTCCACCTCGTCGGACATGGTGACCTGTCCGCCCATCACGCCCTTTTCCACCAGAACGGTTTTGAGGGCCGCGCGCATGGCGTAGACGCCGGCGGAAAGGCCGCCGGGGCCGCCGCCGATGATGATGAGATCGTAGAACATCGTGTTGGACATTTTTTGTCTCCCTGGATCGGCTGTGCGCCTGCCGGCGTTCCCGGCGCGTCCGGCGGGTTCCCGGGCGGACGGTCTCCTGGAATGCCCATGGGAAATCGCGGTCCCGGCGGACGGGCCAAGGGATTCCGAAATCGGAAACCGGCCGCGCCATCCCCGCCGGGAAAAAGAATCCCGGCCGGAGGGTCCCCAAAGGAAGAAATCAAGGGATCAGACAGGCGTCGTGGGTCGTGGTTGATGTGGGTTGGGCGTCGCCGGCGCGTCGGCCAACGTATCGGCCGACGCGGCGCGAACCGCCACACGGTCCTCCGGCAGGTCCGGGTCCCGGAGAACGGTCAGGCCGCCACTATGAAACATCCGCCGCAAAATTTCAATGTTTCGGTTCCCCGGCCCCCGCAGCTCCGATTCCCGACGGGGATGCACCGCCAGCCCGACCCGCTCCGGCAATGGACCGGCGGCCGATAGCGCTTCCGCCGCCCGTTCCCGGAAGAGGGCCGACCGCACCCGGTAGCCGAAGGCGGGATGGTACGGCCCGGCCACCAGCGCCGCCTCCAAATCCGGCCCCGCCTGAAGTCCCATGCGGGCCGCCGGAATCCCCGCCTCGGAAAAGGCCCGGAACAGGATCGCGGCCCGCTCCTCCGCTTCCGTCAGGGAGAGCGGCGCGTACCGTCCATCTTCCATCCAGGTTTCCAGCCGGCTGCCGCGCAGCACCAGGGTGGGATAAACCCGAACCATTGCGGGACGAAGCGCCAGGGCCCGTCGGGCCGTCTCGCGGACGCTTTCCCGGGTTTCCCCGGGCAGGCCCACCATGAGCTGGAGCCCCGGTGGGTGGTTCCGCCTCCGCAGCCTTTCCACCGCCGATTCGGTGTCTTCGGCCGTGTGACCGCGCCTAGTCGCTTCCAGAACGGCATCGTCTAGGGACTGGGCGCCCAGTTCCACGGCGGAAATCGGGAGTTGCCCCAGCCGGTCCAGCCGGTCGGGAAGAACGGTGTCGGGCCGGGTGGAGAAGCGGATGGATTGAACGCGGCCCTCGGAAACGGCGCGCTCCGCGAAATCCAGCAGGGTTTGAATGCAGGGATGAGGAATGCCGAGAAAATTGCCGCCGTAAAAGGCGAGCTGAACGGGGCGATCGGGGTTCCGGGGACGAGCAAGCCATTCCGCCAGGACGGCTTCGGGATCGGGCGTTTCCCGGCGGTCGCCGGTGATGGCCCGCTGGTCGCAGAAAACGCAACGATGGGGGCATCCGGCGTGGGGAAGAAAAACGGGAACGACGTAGGGCCGGGCGGACATGGGGGTCAGTCGCCTTCGAGGGTTTCCAGCGCCTTTTGCGCCGCGGCTTGCTCGGCCATTTTCTTGCTTTTGCCCCGGCCCCGGGCCTCCATGTCGCCCACGGAAACGGCCACGGTGAAGGTTTTATCGTGGTCGGGGCCCTGCTCGTCCACCACGTGGTAGGTGGGCGTGATCCGGTGGGAAAGCTGCGCATGCTCCTGAAGCCGGCTTTTGAAGTCGGTTTCCGAGGCGGCCGGGCCCACCGTGTCCAGAAGGCCCGAAAACTGGCGGCGGACAAAGTCGAAGGCGGCGTCGAAACCGCCGTCCAGGTAGATGGCCGCCACCACGGCCTCGAAGGCGTCGGCCAGGATGGAGTTTTTGTTCTGGCCGCCGGTCCGTCGCTCGCCCCGGCCCAGCTGCAGGTGGTTCCCGATCTCCAGGCTCCGGGCGATGTCGGCCAGCTGGGTTTCGTTCACCAGTCCGGCCCGGGTGCGGGAGAGGTCGCCCTCGCTCAGGTCCGGCCGGTTGCGCATGAGCAGGTGGCCCACCGCCAGCCCCAGCACGGCGTCGCCCAGGAACTCCAGCCGTTCGTTGTCCCGCAAACCGTCCGGCGGATTTTCGTTCACGTAGGATCGATGGCGCAGGGCCTCGGCCAGCAGCTCCCGCCTTTTGAAACGGTGGCCCAGGGCGGTTTGCAGGCGATTCATGGGCCGGCCACCTCCCGAAGCAGGTCTTCGAAGGCGGCGGGCGGCACCCGAAAGTCGCCCCGACCCCGGCCCATGGCCACGCCGGGTTTGACGTCGCCGTGGAAATCGGTGCCGCCGGTCATCAACAGCCCGAAACGGCGGGCCACGCCCCGGAAGTATTCCGTCCGCTCCGGGGAGTGTTCGGGGTGGAAGACCTCGACGCCCCGCAGGCCCATCTCCCGCAACTCCGCCATCATCGTCTCGAAGGCCGGCCCCGGCTCCAGCGGCAGCACGCCGGGGTGGGCCGCCGCCGCCACGCCGCCGGCGGCGCGGATCAGACCGATGGCCTCGGCGACGGGCACGCGGTACTTGTCCACATAGGCGGGCCCGTGGTTGCCGATGTACCGGTCGAAGGCCTCTTCGATGGACTTCACGTGGCCCTGTTCCTTCAGCAGCCCCGCGATGTGGGGCCGGCCCACCTGGCCGCGGTCGTCCTCCATGGCCGCCTCGTCCAGTTCCAGGTCGATGCCCAACTCCCGCAGCCGGGCCAGAATGCGGGGATTTCGGTTTCTTCGGGAATCCTGAAGCGCTTCCAGGCATCGGTTGAGCGGTTCGTGGTCCAGCCGGACGCCGTATCCCAGCAGATGAAAGCTGCCTTTCATGGGGCAGGACGAGGGCGGGGCGGCGCTGATTTCCACGCCGGGCAGAAATCCCATCGAGGGCGGAACCCCGGCCTCCAGGGCGGCCCGGACCCCGGCGGTGGTGTCGTGGTCGGTGATGGCGATGGCGGCCAGCCCCTGCTCCGCGGCTTCCCGAAGAACGTCGGCCGGCGAGAGGGTGCCGTCGGAGGCGGTGGTGTGGATGTGAAGGTCGATGGGTCCCTTGGGGGGTCCGTGGGCGAGAGGGGAGGAGGCGACCGGGTTCGATTCAGAGCCCAAGGGCGTTCTCCTCGGCCTCCTGCTTGGTCTTGCAGTCGATGCAAAGCGTCGTTACCGGACGGGCCTTGAGCCGCTCGATGGAGATGTCCTCGCCGCAGGCGTCGCAGATGCCGAAGGAGCCCTCCTCGATGCGGTCCAGCGTTTTGCGGATTTTTTTGATCAGTTTGTTTTCCCGGTCCCGGATGCGCAACATGAAATTCCGGTCGGATTCCAGGGAGGCGCGGTCGGTGGGGTCGGGAAAGTTTTCCTTGCCGACGGTCATGCCCTGCACCGTGTGGTCGGCGGTGTTGAGCAGTTCGTCGAGCCGCTTTGTCAAGAATTCCTTGAAATACTGAACGTCTTTCTCTTCCATCGTCAAACCCTCCACGTTGGTGACTGGAGAAAGTTATCAGAACCCCTTACTTTACCAAAAAGTTTTTGAAAAAGTAAAGCCCGATTCGCGGCCTTTT
>JBKHDD010000196.1:0-8685 GCA_046541515.1 Desulfococcaceae bacterium
TACGACGACGCGCGCCGCGTCCACAACGGCATGATCGACAAGCGGCCGCGATTGATCGCCCAGTGCGCCGACGCGGCGGACGTGATGGACGCCGTGCGGTATGGGCGGGAAAAGGGCATGGACATCGCGGTGCGGGGCGGCGGACACGGCGGTCCCGGGCTGGGCGTCCGGGATGACGCCCTGGTGATCGACCTGGGCGCCATGAACGGCGTTCGCGTGGACCCGGAGGCCCGGACGGCGCGGGTGGACGCGGGCTGCCGATGGCGGGACGTGGACCACGCCGCCCACCCCTTCGGCCTGGGCGCGGTCAGCGGGATCATCTCCAGCACCGGGGTCGGCGGACTGACCCTGGGCGGCGGCCACGGCTATCTGAGCCGGAAATATGGGCTCGCCGCGGACAATCTGCTTGCGGCGGACCTGGTGCTGGCCGACGGCCGCTTCGTCCAGGCCAGCGAGATCCAACACCCGGACCTCTTTTGGGCCATCCGGGGCGGCGGCGGAAATTTCGGCGTCGCCACCTCTTTTCTCTTCCGGCTTCATCCGGTGGGCCACTTGGTGGGCGGCGTGACGTTCTGGCCTCTGGACCAGGCCGGGGAAATCCTGCGATGGTATCGGGATTACATTTCCCGCGCGCCCGAGGAGATGTACGGCGCCTTCGCTTTCTTGGTGGTCCCGCCCGCGCCGCCATTTCCCGAAGCCCTGCGCGGAAAAAACCTCTGCGGCGTCATCTGGTGCCACACCGGTCCGGAGGTTGCGGCCGAAGACGCCTTCGCGCACATCCGCCAGGTCCATCCGCCCCTGTTCGAGCATATCGGCCCCTTGCCCTATCCGAACCTGCAGTCGATGTTCGACGACCTGTATCCGCCGGGGCAATTCATGTACTGGAAAGGCGATTTCGTACGGGAGCTTTCCGACGCGGCCATCGAGAAACATTTGGAATATGGCGGCCTCGCCCCGAACCCGCCCTCCACCATGCATTTGTATCCGATCAACGGCGCGGTGCACCGGGTGGGGCCGGAAGAAACGGCCTTTCAATACCGGGACGCCACCTGGTCCATGGTGATTGTGGGCGTCGATCCGGAAGGCGAGAACCAACAAGCCGTCACCGACTGGGCCAAGGACTATTGGACCGCCCTGCGGCCCCACTCCGCGGAAGGCGGATACCTGAACTTCATGATGGAGGAGGGCGCCGACCGGATCCGGGCCACCTACGGGGACAACTTCGATCGCCTGTCCCGGGTGAAAAAGCGGTACGATCCCGAAAATCTCTTCCACGTAAACCAGAACATCCCGCCGGCCGCCTGAGCCGGGGGCGGGCTTTCCGCCCTGGCGGTCGATCGTTCATGGGGAATCGGACGGAAGGCGCTCCGGCCGGACGAGATTGAGACGGCGATCCGGGTGGTCGGGATAGGGCCACCCCATCTCCCCCTCGGCGGGGCTTGGGGGAGACGGCCCCTCGGGACGGCCGTTCCGGATCGGCGCGTCGGCCTTCGTCCGGAAACGGTTGGCGGGAGGATGTGGATCCGGGCGTCCGTCGGTTCAGTTTGAATTCGGAATCGGTTAGTTATTGGTAAACCCGTTGACGAAGTTCCGCGGCCGTCCTATTCATCCGGCCATGCCATCCACGCCCCTCCTTCCCAAGGTCGCCTGGCGATTCCCGCCATTGCGGCCCTTTTTTCCGAATTCCATTCAAAAAAAGAGTGCCATGCGCCTTCGCTTCCAAAAACTCTTCCCCGCCGGCGGGCTGGTTCCGCACCCGCCTTCGCTTCGGCCCCATTCGGAGGGCGCGCTTCATCCGTCCCCCAAATCCCCCCGGGTCAACGTCCGGCGCCTGTTCGGCGGTCTTCGCAGGACCTTTCTCCTCCTGTTTCGTCCCGGATACGTTCAGGCACGGTTGGCCGCCCGTCGCGGCGCGTGTCGGCGATGCGGCGCCTGTTGCCGGATCAACTGGCCCTGTCGCCACCTGTTTTTCGAAAAGGGTCTGGCCGGTTGCCGCCTTTACGGCACTCTTCAGCCCCGAATCTGCCGACAGTTTCCCATCGACGAACGGGACCTGGCGGATCGCGACGCGGCCTCGCCCGAGCGGCCCTGCGGATTCTGGTGGGCTCGGTAGCGTTTTCCCCGCGCCATCTCCACCAAATGGATCACCACCTCATTCAGGCGTATCGCCTGGGTGTTCATTTCCTCGGAGGCGGAAGCGGTTTCCCGGCCGACGGCCGCGTTTTGCCGCACCACCCGACCCATTTCCCCCGCCCCGCCGTTCACTTCCTGGATGCCCGAAAACTGGTCCCGGGAGGCCCGGGAAACCTCGGCGATGATCGCCTCCCATCCCCGAAATTCTTCCGCCATTTCGTCATGGGCGGCGTCCGCGGTTTGCGCCCATTCGCTTCCGGTTTCCACTTTGCGGACCGTTTCCTCGATCAGGCCGGCGGTGTCCCGGGCCGCTTGGACGGTGCGTCCGGCCAACCCTGGAACCTCGGCCGCCACCACCGCGAAACCCGCGCCCGCCTCTCCGGCCCGGGCCGCTTCCACCGCCGCGTTCAGGGAAAGGAGGTTGGTCTGAAAGGCGATTTCGTCGATGGTTTGATGATGGTAAACGACGGTTGGCCAATTTCCGCGATCTCGGCCATGGATTGGGCGAGGTTGGCCATGAGGGCGTCGGTTTTTTTCGTAGATTTCCGCAGATTTTCGCACAATGGGGGCGGCTTCCTGGGTTCGGTCCGCGTTTTGGCGGGTCATGTCGCCCATTTGTTCCAGGGAGGCGGTCGCCTGCTCCAGCGAGGCCGCCTGCTGGAAGGATGCCTGAGATGATGAGTGGCTGGACGCGGCCAGTTGGCGCGCCCCGGAAGCCGTTTGCTCGGCCCCTTCCCGAATCCGGCCAATGGCCCGCTGGACGGGTCTGCGAAGCCCCCGGCCGACGCCCCGACGCCCCCCGGCGGAGGGAACGCCGGGTTTTCCGGAAACGCTGGAAAGCCTTTCGGACGGTTTTTTCGTGGTGGAGGCCAATTTGGGGCCGACCTGTTTCAGTGGCGCTGGTGGACACCGGTTCGGGGATGGACTGGGCCACCCAGAAGCGGCTGTTTGAACCCTTTTTCGCCACGAAAGAGCTGGGGAAGGGCACGGGCCCGGGGCCGGCCGCGGTCCACGGCATCGTAAAGCGGCACGGCGGCCATATTCGGGTTTTTCAGCCAGCGCGGACAGGGGGGCGCCTTTAAGGTTTTTCTGCCGGTCCGGGATGAATCGGTGGAAGAATCGGGTCCCTCCTTTCGATCCTCGGAGGCGTAGGCCCCGCCCTGGGAGGGTTCGGCCGTTGCTTCCGCGGTCGCCTTCCGCAGTTTCCTCCCCCAAAACGCTTCCCCTTGCCCGCCGTCCTCGCCGGCCGAAATTTTCCGGGCGGAGGGGCAAGAGGATTTCCACCGCTACTTTGCATTGGTTTTCTCTTTGGGGCCTTCGGTCGGGGGCGAGGCGGCTCGTCTTTCTACCTCGCCGTCGCTCCACGCAGTCGTCGGCCTCGCTCGGTTTTTCCCGTGTTTCAGGAATGGCATTCCCGTATTTCAGTAATCGCCATTTCAGCAATCGCCCTTCGCTTCTTAAATTGCGTTCCCGCCTTGGGGATGCCCAGAAGCGGCGGATAGGCGTTTTCCTCGCCCACGAAGTGTCGAACGGCCGCGTCATTGCCCACCGCTCCGCAACGCCCTCCCTCAATTGTTTCCTGGCATTGTTATTGCTTTTGAATCCGTTTCGAATTCGGATTCCGGGTCGATTTCTTCACGGATAAATCGCGGCCTTCATCCGACCATTTGAGGAAAAAGGGCGCCCTGCGCCGACGAAGTGAAAACCCGCGAACATTACCGGAACGGCCAAGGCGATTCCTTTGTGTTTCGTCGAAATTCGCCGCGGATGCGGGCGCGACTTTCCCGTCATGCAAATCTCATCATTCAATCCGGCAATCCGGCAATCCGGCTTTCCGGCTTTCCAGCTGAATCGAGGTTTCCGAAAGTTTCCGCCCTGTGGTTCGACCCGCTTAATTCCAATACCGTTCACTTTGGCATTTCAATTGGCCAATCGTGAAAGATTGACCAAGGGGGAATGCAATTCGCCCCTGCCATTTTTTCGGTAAAATGAACGGTATTGCGCTTAATTCCCATTTTTTTGGAAACGATCCTTCCATTTCCAAGTAGAAACCGCTTGAAGGAATCGGTCAAATGCAAATCCGAATTTTCCAATCGGTCCGCGGCAAGCTTTACTCCGCTTTCGCCCTCATCGCCTTGTTAATCCTTTTGCTCACGACCTTCGTATTCCTGACGTTCCGACAATTTAACGCGACGCTCTACGCCACCGCGGACGGCATGAACGTGACCGACGAGCTGGCCGCGGCCCACAATCTGTCCAAAAACAGCGCCCAACTTCTGGCCATCGGGCCCGCGCTGGCCGGAACGAAACAGGTCGATTCCTTCCAGTCCATCGCCGCGGAACTGGATCGCCTCCTCGCCCGGGCGGCCCGGGAGCGGACCGCCCTCCAAAACGGCGCGGGAAGCGAGGCCCTCCCCGAAATCCGGAACCATCACGAAAACTTGCGGGGTTCTTTCGCCCGCCTCAAGGACAAAACCCTGGAGAAAATCCGGCTCGGCGAGCGGCGTTCCCAACGGCTGGCGGAAATCCGGACCCTCCACGAAAATCTCATGGAAACCATAGAGCCGGCGGTGTTCGGTATTTCCTCCTGGGCGCAAATGAACGCGCGGCGCGCCGCTCGGGAGGACGGCAACCAAAACCGGGAGCGGCTGCGAGTCTTCCAGGCCCGGTTTTATGCGGTTCAAGAACTTCAATTCGCGGCCGCCCGGCATTATGAGGCCCGCAAGGACCCCACGCCCTTCGCCGACGGCGGTTCCGAGGATCGGCTGCGCAACGCCCTCGAAGCGGTCCAGCGCGCGTTTCCTTCGGAAGCCGGCCGTCCGGAAGCGGTCTCGGAAATGCAACGGTTTTCCCGGGCGATGCTGGAAGATCCGGCGCTCGTCGGAGCGGCGCTTGGCGTCGAATTTATCCGCTTTTTGCGAAAGGGCGAAACCGCCGTTCGGGAGGTGACCGAAAAATTTTTTCGGTCCACATTCCGGTCCATCCAGACCGACATGGGCCAGACCCTGATGGAGCAAGTGTCCAAAACCGCGCAGGACGTGACCTACACCCTTGAAATCAAAGCCCAGGGAAACCTGATGGTCCACCTGCTGAACCGGGTTTCGGAAGCGGAAAGCCGAGACGCGCTCTCCCGGCTCGAAGGGGAATTCCAGAAATCCAACGAAGCCTTCCAGAACGCGCAGGCGGTTTTTCGGGCCAGCGGCCTGGCGGAAACCAACCCCGTTTTGAATGAAAGCATTTTGGAAATTGGGGATCGCTTCGCGGAGATACGGCAAGGCGAAGTAAATATTTTCCAGATTCGAAACCGCGAACTAATCATTCAGGAAGAATTCGAAGAAATTTTCACGGGGAATCGGAAGACCGCCGAACAATTGGACGGTCGAATCCGGGAATTGGTGAATCAATCCCGCGAAAACGTCGCCGCCTTCCAACAGACGCTGTACGACGGGATGAACCAGACGATGACCTCCGTTTTGGTTTCCAACGCCTTGGTGATTCTCCTGATCCTTTTGTTTTCCTCCGGTATCGTCCGTCAGATCAACCGATCCTTGAATGGGGCGCTGGGACAGTTGAATCGGAGCACCGGTCCGATTTCGGTCGCGGCGGAGACCGTCTATTCCGGCGGCGGCCAGCTGGCGGCAAGCACCGCCGAGCAGGCGAGATATATCGAGGAAACCGCCGATTATCTTCAGAGAATCTCCGGCAAAAGCCGCCAAAACGCCCAAAACGCCAAGGACGCGGATCGTCTGTTCCGGGAGGCGGAGCAAGAAATCGCGCAAGCCGGCCGCGCCCTTTCGGCGCTCCAGGAATCCATGACGGAAATCGCCGCGGCGAGCCGGGACGCCCAAAAGATCGTCAAAACCATCAACGACATCGCCTTTCAAACCAATCTGCTCTCCCTGAACGCCTCGGTCGAAGCCGCCCGGGCGGGTTCCGCGGGGGCCGGGTTTTCCGTGGTCGCGGGGGAAGTCCGGAATTTGGCGACGGCCTCGGCCGAAGCCGCCCGAAAAACCGGGGCGCTCATCCAGGATACGGTGGACAAAATCGAAGGCGGGGCCGAACGGGCCGATGAAAGCCACCATTCCTTCCAGCGCGTGGTTCGGAAAACCTCGGGGATTCTGGCGTTGGTGGGGAACATTTCCGAATCTTCCGAATCGCAGGTGGGGGAAATCGAGGCCGTGCAACAGCGGGTCTCGGAAGTGGACCAAAAAACCCATCAAAACGCAAAAGACGCGGCCAATTTTTCCGAACTTTCGGAACAGATGAAGTCGCAATCCGACAACCTTGCGTCGGTGGTTCGGAACCTGACCCGATTGATCGGGAAGCGCCTTTCGCCGCTTCCCAACCCCGGCCGGCTCCCTCGCGTCCGGCGGGGCCTATTCCGATGGAGCCGAAAGCGGAACCCTTCGCCGCCGAGCTCCGAAACCAGACAAAGGATAGAAACGTCATGAAGAACTCCATTTTTTTTCAGATTTTTATCGCTTTCTTCTTTCTTTTCCCGGGCGCCGTTTTGGGGCAATCCCAAGACGGCGGGGGTCAACGGTTCCCGGAGGCGAAGCTGACCATCGGCGTCATGGACGCGGACGCCATTGGCGGACCCGCGAGCGTCCATGCGAAAACCTGGGCGGAACGGACCGGCGGGAAGGTCGAGGTGGTCAAGATTGCCTTTGACGACCTGTTTCGGCGCTTTCAAGACTCCATTTCCGGGGAGGCGCCGGTCTTCGACGTGATTTTCTACGCGCCGGCCTGGGCCGGCGATTTTCATGACCATCTCGTCCCCATCCCGGCGGAGATGTTGGACAGCGTCTATTTCGACGATATCCACGACACCTATCGGGACCGCCTGATGAAATGGGACGACGAGTGGATCGCGGTCACCGTGGACGGGGATCTGTTTCTGGGCTACTACCGCAAGGATCTCTTCGCGGCGCCGGAGAATCGCGAAGCGTTCCGGTCCCAGTACGGATACGAACTTCGCCCGCCGGATACCTGGGAAGAATACCGACAAATCGCGGAATTCTTTCAGGGACGCACCGGGCCGGATGGAAATCCGGTTTATGGAACCGGGGAAGTTTTCCGGGAGGGGAACCAACGGTTCTGGTTTTTGTTCGGTCGGGCGGCCGCCTACGCCAACCATCCCGACCATCCCGGCGCCCAGTTCTTCGACCCGGAAACCCTGGCGCCCCAGATCAACAATGCGGCCTGGGTTCGGGCCGTCCAGGAATACGCCGAAATCTTGGACTTCACGCCCCCCGATTCCCGGGACGCCACCCTGCAGGACATCCGAAGACTCTTTAGCGGGGGGCAAACCGCCATGACCGTGGAATGGAGCGACACCGCGCAGATTTCCGCCGATCCGGAACGGTCGGACGTGGTGGGAAATGTCGGCTTTTTCCCGCTTCCGGGCGCACGAAAGGTGTGGAACTCTCGCGCCGGGGAATGGGAAACGCCCGGCGGCGTCCACAAGGTTCCCTTTCTGGCCTTTGGCGGCTGGGTGGCCAGCGTTCCGAAAAACAGCGATCAGCAGGCGGCGGCCTGGGATTTCATCATGTGGTACGGCAGCCCCGAGAACAGTTTGGGAGACGTGGTTCGAAGCGGGACCGGCATCAACCCTTATCGTTTTTCCCATTTCATCCGCATTGACGCATGGACCAAGGCCTTTTCCCGGGAAACCGCTTCGGAGTATCTGAACGTCCTGCGAATGAGCCTGGATTCCCCGGACGCGGCGCTGGATCTTCGCCTTCCCGGCTTTTTCGAATACACCGAGGCGTTGGAAAAAGGGCTGACCCGCGTTTTCGGCGGAGAAGAAAGCGCCCAGGAATCGATGGATCGGGTCGCCGCCCAGTGGGAACAAATTACCAAAACCTATGGCCGGGAACGGCAGCGGGCCATCTACCGGACCTCCATGGGATTGTCGAATTGATCCGAATCCGCGCGCGCCGGAAACCCGCGGCCTTGAAAAAAAACTAAACCGTCCAGTCCCGCAGGATCGCGAACTTCAGCCGCTTCTTGGGCGAAGGGCGCAAGATCGACGCCCCGGGTCACTTCCGCCGGCCGGCCTTCTCTTTTGCCCAGTTCGGCCGGCGGGGTTTCTTCCAGCTTGGCGGACCGGCCGGGTTTGAGCGGAACCTTGGCGTCTTCGGGGTCGAGGTCGGCCCCGAAGACGAGCCGCATTTTCTCTTTTTTGCCCACGAAGGCGGAAAAGCCCCTGGAAGCGACGGCCAAGGCCCTGGACCGGAAATGGCCGGCCATCCGGTCGTATCGGACGGAACGGCGCGGCGCGGGGATGTGGAAATCGTGAAGCATATCCACGGGGCGCGCGTCGGGTTCGGCGTGGGAGGCCCCGTGGGAGAGATCCCGCGGATGACTTTTCAGCCGCTCTTTCTCCGCCCGGTCCCGACAACGCCGGCAGGGGCTCCCTGGGAGACATCCCGCGGATGACTTTTCAGCCCCTTTTCCTCGGGATCGGTTTCCGCGGAATGGGATGGGGGACGGGGTCTCCGGGTCGGCTTATTTTGAGGGACCGGATCGTTTCCGCCCCATGGCCGGGAA
>JBKHDD010000197.1:0-8508 GCA_046541515.1 Desulfococcaceae bacterium
GATTGAAAAATGGTTGCCGATTGCGGAAATCAGGGATTGAGAGCCTGCGAGAGCGAACGCCATGCCGCTCTACCCGGCCCCGAAAGCACCGAACTCTGGTCCCCCGGCAGCCCGATTTTTCCTTCCGCCGAAACAGCCGCCCGCGAAGAACCGGTGAAGCGGGAGGTGTTTCTTCGCATTTTGGAGGCAAGGGGAAATCGGGAAAAATAGGAACGGCTTGCCTCTATCGACTATCACCGCCCCAAACGGAGAATGCCATGCGCTTTTTCAACACGGCCGGTCCGGTCCATTGTGAAGACCATTACTGCCTTCCGCCCCTGGAGCGGTTCAACCTGAGCGAAATTCTTTCGCTCGTTGAACAGAAAAAGTATTTTGTCCTGCACGCCCCCCGCCAAACGGGGAAAACATCGTCCCTGCTGGCGTTGATGGATCATTTGAACGGAAGCGGGAATTTCCATTGCGTCTATTTCAATGTGGAGGCGGCCCAGGGCGCGCGGGAAAACGTGTACCGGGGCATGAAATCCATTCTCAACGAAATGGCGCTCCGGGCCCGGGTGCATTTGGACGACCATTGGCCGACCCAACATTGGCCCGGAATTCTGGAGACCAGCGGAGAGGACAACGCCCTGAATGAAATTTTGACCCAATGGGCCATGCAAACCCAAAAATCCCTGGTTCTCCTGGTCGATGAAATCGACGCTTTGATCGGCGACACCCTGATTTCGGTACTTCGTCAAATTCGATCGGGATATGACCGAAGGGGGACGCAATTTCCTCGCTCCATCATCCTGTGCGGGGTCCGCGACGTTCGGGATTATCGTATCCATTCCGAGCGGGAGCAGGACATCATCACGGGCGGCAGCGCTTTCAACATCAAGGCCAAGTCGTTGCGGCTTGGCAATTTCGACGCGGAGGAAACCACCCGAATTTACCAGATCCATACGGAGGAAACCGGCCAGGAATTCGAATCCGGGACGATGGAGTTGATATGGGAATACACGAAGGGGCAGCCGTGGCTGGTCAATGCCTTGGGATACGAAGTCTGTTTTGAAATGGAAGCGGGCCGTGATCGGACCCGGCCGATCACCTCCGAGATGCTGGAACAAGCCAAGGAAAACCTGATCCTTCGCCGGGAAACCCATTTGGATCAACTGGCAGACAAGCTCCGGGAACCCCGGGTCCGATCCGTGATCGAACCGCTCTTGACGGGAACGCCGGAGCCGGGCCAAATGCGGGAAGACGACATCCAATACGTGACGGATTTGGGGCTGATTCAACGAAAGCCCCAACTGACCATCGCCAACAAAATTTACCAGGAGATCGTCCCGAGGCTATTGGCCGAAACCACCCAGGACGCTCTCCCTTTCCAGACCCAATGGTACGTTGCGCCGGACGGGCGGCTGGACATGGAAAAGCTGCTGACCGCGTTTCAGGAATTTTTCCGGGAGCATTCGGAACATTGGGTGGGAAGATTCGACTACAAGGAAGCCGGCCCCCAACTCTTGCTGCAAGCCTTTTTGCAGCGAATCGTCAATTCCGGCGGGCGGATCGACCGGGAGTACGGGCTGGGGCGGCGGCGGACCGATTTGATGGTGGCGTGGCCGGTTGACGGCGGCCTTCAGAAGGTCGTGCTGGAGCTGAAAATTCTGTACAAAAGCCGGGAGCGGACCCTGGCCGAGGGGTTGGAGCAGACGGCGGACTACATGGACAAGTGCGGCGCGGACGAAGGCCACCTGATCATCTTCGACCGGCGGCCGGAGCGGACCTGGGACGAGAAAATCTTCCGGGAAACCCGCGCGGCGGCGGGAAAGACGGTGACCGCGTGGGGAATGTGACGAATTGGCGTTCCCGCAACCCAGAGGGGGAACGCCGCCCGAAAACCTGAACGGCGGCGCGGCGGAAAATTTGCTTCCGCCGGCGCCCCCGGCCTTGTTCGCGGAGGATTCGATTTCCGGCGGGCTGGGGGTGTGCGATCACCAACGAACCCAAAAATCCGAAAAAATCCCAAATTCATAAATTCATCAACCAAAAATATCATGAATTGGAGTCGCTTCGATCTTTTCAAGAACTTGGAACAGGGCGGGCAGTTTTCCCAAATGACCAGAAAAGGTGTTGGGATATTGAACTCCGTATCCCAGTAGAAACCCCACCCGGTCAAACCGACCAAGCCCAATGGATGGCAGATCGCGTTTCAAAAGCATTTGAGGACCTGAAAGAAACCGATATTATTCAGGGCATTCAAGACATCCTCGCCGAAAAAACGCCTTCCACGCCCTGAAGTACGGCAAAACGTCGTTGAAAAAATCCCACAGCAACCCACCATTCCAACGAAAAAGAAGACCGAATGACCCGACGCCCGATTGAAAAATGCTTGCCGACTGCGGAAATCTGGATCGAGGGCCTGCGAGAGCGAACGCCGATGACGCCCTATCCGGGACCGAACCGGCTCCACGTCTGGTGGGGGCGGCGGCCGTTGGTGGCGTCGCGGGCGGCGGTTTTGGCTTCCATTATTCCGGAAGGCCCTGATCGGGAAAGGCACTAACGGACTTCATCTTCCCAAACGGAGATTGCCATGCGCTTTTTCAACACGGCGGGGCCGGTCAATTGCGAGGACCATTACTGCCTTCCGCCTTTGGAGCGGTTCAACCTGAGCGAAATTCTTATGCTCGTTGAACAGAAAAAGTACTTCGTCCTGCACGCCCCCCGACAAACGGGGAAAACGTCGTCTTTGCTGGCCTTGATGGCCCACCTCAACGAATCGGGAAAATACCGGTGCCGGTACGTCAACGTGGAGGTCGCCCAATCGGCGCGGGAAGATGTTCGGGAGGGAATTTCCGCGGTTTTGCAGGAAGCGGCGGCCAGCGCCGTCGACTATTCCGGCGATGAATCACCGAACCGTTCCTGGGGGGAAATTTTGGAAAAGTCCAGTCCGCACATGGCGTTCGGGCTGGCGTTGACCCAATGGGCACGGGAAGAGTCAACTCGCCCACTGGTATTGCTGATCGACGAAATCGACGCCTTGGTCGGGGACACCCTGATCGCCGTGCTGCGTCAAATCCGGGCCGGATATCCCAAGCGGCCCAAGGCGTTCCCCCAGTCGGTCATCCTTTGCGGCGTCCGCGACGTGCGAGACTACCGCATTCACTCGGAACGGGAAAAAGCCATCATTACCGGCGGCAGCGCGTTCAACGTGAAAGCCGAATCCTTGCGATTGGGAAACTTCCACCAGGCGGAAGTCCAGCGGCTCTACCAAATCCATACGGAGGAAACCGGGCAAAAATATGAAGGCGAAGTCGTGGACCGGGTATGGGAATACACGCAAGGACAGCCATGGCTGGTGAACGCTTTGGGATATGAAGTCTGCTTCAAGATGGAAGCGGGACGTGATCGGACCCGGCCGATCACCTCCGAGATGCTGGAACAAGCCAAGGAAAACCTGATCCTTCGCCGGGAAACCCATTTGGATCAACTGGCAGACAAGCTCCGGGAACCCCGGGTCCGATCCGTGATCGAACCGCTCTTGACGGGAACGCCGGAGCCGGGCCAAATGCGGGAAGACGACATCCAATACGTGACGGATTTGGGGCTGATTCAACGAAAGCCCCAACTGACCATCGCCAACAAAATTTACCAGGAGATCGTCCCGAGGCTATTGGCCGAAACCACCCAGGACGCTCTCCCTTTCCAGACCCAATGGTACGTTGCGCCGGACGGGCGGCTGGACATGGAAAAGCTGCTGACCGCGTTTCAGGAATTTTTCCGGGAGCATTCGGAACATTGGGTGGGAAGATTCGACTACAAGGAAGCCGGCCCCCAACTCTTGCTGCAAGCCTTTTTGCAGCGAATCGTCAATTCCGGCGGGCGGATCGACCGGGAGTACGGGCTGGGGCGGCGGCGGACCGATTTGATGGTGGCGTGGCCGGTTGACGGCGGCCTTCAGAAGGTCGTGCTGGAGCTGAAAATTCTGTACAAAAGCCGGGAGCGGACCCTGGCCGAGGGGTTGGAGCAGACGGCGGACTACATGGACAAGTGCGGCGCGGACGAAGGCCACCTGATCATCTTCGACCGGCGGCCGGAGCGGACCTGGGACGAGAAAATTTTCCGGGAAACCCGCGCGGCGGCGGGAAAGACGGTGACCGTGTGGGGGATGTGAAAAGGGTTTTGAACGCGCCGCCAGAAACCGGCCCGGCGGCGGCGCTCAAAAACGGAACTGTCCATACGCCCGGGCAAGGCCACGCCCAAATTTTCTTTGCGGACGGATGTGGCTGAAACCGCCAGGTTCTCCACTCCTCAAAATTTTTCTTGCCACGCCTTCCGCCTCACCCGCCTCCCTGTTTCCCAATTTTTTATTGACAACGGATGAAAACAGTGTAAACTCGACAAAAAAATGAATGGAATTTTTTTGCTCTTTCGCCATTTTGCTTCCCCGGAAGCCCGCCCGGGCGCATCCCGGGGGTTTCATCGCCGGATGGCTTTCCGCCGCGAACCCTCCCCTTCCCGGAGGTTTCCGGCATCCCCGCCGAATCCGTCCGGCATGGCGGAGCGCCCCGCCGGGAAATTTCCTCCCGGCGGGAACGCTTCTCCCGCCGAAGTCCGGGAAACCCCCTCGGCGCCGGAAACCGCGATCCGCCTCCTTTTTTGGCATTCCCGCGCCAGCCTCGCGGGAACAGGTTTTCGAGCGGGGCCTACCGACCGGCCGGTAGTCGGTCTTGGGCCGCTTGCTGGTCCAAAATCCCGGACGATCCAATGAACCATCGGTTCCCCGGAACCTGATCCCCGAAAGGCGCTCCGCCACCGAATGAAAACGCTCCACATTGAATCGCTGACCCTCACCTTCGGCGGCCTCAACGCCCTGGAAAACGTCTCCATGACCTTCGAGCCGGGCCTCATCTCCTCGGTCATCGGCCCCAACGGCGCGGGGAAAACCAGCCTGCTCAACTGCGTGTCCGGTTTTTACCATCCCACCGAAGGCGGCCTCCGCTACGGCGACGACGACCTGAGCAAGGCGCCGCCCCACGTCATTTCCGGGTTGGGCATCGCCCGGGCCTTCCAGAATCTGGAGCTGTTCCGGGGCATGACCGTTCTGGACAACCTCCTGCTGGCCCGCCATCGCAAGCTCAACTACAACATCTTCCAAGCCATGCTTTATTTCGGCAAAGCGTCCCGGGTGGAGGCGGAAAACCGGGGCTTCGTGGAGGAGGTCATCGACTTCATGGAGCTGGAGCCCTACCGGAACGCCACCGTGGGCTCCCTGGCCTACGGCGTCCAAAAACGGGTGGAGGTGGCCCGGGCCCTGACGCTGGCCCCCCGGCTGATTTTGCTGGACGAACCCATGGCCGGCATGAACGTCGAGGAAAAGGAGGACATGGTCCGCTTCATCATGGACATCCGGGCCGAGCGGGACACCACGGTGGTGCTGGTGGAACACGACTTGGGCGTGGTGATGGACATCTCCGACCGGATTTACGTGCTGGACTTCGGCGAGGTCATCGGCGCGGGAACCCCCGAGGAGGTTTCCCAAAACCGAGCGGTCATCGAAGCCTACATCGGGGAGGAGAACTGAGACGATGGCCACCCGCGACGAACTCCTGGGCCAGACCATCCCCCAGCTCCTGCGCCGCCGGGCCAAAATCGCCCCGGACCGGATCGCCCTGCGGGAAAAGGACCTGGGCCGCTGGAAATCCTACACTTGGACGGAATATTACGCCGCCGTCCGCGCCGCCGGGCTGGGGCTGGCCGCCATCGGCGTGGAACGGGACCACAAGGTCGCCCTCGTCGGCGACAACATCCCGGAGATGTTCTTCGTGGCCATCGGGGCGCAAAGCCTCCGGGCCATGTCCGCCGGCATTTACCAGACCAGTCTGCCCGACGAGATCGCCGGGATTCTGGAATACCTGGAAGTGTCCGTGGTCTTCTGCGACGGCCAGGAGCAGGTGGACAAGCTGGTGGAGATTCGGGACCGGATTCCCGGCGTGAAAAAGGTGATCTACGAAGACCCCCGGGGCATGCGCGCCTACCGGGAGGACGACTGGTTCATGGAATACGCCGATCTGGTGAAACGGGGAGAGAAGGCCCACGCGGCGGAACCGAACCGGTTCGAAGCCCTGGTGGACGCGGGAAAGCCGGACGATCCCTGCCACCTCTGCCTCACCTCCGGCACCACCGGCCTGCCCAAGGGCGCCATGATGAGCCACCGCAACTACATCAACATGGGCGTCCGAATCACCGAAGTGGACCCGCTGGAGGAGACCGACGAGTATCTTTCCTTTCTGCCCTTCGCCTGGATCGGCGAGCAGATGAACTCCTTCGGCGTGGCCATGGCCACCGGCATCGCCATCAATTTTCCGGAGTCGGTGGAAACCGCCATGGCCGACCTCAAGGAGATCGGCCCCCACTTCATGTTCGGCGCCCCGCGAATCTACGAGACGATCCGGTCCAACATTTGGCTCAAAATCGACGATTCCTATTGGCTGAACCGGAAGCTGTACCATTATTTCATCCGAGTGGGCGAAAAGGCCGCCGGGTATCGCATGACCGGAAAACCGCTGCCCCCCGGCCTTCGCTTTCGGGCGTGGCTCGGAAGACAGATGATCTTTCGGCCGCTGGTCAACCAGCTCGGGCTGCTGCGGCTGCGGCGGGCCTACACCGGCGGCGCGGCCCTGGGGCCGGAGCTGTTCACTTTCTTCCAGGCCATCGGCGTCAATCTCAAGCAGATCTACGGCCAGACCGAAATCACCGGCATCGCCTACATGCACCGGGACGGCGACGTGCGGCCGGACACGGTGGGCCGGCCGTTGCCGGGGACCGAATGCCGAATCTCCGAATCCGGAGAGATTCTCTCCAAGTCGGCCTCCGTCACCCTGGGCTACTACAAACTCCCGGACAAAACCGAGGAGCTGCTGGAGGACGGCTGGCTCCATTCCGGCGACGCGGGCTATATCGACGAAAACGGCCATCTGGTGGTCATCGACCGGGTCTCCGACGTGATGCACACGGCCGACGGCGAGATGTTCAGCCCCATGTTCCTGGAAAATCGGCTCAAGTTCAGCCCCTACGTCAAGGAGGCGGTCGTCTTCGGCGACGGCCGGGAATACGTTTCCGCGCTGGTCAACATCGACCCCGTGGTGGTGGGGAAATGGGCCGAGGACCGGGGCATCTCCTATTCCACCTACATGGACCTGGCCGCCAAGACCGAGGTGGCCGATCTGGTGCGGAAGGAGATTGAGCAGATCAACGAAACGGCGGAAAAGCCCCATTTCCGCATTCGCCGCTTCGCCCTGCTCTACAAGCTGCTGGACACCGACGACGGCGAGCTGACCAAGACCGGAAAGATTCGCCGGAAATTCGTCCGGGAGAAGTACGAGAACCTCTACGAGGCGCTCTACGATCCGGAAATCGCCGAAAAACAGGTGGAAGCCTTTTTCCAGTACCAGGACGGCCAGACCGCGACGGTGAACACCACGATTCGATTTTACACCATGGAACGGTACGGGGAGGAACCCCGATGAGCTATTTTTTCCAACTCGTCGTCAGCGGAATCGTCGTGGGCTCCATTTACGCCCTGTCGGCCCTGGGTTTCGTACTGATCTACAAATCCAGCCGGGTGCTCAACATCGCCCACGGCCAGTTCATCGCCGCCGGGGCCTTCATCACCTACGCGCTGACGGTTTGGGCGGGGATTCCCATCCTGATTTCCTTCGTCCTCAGCATGGTCCTGACCTTCCTGCTGGCCATGAGCGTGGAGCGGATTTTTCTGCGGCGGCTCATCGGCGAGCCGATCATCAGCGTCATCATGGTCACCATCGGCCTGATGTCGATCCTGGACGGGCTCATCTACCTGACGCCCTTTGGGACGGAAAACTTCTCCTTCCCCGAATTTCTCCCCAACACGCCCATCACCTTCGGAGGCGTCTCCATCTCCTGGACCCAGCTCGTGGGCGTTTTCATTACGGCGTTGCTGATCGGGGCCTTCACCTGGTTTTTCAAAAAATCGACCCTGGGCATCGCCATGCGGGCGGTGTCCGACGATCAGTTCGCGGCCATGTCCATCGGGATTTCGGTGCCCCGGGTCTTCGGGCTGGCCTGGGCGTTGGCGGGGCTGAGCGCGGCGGCGGCCGGGGGAATCATCGGAAACATCACCGGATTGAACTTCGACACCCTTCACGCCTTCGGGATCATCGTTTTTCCGGTGGTGATCCTGGGCGGGCTGGATTCCATCAACGGCGCGGTGGTGGCGGGCATCATCATGGGGCTCATCCAGCAGTTCGCCGGCGGCTATCTGGACGGCAACTGGGGGCTCAACGGCACGGGAGAAGTGCTGCCCTACGTCATTTTGCTGATCATCCTGCTGTTCAAGCCCCACGGGCTGTTCGGCGTCCACGAAATCGAGCGGGTGTAGATCATGGCGGCGAATCGCTGGCTGGCCACGGGCAATTTTTTCACGAGCTATCGGGAAGAGCAGCGGGTTTTTTCCACCCATCTGGACCGGTCCATCTTCACCGCGTTCCT
>JBKHDD010000198.1:0-8499 GCA_046541515.1 Desulfococcaceae bacterium
CGGCCCTGTTCGGCGACGGACGGAGCGTGGACAACGGCGACCAAAGCCCGCTTGTCGTCTTCGACGCGATCGGATCGCTCCCGGCGGCCGGCGGCGTGGAAATCCGGGACGGCGTGGCCATCGATCCCCAATGGGGCGTGGCCGAGGCGGGGAAAAAGTTCGACTTCGAGGTGCTGCCGGCCGGGACCACCTTTCCGGTGCGGGTGGACCTGCTGGTGCCCGATCCGGAGAAAATCGGGGAATACCGGCCGTCCAAGGCCGAAAAAAGGTCCGAAGCGGAACTCCTGACCGATCTGGCCGCGGCCCTGGACGCCTTTTCCGCCGGGGAAACCGGATTCGGGGCCCGGCGGACCCGGGGATTGGGGCGGGTGTCGGCGAAATGGATCGCCAAGCGATTTGATCTGTCCAACCGCGAAGGCTGGTTGGAATGGATCGGGTCCGACCACGAAACGCCGGTTTCCGGAGAAATGATCGCCATCCGGGAGGCGCTCCAAACCGCCGCGCCGGACGAAATCGGCGAAATTCGGGAACTGGCGGAAGACGCCCGGCAACGGGTGGTCATCGACCTGAATTTGCGCGTGGTTCACGACCTGTTGGTCCGGAGCCCCAACGCCGAGGCGACCGGCCCGGACGTGAGCCATCTGCGCTCCGGCGGCGTTCCCGTTCTGCCCGGCACCGGGCTGGCCGGGGTCATGCGGAGCCAGGCCACGCGCATCGCCCGGCTGATTCGGAACGAGGCGGGGGACGCCGACCGCTGGATCGACGCCGTTTTCGGTCCCCGCCCCAAAAATGCGGAGGCGGAGAGGAACACTTCGTTGCGGGCCGCCCGCTTGCGGGTGGGCGAGGCCCGGATCGACGGAAGCCGGAAAAAGGAGCAGACCCGGGTGGCCATCGACCGGTTCACCGGCGGCGCGGCGGACACGGCCCTGTTCGAGGAGGCGCCGGAGGTGAGGGGCGGTTCCAATCTTCGGCTGGAACTTCGAAATCCCGCGCCGGGCGAGCTGGGGCTGGTGCTGCTGGTGCTGAAGGACTTGCTGGACGGCGCCCTGCCGGTGGGCGGAACTTCCAGCGTGGGCCGGGGCGTGTTGAACGGAACGGCGAAGCTGGCCTTTTGGGAGGGAAACGGCGAGCCCGCGAAAACGGCGGCGCTGGCCCCGGGCCAGCCGCCGAGCGGCGACGCGGCGGAGAAAATTGATCGGGCGATCCAAGAATTCCACAATCCCGAAGCGGGTCCGAAATCGACCGAACCGTCCGGGGCGGGAACCGGGAAAGGAGGCGCGTCATGACGACATTGAACGGCTTTTCGGCGGTGATGGGCTGCGACATCAGGCCCTTGGGAAATGACGCTTGCGAGCGGTTTTTCCAATGGTTCGCGGGCGCGGCCGGGGCGACGGCGCCGGAAGACGCGCCGGGCTTGACGTTCGCCTTGGCCCATTGCGACGACGGGGTGACGTGGTGCAAATGGGACGCGGCGGAAAACCGCTGGCGAACGGGCAACGAGGCGAACTCGAAGATTTCTCCGCCGGTGCGGCGGGAAACCCTCCAGGAAATCCGGCTGTTCGGCGAAGCGGGCGAGGTGCTCATTTGGCGGACGGAGGACGGGCTTTGCGGACGGGTTCTGCGGGATGTGCAGGAGGACGATTTGCCGAAACCGTTGCAGCCCGACAAGACCGAATCGCGAATTATTCGTGGCGACAAGGTTCGAGGGGAATGCGAGAACGGCTTCACCCATATCGCCGACCGGGCCGGCGCGGAGCAGGTGATTCCGCTGGGCGTTACCGAAGAGGACCTGCAAGAACGCCGGGTCCGGCTGCAAGTCCGCCACTACTTTCAACGCGACGAAGAAAACACCGGCGCGGTGCGCGTGGCCGCGACGCGGCTGGTGGGGATTGCCATCAAGGAGAAAAAGCAATGACAACCAAGCACATCAGCCCCAATCGCCCCGACCAGACCGCGACCGCGCCCTACAATTTTATCCCGTTGCCCAATCAATGCCTGTGGGTTGAGGAAGGCTGGGAAGTTGACGGGGAGAAGAAAAAGCCCTGGGAAAACCACCATGAATTTTCCCCTGGTTTGAAAACCGGATGGGTGGATGTAAAGATTGAGACCCTGACCCCGCTTTTCATTCGAGGACCCGTTTTCCCCGGAGAAAACGCCGGGGCTGTGCGGGACAACCGTCTGCGATACGAACCCTTCCGCCGTCCCGACGGAACGCCGGTCATCCCCGGATCAAGCCTTCGGGGAATGACCCGAAATCTTCTGGAAATCCTCACCTTTTCCCGAATCAAACCCATAACGGATGCACAGCCATTTTTCCGCACGGTGGGGAATGATCGAATCGGCGTGGCCTATCGAAATCGTATGCTTCGGGACGGGGAGAAGCCGCCGGGAGGTTTTTTGCAAACCAAGGGAAAGGACGCCTTCATTGCCCCATGCGAGGTGCTGCGGGTGGCCCGGCAAAAGTTGCCTCAACATATTTTTCAGGGAGGGCCAAACTATAAGCCGGATTGGCGATTCCAGCAAAAAACCTGCTGGATAAAACGTCAATCCGCCGGTTCCGACCTCGTTGCGCACATTAAGGTCCAAGAACCCCGACCTGACGAGAGTGGCGACTGGGAAACCGGTACCTTGGTTTTGACTGGGAACGCCCCAAAAAAGAAAAAGGAATTTGTTTTTCTGCAGACAGAGAGCGACGAATCGAAATTCATTCAGGTCCCGGAGAAAATATGGGAACGATTCCACGATAAAGATCAAATTTCACAATGGCAGGGGATGGCCTTTCCCAAAGACGAACCCACAAACCGGTGCAGAAAAGCCGACGGCCATTTGCGGAACGGGGAGCCCGTTTTCTTTTTGACCGAGGAAAATTTGAAGGGAAATGACAACCCCGCCGGGCTCGTTTTTTTGGGCAGGGCGCAGATGTTTCGCCTGCCTTACGACTTGGGCCCGGCCGATCTCGTTCCCTTCCCTTCGCCCCAAAAAGGGATCGACATGGCGGAGGCCATTTTCGGGCGCGTTTCCCGGGAAGAAAAGGCGGATGCCCCAATCATCAAAGGGAGAGTTTTTTTCGAAGACGCCGAAGCCATTTCGGGCGGCCCAAATTGGACGGAGGAAATCATCGTTCCCAAGATTCTTTCCTCGCCCAAGCCGACCAGCTTCCAGCACTATTTGACCCAAGATGGAACCAAAGGGAAGGAGAAACTCACCACCTACCTGAAGGGGGACACAACCGCCGTACGTGGGCACAAGCTGTATTGGCACCGCTGGGACGAAAATCAGGGGCTTCGCCAAATCCGCGAACCCAACCAAGAATCTCGAAAGCGGAACGATCTGGTTGCGGGAAGAGCGGAAAGCCACACCCAGCACACGATTATCCAACCGGTCAAATCGAAAGTGACGTTCAAAACTCGAATCCGCTTCCAGAATCTGTCGGAAATCGAACTCGGCGCCTTGCTGTCGGTACTCCAGCTTCCCGAAGGATGCGCCCATAAACTCGGAATGGGCAAACCGCTGGGGCTTGGGAGCGTTCGACTGGATTGCGATCTCCATTTGGTGGATCATGCGGAGAGGTATTCTTCGTGGGAAGCCAAGGGAATCAAGGAGGAGAGGGTTGAGTTTTTCCAAGATTCATTTTCGGATTTCATTTTGGAACATGCCAAAGGGACAGACGAGACCCTTGTCCCAGACCAAAAAGGTCTGCGGAAAATTGGCCGTATCGACGCCCTTTTTCTGATGTTGGAATGGAAGGACCGGCCCGGCATGGGGAAAACCGAATACATGGATTTGGGGCAATTTCGAGACCGAAGGGTATTGCCAAGTCCCCATGCCGTCGCGGCCACGAGCGAACCTCAATGGAAGGGAGCCCTCCCAAGTCCCGCCCAAAAAGAAAAGGAAGAGGAAAGGAGCGCCCCCGCGCACCGGCCAGCGGAAAAAAAACAAACTCCGGTTGCCGCGAAAGAAAGTGATCCGGTGCCGACTCGAAAGGGCAAAAAAACGGGTACGCCGCCCATCGAGGCGGGGCAAAACCTGGAGGGCAAGCTCGAAAAATCGGGCGACCGATGGGTGGCCGTATTTCCCAACGACGACAGACTGGGGAAAATTGAAAATCCGAAGATAATTCCGGCCGATTCGAAGGAAGGGGCCGTTGCAAAGTTTTTCGTTCGTTTGCAGAGCAAGAAAAAAGGGATCGTTGTTCGTTTCGATGGTTTCAAGTCGGCGTAGGGCGATTCGCTCGATCTAATTTTCCGCATGGGCGATGGCGAGGAAATCAATTCCCCGGCTTTATCCCGAAAGCGGCTTGAAGTGCGCTCGCTTCTTTCTGCCAATCATCCCACGGCAACGGGCTTTTCTGGATTCAGCCGGGGGATTCATCGCTCGGCATGGTGTTCAGGTAGTATTTTTCATTTTACGAATCGCCCATGAAACAACTTCGGGCAACCGCGATTCCCCATACCCCTCCCACCGCCGCTGGAAGTTCATCCAGAAGGCGGGGGAGGGGCCAGTCAGGCGGGAGAGGCGCTCGGCGAGGTCGGGCGTCAGGGATTCCCGGCCGTTCAGGAAGCTCTCCATCCAGGAGCGGGAAACCCCGAGTCGTTCCGCGAATTCGTAAGGTCGCCGGCCCAGGGGAATCAGGAATTCCTCCCGGAGCAGCACCCCGGGATGGGTTGGCGGTCGATGGGTCGGGATGCGGACGCCGCCGGTGGCCGCGCCCTCGACGTGGATTTTACGAGACATGATCGTGTCTCCATCGAAAAAGGAGTTGTTGTTCGCCATGGCATCCACCCTTTACCTCGTCTTCAACCACACCTTCACCCCGGCCCAGGAGGCGGACGCCCGCGCCTCGCTGGGGGTGGAACGAATCGAAACGATGCCGGAGGCGGTCGGGGCGGTCTGGGGCGACGTTCCGGCCGACGCGCCGTCCGTTTTCCATCATCTGGCCCCGGTGCGGGACTGGGTGCGGAACCGGGCCGCGCCCGGGGATTTCGTTTTAATCCAGGGCGATTTCGGGGCCTGCTATCTGATGGCCCGGTTCGCCTTCGACAACGGGTTCCACCCGATCTACGCCACCACCCGCCGCGAGGCGACCGAGGAGACCCAGCCGGACGGGAGCGTCCGGCTGACCCACCGCTTCCGCCACGTGCGGTTTCGGTGGTATGGGAAATGAGCGATCCGGAAGATCGGTGGCCGGACGGCGCTTGGGGGCGGAATCCCAAGGAAAAACCCGAGGGTTCCGCCCCTTGCGACGACGACGGCGTCGATGTGACGCTGATCCGCTGGATGCTGTCCCCGACGCCGACGGAACGGCTCCAGGCGCCGCAACGGCACGTGAACGCGGTCCTTGGGCCCCGGGCCGCGATGCGGGAGCGAACCGGCCGGGACCGGGAGGACGAACCGCCGGAAAACGAAGAAAGCTGAAAGGATCGGGAATCATGCGGAATGTGTATTTGAGTTTTTTGGGGTTGGGGAACATCAATCCGGAGACGGGCCCCATCGGGTACCGACCGGCGACATACGAGCTGGCGGGCCGCCGATCCAAGGAGACCCCGTTTGTTCAGATCGCGGAAATGGAAATTTTGGGCGGCGCCAACTTCGATCTCGTTTTGATGGCGGCAACTCGGAAATCCCATGAGGCCCATTCCGCCATTTTGACGGATGGAATGTCGGCTTACGGGGCGGCCCCGGAATATTTGATTCTGGAAGAGGATTTTTCCCCCGAAGGCCAGTGGAAATGGTTCGAAACCATTTTGGGGATCATCGAACACGGCGACCGGCTGACACTGGACCTGACCCACGGGTATCGGGCGGTTCCCATCGTTTTTTCCACGGCGCTGAATTTCCTGCAAAAGGCGAGGAATATCCAAATCGAAGCGGTGTACTACGGCGCCTTCGACAGCAACCGCAAGCTTTCGCCCATCGTGAACATGAAGGATTTCTACGTCATCAACGAGTGGGCCGACGCCGTGAGCCGTCTGGTCGAGGAGGCGGACGCCCGGAAACTGGCGGAAGTCGCCGCGAAGACGACCGATTTCCAGGCCGGAGAACTCAACGATCCCGAGATCATCTCCGCCTTGGACGATTTGACCAATACCGTCCGGAACGTGGATGTGAACAACGTTGGCCGAAAGGCCCATACCGCCATCGAATTGATTCAGGCCGAAAAGGAAAAAGCGTCCGAAACCGGCAGGGTTCTTCTGGACCTCGTCTTTGACAAATTCGTCAGTCTCTGCACGGAGACGGCGCCGTCCGGCCAGTACAACAAGGCATATTTCGAACTTCAAATCGAGATTGCCCGGTTGCTGTTGGAGCACAGGCTTTTCATGCAGGCGTACACCGTGATGCGGGAATTTATCGCTTCGCTGGTCATGGTTCATTTCGAGCGGGATGGCATGAGCAACAAGAAGAGGAAAAAGAGAAGACCGACCTACGGAGAAATTTTCATCAAATTCTTCGAATTTCCGGAGGAAGAGTGGAAATTCGACGGCAGGAAAAAGGATCGAGACCGTATTTTTCCGTTTTACGAAGAATTGAGAGCCAACGGCGTGGAAGCCATCCTCCGGAGCTTCAGCAAAGAGTTGACGACCTATCGAAACGGCTTCGACCATGCATGGACGGCGAAAGCCGGGGCGGCCACCGACATCCCGGAGCAAGGCCGGATTTTTTTCGACAAACTGAATCGCGTTTTGGAAAAAATGACCCAATCCGGAACTTGGATCGCTTGATTCATCAAGCGCCATTCCTGAATGACACGTATCTGCGCATAAATTTCGCAACATCATCGTAGGGGCAACCCCCCGTGGTTGCCATCGGCGCAAGGGCAGGCACGGGGGCCTGCCCCTACGTGACCCAAATCTCGATTTATGAACTCCGAAAGTAAACAACGTCAATCAAACCGGGAGCCCACCCCATGACCACCCACATCTGCATCTCCACCCAGAACCAGGCGGCGAATCTGTTGCCGGCGCTTCAGCTGAAGGCGGACGGGATGATCCTTCTTTCCTCGTCGGAAGCCGACAAGCGCGGATGGACGGCGAACATGAAGCGGGTCTGCGACCGGCGGAACCTGCCGCTTCGAATCGTCCGGGTTCCGAGGGACGCGGAGGACGCGGCGGATCGGATGGCCGCGACGATCCAGCCCCATCTGCCCGGGAAGGACGCCACGATTTTCTGGAACATGACCGGCGGAAAAAAATCCATGACCCTGGGCATTCTGTCGCCGTTTCTCCGGCGAGGGGTGGAAGCCGACCGGCTGATCTACACCGACAATCGGCCCCACCGGATCATGTTCTACGACCATCGACTGGAATTGTGCGACGAAACCCCCATGGACCATTTCCTGGAACTCGAAGACCTGCTGAACCTGAACGGATTTTCGGCCGGGGGAACCGGGGAGCGGCTGTCCGAGGCGGAATTCGGGGACTGGACCGCGCCCTTCGTGGCGGAATACCGCACCCGCCCCCTGTTCCAGGAAATGGCGATCCGGACCATGGACAAGGGACCGCCGCAACTCGACACCCAAACCGGCCTGCGGGAACACGTCCGGCGACTGCTGGAAACCCATCGCCCCCGGTACGAAAAACTGCTGGACCCCGCGCCGGAACCCGACGACCACGCCCGGGGAAATCTTCGGAAAGCGATTCTCGACCTGCGCGCCGAACCCGAACGCAAGGACCTGGAACCGATCATCCGCCATTGCAATTTCTTTTTCTGGAATCAGGCCAAAAAACGGCTGGTCCCGGAGCTGGCCGGCGAGTTGGCCATTCCGACCGCCCCGATCTTTTCCGCGCCGCTTTCCGAAAGCGAATCGGAAGAACTGGAACGGTCCATGGCCGCGGCCGGGGTATCCCTGCGCCATCCCACCCGGGGGCTCATGCGCGGGAACATCCTTTTTCCCGATAAATTCGGAAGCGTCCTGGAGACCGCGACCGCCTGGTCGTTCCGGGAGGCCCTGACGGCGGCGGGATTGGAGCGGTTTCTGCCCCATGTTTTCCGGAACGTGAAAACCTACACCCTGGCCGGGAACGGCGACCAGGCCGACGACGAAATCGACCTGGCCGCGGTGACGCCCTGGGGCGCCCTGCTGGTCTTCGAGGTGAAGGGATACTACGGGGAAGGCGGGGATGTTTTGCGCCGGCGGCGGGACACGGCCTACACCAAAAGCGGGATTTTCGGGCGGGCCATCTTCATCGACCCGCTATTGGCCTCCCGGCGGGACGCGGAAGGGAATTTCGAGGATTTCTTCCCGTCGGGGCTGGTGGAAAACCACCGGCAGATCGAAGCGACCCGGGGACTTCAGGCCTGGTGCTTCGACGAAATCGGGACCCGGCTGCCGGGGCTGCTGGCGACGGAAAAGCGGGACGGATGAGGCAGGAGCCTTGCGCATATTCGGACGCGGGTTTCCGGCGGGAATCCGATCCAAGGAAAGTTTGCCATCCCCGGGGTTCGTCGTTATACTTTACCCGGTCAACATTGAGACATTTTCAAAGGTTTGAAATTTGTGAT
>JBKHDD010000199.1:0-8453 GCA_046541515.1 Desulfococcaceae bacterium
CCGCGCCTTTTCCCGCGCCATTCCCCCGCCGGTCCGACTCCCGCCGCTTCTGCTCCACCAGGTTTTGAATCAGCCGGAAATAGTATTCCTCCGACTCCTGGTATTCGGCGATGATCGATTTGCGGATGGAGGCGAACCGCTTCTCGATGACCCGCAGCAGGTTCCGGATTTCCGCCTGATCCCGGTCGGGAAAAAGCATTTCCAGCCGCTTTCGGGCGTGGAAAAACAGCTTGCCCTTTTTCTCCTTGCCGTACCGGTCGTCCACCACGTCCCAGTAGCTGACGGTGCAGATGTACCATTGCCGGCGGCCGTTGCCGTTGCCGCCCGGCTCGCTCAGGCTGATCCGCCAGCGGAATTTCAGGGGGCGCTCGATTTCGTCCCCGGTCATCACGTATTCCTTGGAACCCCGGCGGCGGGGCTTCCACTGGGGCCGTCGGAACACCCCGCTGGGGCCGGGATTGCTCCGGGTGCGCCGCTTTGCCTCCTGGCGGACAATGCTGCACGTGATCATGGCGTCGGCTCCGGCATGAGCAGGCCGTAACGGGCGAGCCTGTCCAGCTCCGCTTCGATTTCGGCCGCGATTTCCGCGTCGGTTTTTTCGGAGGCCGCCCGGCCGTCCGCGGAAAGGTCCGCCTGTCGAACTGCGGTCAACCCTTCGGCCAACAACGCGACCCGGTCCCGAACGCCGTCCATCAGAGGCAAAAGCGCCGGAGCGTAGGAATTTTTTAGGTCCACGGTGCGGTGGGTCAGGGTGGACACCCGCGTGCCGGTTTGAAGCTGCAAGCGGGCCAACGGGCTGGCAATGGGCCGATCTCCCGGCGCCGGCGCAAATTGGGGCGTCTCCCGGTAGATTTCCGCCAAACTGCCGGAATAGGCCGACAACAGCGCCTCGGACACCGCCCGGCGGCTTTCCTCCCCGGTGGGCCCGCCCATCTTCCCCGCGGCCGTCATGATTTCCTCGAAATGGATCGGCATGGGCCAATTTCGCCCCAAATGCACCAAGGCCCCCTGAACGCCGGGGTGGTCGCTGATCAGCCTGGAGCCGTCCCCGGGGTCTCCAAAGATCAACTCCCCCCGCCCTTCCCGCGGCGCCGGGGAAACCGGCAAGGGTTCGCCGGCTTCGTCCAGGGGCACGATGGAGGTGGCCGCGAAAACCTCCGTCATCTTTCCGGGATCAAGCCGGCGGTCCAGCGGAGTTCCCGCGCGGCAAAGCAGCGTTTGCCGGAATTTTCTTCCCTTGAGAAAATCGAGCATTTGCTCCCGCACCCGAATCCGCCCGGCGGAAACCTTGATCAGCACCTTCCGAATCCGTTCGGGCAAATACTGGTCCTGCATCTCGGCGAAATCGGCCTCTCCCAGATAGTCCAGCCCGTGGGCGTCGCAGCGGTCCATAAATTCGTGAAAATAGGGCGTCCGGACCGTCTCTTGCAACCGATCGTGGATCAGATGGTTGGCCAGCGACGATTCGGAATCCACCCGGTGGAGCCGTTCCCGTTCCTCGCGAACCACCGCCCGGTAGGCGCCGGAACCTTCCAGTGCGCCTTGGGCGACGAAATCCAAAATCGCCATGGCCTGCCCCATCCGAATCTCCGGGTCTTCGATGTCCCGGGTGTGGAACCGCATGAGATCGTTGACCGTGTTTCGCAGATGGCCGCCCGGCAGGGTATTATAGCTGACGAACGCCACGCCCTGGGGAGCCAGGCACTGCCGGATCAGGGCCAGAATCCGCTCCGACACCTCCGGCGGCACCCAGGAAAACACGCCGTGGCAGACGACGTAGTCGTACTCGCCCACGTCGCCCGGCTCATCGGCCAGATCCTGGACGCGGAGCGAGAGATTTTTGAGTCCAAGGGCCTCGATCCGCTCCCGACCGCGCTGAATCGCGGAGGCGGAGAGGTCCAGCCCCACCAGCCGGGCGCCGGGCATTCCCAGGGCCATGGGGATCAGATTCCCGCCGTCGCCGCAGCCCAGCTCCAACACCCGGGCTTCGGCCAGCGGGGCGGGATTCATGCCGAACAGCCAGGCGATGGTGGACAGGCGGGACGGATGGGTTTGGGGCATGGCCCGGCTCAGGTAGGGAAATCGGTCGTACAGGGTTGGGTCGGTCACGGAACTCCTTTAAAGGCCGGGGCGGCGGAAGATTTTTTGCCGGATTGAGGAAAGCGTTCGTCCAAACGCCCTCAGGCGGACCTGGGGCAATGCCGTTTAGTTAAGCGTGTTCAACCCCTTTTTTAAGGGGGGCGCCGGTTTTAAAGGGGCGCCGGAAGGATTTTTCGGCAATGCCTTGAAACCATCCGCCCATTTTAGGGAAGACGATGCCGATTTCACATGAGTCCTTCCTCGACCTGACGCCATTGGACCTGGGCGGACAAAAACCCGGTCGAACCCGCCAACGGTTGGTTTCCCACAAAGAAAAACGATTCTTTTTAAAAAAACAAGCGGTTTTTTTCAACCCGAATCTTTCTTCTCGACCCCTTTTCGGTTCTGTGCTACGCCAGAAACCGATCGCAAGCCTGAAGAAGACGCTTGGAATCCGATTTTCCGCCCCGGAAACGCCCGCCGGAAACGCCACGCCCGGCCATTCCGGATTCCGTCCGTCGAAACAACCCCTTCGCCGGCCGCGCCCGGCCGTTTTCAGACCGGAGACCCCGCATGAAAATTTCCTTCCGCTTCCTCCCATTCCTGTTGTTGGCATCCTTGGTCGGATGTTCGGGCGGCGTGCCGTTTTACTGCGACTGGCGGCCCTGCCTGTTTCTCCCGGCCTGCCGATCGCTGGAACTGTTCACCGACGAATATCGGGTGCGGCTGGCGGACCAGTTGCCCCGCGTCCAGTTTTATCTGAGCCGGGATTTGCTGCTGGTGCGGGAAATGTCCATGACCGAGGAGGCCATCGATACGCCGTCGCACCGGGTGCGGATCGAAAAGGACCGGCGGATTCTGGAGATCAAAATTCCGGCGGGGACCCCGGGGGTTCTGCGGGAGGCCGGAGAGGAGATTCTTTGGGTGGCCTTTGAGGAATGGGGGGACGGGCTTCGACGACGGTTGCCGTTTCGACGGACCCCCTTGCGGCCGGGGGAGACGGAAGCGGACGATCCCGCCAATTTCATCTATCAACTCGACGCCCCGGCGGTCCGGTACGAAGGGGCGCGATTTGAAACCCGCTTCGTCCGGGAAGGCGTGGCCGTCACCCGGGACGACGTGGCCGTTTTCGCCCCGGCCGACGCTGCGGCGGACGGCGAACACCGGGTGCGCCGCACCTTCTATCCCGCCTTGACGATCGACCTGTTCCAGCGGGAAATGTTCCGCCGGGAGCGGCGCACGGCGGACGGGGTTCGGGTGGGAGAGCAGGGGGACGGCGGTTGAATCATCCGCCGGGGCCGGATTCGGGATTGCCCTCCGGATCGGGCGGAACAAATGGTTCCGCCGCGGAAGGCGGCGCCGCCGGACTGGGCGGCGGCGGCAACAGCGCGAAGGCGGGAAAGCGCCGCACCGCGGTGGCGCCGGATTCCCGCTCCGCAAATCGTTCCGCCGCAATCTCCGCGGTGGCCGAACGGGCGTAATCGCCCAAGATCACGGTGTAGATTCCCATCCGTCCCGCCGTCCGCTCCGGCGGGGTATGCACCACCCGACCCGCGTAGCCCTTCTCCTCCAGCGCTTTCACCAGCTCCCGCGCCTTGCTTTCCACCACGAAATCGGCCACCACCACGGCATATCGGGTTCGCGGTCCGAAGTCGGATTCGGATTCTTCGTCGGAGCTTTCCGCGCCGGTCCCGGAGGATTCGCGCGAAGGCCCGCCCTCTTGGGACGCGCCGTTGCCGGTTCCATCCGCCGATTCCCGGGGCTTGGCGTCGGGCGGAATGGCGTCGCCGAGGTTTCCGGAAGCCTCGGCGGTTTCGGCGGGGCCGGGCGCGTCTTCGGCGGAAGCGCCGGCCGCCGGGCTTGGCGTGGCGGAGCGGTCCCCGGCGCCCGTTGGATCGTCGGTATTCGCACCGGAAAGGCCGTCGGCCGATTCATCCCTCGCGGCCGGAAGGGCGCTTTCCGCCTCCCGGGCCGTCGCCTGGGCCGCGCTTCGGGATTCATTGGCCGCCGCTTGGAGTGCGCTTCCCGATTCTTCGGCCCTCGTCTGGAGGGCGCCGGCCGATTCCTCGACCGTCGTCCGGGTATCCGCCGCCGCGCGTTGGGGATCGGCGGAGGACGCAAGGGGTTGCTCGGAGGCGAAAGGCGGGCGCGACGCGGTTTCCGGCATCGCCGGCGGCCGCATGAGCAGCCCGACGATCCAGCCCAGCATCAGCGCCAGGATCGCCAGCAAAATGCCCGCGAACAGCAGCAGCAGGCTCTGTTTCCGGTCGAAGGCGTAAAAATGGCTCATCGTTCCACTCCCCAGGCGGGAATTCCCGCGTCCCGAAGCCGTTGGGTCAATTTCATCGCGCTTTCCGGCGAACGGTAGGTCCCGACCAAAAGGCGCGGCGGCCCCGAAGGCGCATCCAACCGATAGGGCTCGAAGCCGGTCACCCCGGCCACCCGTTGGATGGTCGGCTGCGCGTCCGCCTCGGATTCCGGGAGGCCCACCATCACGGCGTACGGCATTTTCCGGACCATGGCGTCCGCCACCGGCACGGCTTCGGCCAAGGCCTCGGCGGCGGCGAATTCGGCGAAATGGCCCGCGTAGACGTTCCAGAACTCCCCGCGCTCCGGCAAATCATAGCCAACCCGATACACGTCCGGCCGCCGCCCGATCCATCGATTCAACTCCCGAAGCGACCTCGCCGCGTTTCGAAAACTGGCCAGCCGCACGGTGTAGGGCCGCGCCGGGATCGAGGCCGACAGTAGCTCGGCCCAGCGCCGCAGCGGAATGCCCGCCAATTCGGGAACCCGAACGGGAATCGCCGGAATCCCCTCGGAGCGAAGCCGGTGCGATTCCGCCAGGGCCTCCGCCGTGGGCGCTTCCCCGGCCATCCAAACCGGCGGCGGGATTTCCAGCACCGGAAAGCGGAACGGGTCCCAGCCGTTTGCCCGCAATTTTTCGATGTCCGGATCGACGGATTCGTCAAAATTTCCGGCGGAACCCACGGCGATGGCCCAGGTTCGGCCGTCCGCCACCACGGCGTCGGCCGCCACCGCCCCTTCCGAAAGCATTTGGAAGCGATAGCCTTCCGGCGACTCAATTCCGAAAGGAACCACCCGCGCCCGGCTCAGCCGACTTTGCAACGTCTCCATGGCGTCGGCCAAAGGGTCCGCCGGCGGAGGTTCCGGGGCCTGCGGTTCCGCCGGTCGGGGGGCGGGTTCGGGCTCCGGTGCGGGCGTGGGCTCCGGTTCCGGGGCACTGGCGACCACCGGCGGTTCCGCTCGCGGGGGATAGATGGAATAGCCGATCAGCCATCCCACGGCCAGCAGCAAGACCAGCAGCATTCCATAAACGACGACCAGGGAGCGAAACAGTCCCGGCCGGACCGAGGCGCCGAATTTTTTGTTGGGGGCGATGCCCCGCTTGTTGGGGATTTGCATGCCGTTCAACCCGCCCCCTTCCGCATAATCATCAAATGAGATTGATAGGTCATGGCGGCGCGGTCATGGACCCGGACCGACCAAGGGACCGAGGTTTCGGAGACGATTTGGAGGCCATGCGGGCCCCGGAATTCTTCCTGGGACAAAAGATGGCGCAACAGGGGTTCGGCGGCGCCGCGAAAGACGGAACGCTGGGAATGGCCGCCGATCCAGCCTTCCACCGGGGTGGCGTTGGGAGACCAGTCGTAGGGCGTGGATAAAATTGCGCGGCCGCCGGGCGCAAGAATCCGGGCGATTTCCCGAAGATGATCCAGAGGATGGTTCATGCAGTCCAGGAGATTGAGGCTGACCAACGTTCCGAAGGCGCGGGATGCCGCGGGAATCGCGCCGGCGTCGCAGGCCCAGAAATCGACCCGGGCCGCGCCCGAAAAGGAAACGGGGAACTCCCGCCGGTCGTAGACCATGCCGACCCGGCGGCGGGGATATTGGACGATCCCTTCCTGGAGGACGCGGGAGGCGGTGCGAAGCATGTCCAGATTCAGGTCCACGCCCAGAACCAGATCGTCGGTGGCTTCGGCCAGCGCGAAGCCGGCGCGGCCGACGGCGCAGCCGAGGTCCAACATAGGACCGCCGGGATGGTTTTCGGCGAGGTCCAATCCCGCTTTCAACAATCGGAGAATGCTCCCCGGCGGGGCGGGACCTTCCCTCTTCTCTTCCGGGTCCAGATCGCCGTAATGGTCGTAGGCGTAGGAGCCCAAATGCTGGCGACGGACGTCAAAATCGGACTGGGGACCGCAGCAGTCGCCCACCAGGCTCTCCAGGGTGTCGGACAAGTCGCTCCGCGCCAGCAGTGCCGAGGCGTTCCGGGAGACGAATCCGCGAACATCCGCCACGATGATGGGAATCCCGTCGATAATCGGATACTCGGCCATGCATGCCGGATCGGCGCAGGTGAGGATGCCTTCGAGGATGGCGGAGTCGGGTTCGAGGTCGGCCCGATCCCCTCCGGCCGCCTCCCGCACCACCGTCCGCAACTCCAGCGGAACGTCCTCGCCCCGTCGCTGGCAAATCGGGCAAACCGGCCGGAACCGTTGGAAATGACGGCGCTTCATGATCGGAAAGCTCCTTGGGAGGATCGACCGAGTGCCATGGGCCTACCCGCCAATCATCACGGTGGGACAGCCCGGCGGCATGATTTTTCCCACCGGACTGGGAATGGGCGCCACGCAAGAGGGGTGAGAAACGATATCGTTGACCCGGGCCGCGGGAAGCGCTCCGACGAACACCGTGGCTGAGCCCTTGACGACCATGCCCGGCCCGGCGGGAACGCACGGCGGAATCACGCAGGGCATGGTCTGGCTGGTCATCTGGGCGGCGGGCAGATTGCCGATGAGCACCGTGAACATTCCGCTGACGATGGGCAGCGGCAACGCCGGATGGGGCACCGGCGTCGGCGTGGGCGCGGGCGGATGGATGGGGGCGTGGCAGTGGGGCGCTTCCCGCAGGGTCAGGTCGGTCATTCGGGCGGCGGGCATGGTCATGGGGATGGATTCTCCGGTTCAGAGATCATGGCGGTCGCCTTGGGCCGGAAAGGGGCGCTTCCGCGAAACGGACCAAAAGCGTATTGGATACGCTTCCATAAATTTTCGCCAAAAGCAATGGGTAGACGAACGAAAAAAAGTGGGAAATCTTCGAAGCGGCTTTTTATCGGTTCCGAAGGGCCTCGAAGCGGGCGAAAAAAGCTTCCAGTTGATCTTCCGTCAGGTTCGGGAAGGCCAGCGGGGATCGCCGATGATTTATCGCCGAATTGGTAAAACCCGGCGGAAGCCAGCCCTTGGCGCGGCAACGGTCGTAGAGCCGGGCGCCCGGAAAGGGTTGGAAGACGAAAAAACCGAAATCGTCCGGTTCCAGGGATTCGGCCAGCGCAAGGGTTTCCTCGATTTCGGCGGCGGTTTCTCCCGGAACCCCGAACATGAAATTGGCGGTGACGATCATTCCCGCGTCCCGGGTTTGCCGGAACACCCGATGGAGGGCAACGTTGTCCCCCGGCCGGTTCAGAATCTCCCGGCGGACCCGTTCGCTGCCGCTTTCCACCCCGTAGACCACGTGCCGGCAACCGCTGTCGGCCAGGAGGGCCAGGGTTTCGGAATCCATGCCGTCCGCCCGGGCGTGGATGGAAAATCCCGCGCCGATCTCGCGCCGGAACCGCGGCAGAAACGCCCGAAGCCAGTGCGGCCGAAGATTAAAGGTGTCGTCCAAAAAGATAACATAGCCCAGACCGCCCGATTCGCCAAGGGAACGAAGCTCCGCGAGGACGTTTTCCGGGGAGCGGTCCCGGAGATATCCGCCGCCGTAGATGTCCCGGTAGCTGCCGGCGGAACAGTGGGCGCAGGAAAAGGGGCAGCCGCGCCGGGTGACCAGGTGGACCAGCCCGTGATGCTCGTCCAGCAGGTCCCGGGCGGGGAACGGGAGGTCGTCCAGGCGGGGAATGGCCGGGCGCGGCGGAGGATTGGTTCCGTTTTGGGTCCGGATGTTGGGAATGGGCGGGATGTCGGCCGGATCGCGGGCCAGGGCCTCCAGCAAATCCACCGTCGCGCCCTCCCCTTCCCCCACGCAGACGAAATCGAAGCCTTCGGCGGAAAGCACCGTCTCCGCCGCGAAGGTGGGGAACAGGCCGCCGGCGATCACGGGGATTTCGATCTCCGAGCGGATGAATGAAACAACTTGGCGGGCGCGGGGCCATTGGCGGAGCGTGAGAGAAAGGCCGAGGAGCTCCGGATCGGCGGTTTTAATCCGATCGGTGACGGAGGCGAGGGATTCCGATGGGCCGACTCGGAGCATTTCGGCGTCATGGCCGTATTCCCGGAGATACGCGCCGATGAAGGCCGGTCCCGCGGCGGCGAGGGGCCAGAAATCCTCGGTTTCGATTTCGAGGAAGAGGAGTTTCA
>JBKHDD010000200.1:0-8431 GCA_046541515.1 Desulfococcaceae bacterium
CGCCGTCGGGCGATCTGAAAAAGGCGCTGACCGAGCTGGAGCCGGGCGAGGAATGGGCGTTGAAGCCGAAGAACATCGACGGCAATCCCCGGATGTGGACGCCAGGGATCAAGTGGAACGTCCAGCCGGGCGGCTATACTCACCTGACCGAGTTTTTCGGGCCGGTCATCGGCGTCATGCGGGCGGAAAACCTGGAACACGCCGTGTCGCTGGTCAACCAGACCGGCTACGGCCTGACTTCCGGGCTGGAAAGCCTGGACAAGCGGGAGCAGGAATACTGGAAGGAACACATCTCGGCGGGGAACCTCTACATCAATCGCGTGACCACCGGCGCGGTGGTGCTGCGGCAGCCCTTCGGCGGGATGAACAAGTCGGCCCTGGGCGCGGGCATCAAGGCGGGGAGTCCCAATTACGTCTCCCAGTTCATGGATATTTCCGAGACGGAGCAGCCCTCCACCGGTCCCATCGGCACCGATTACGTCATTCTCTGGCTGGCCCAGGAATGGGAACAGAAGGTGAAATGGGGTCAGATGGGCGAGGACGCCGAGGACGTGGGACGGGCCGCCAAGGCGATTCAGAGCTATCTGTACAACGCCGAACAGGAATTCTACCGGGAGAAGGACTACTTCCGGCTGCGCGGGCAGGACAATATCTTCCGCTACCGGCCGGTGGGAACGGTACTGATCCGCATCCATCCGGACGACACGCTGTTTGAAACCATCGCCCGGATCGCTGCGGCGAAAATCGCCAAATGCAACGTGCTGGTGGGCGCGCCCCGGGATTTGGACAACCGGGCGACGCGGTTCCTGGCGAGCGAGGACGGAAAGCGGCTTCTGGGGTCAACGAAATTGACGCGCCATTCCGACCAAGAGCTGATCGAGATCATGCCGGAGCTGAACCGCATCCGCTACGCCGCGCCGGACCGGGCGCCCATGGCGGTGTTCCAGGCGGCGGCCAAGACGGGTTTTTACATCGCGCGGCGGCCGGTGATGATGGAAGGGCGATTGGAGTTGCTCCACTACCTCCAGGAGCAGGCGGTATCGGTGAATTATCATCGGTACGGGAATTTGGGGGAACGGGGGTTGGTAGAGTAGTTCGGTTGAAGAAGCGAGGGGGGAGGAGACCGGCGGCCCGGGGGGGTCGCCGGTTTTTTATTCGGCCATCTGTTTGCCATCCGGAGAAACATTCGAGCGAAAAGAAGCTGTCTAACGCCAATCGCTGGATAGCCACCCCATCTGAGCCGCAAACTTCAGCTCTACCACCTTGACAAAAACGTACGCAATGTCGTACTTTCAAAAAAAAATTGAGGTGAAACCATGCCGATCCTATCCGCAACGGAAGCCCGAGCCAATCTGTACCGGCTCATCGATGAAGCCGCCAGCAACCATGAACCGATCACCATCACCGGAAAACGAGGGAACGCCGTCCTGGTATCCGAAGAGGATTGGCGGGCGATTCAAGAAACCCTGTTTCTACTCAACATCCCGGGTATGCGGGAGTCCATCCGCGATGGGCTGGAAACGCCGACCGAAGATTGCGCGGAGGGCTTGGATTGGTGAGTTGGCGGGTGGTTTTCACCAAACAAGCGCAGAAGGACGCCAAGAAGCTTTCCGCCTCCGGGCTGAAACCCAAAGCCGAGAAAATCATTGAAATACTGCGGCGAAATCCATTTGAAGTCCCTCCCCCCTTCGAAAAGTTCGTCGGAGATTTGGCGGGAGCCTATTCCAGGCGATTGAACATCCAGCATCGGATCGTTTATCAAGTCATCGGCGAAGAGAAAACCGTCAAGGTCATTCGGATGTGGACGCACTATGAGTGAAAAGAAAGAATTTAACGAGAATACCAATAAAATCAAAAAATTTGGACACCAGTAAAAACGAAAAAAATTGAGCGATTTGTCACCGGCATTCAGAAAACCGCGGAAATCAGGGCCAACAAGACGAAACCCACCCGGGTTTTTCAAATCCATCCGAGGGAGGGCGCCGATATGATCTCAAGGGAAATATTGAAGGCAAAGGTCGATCGTCTGGGCGACAAGCACTTGGAATTGATGGATGAAATCCTCAATTTTCCCGTAAGGGACCGTGGCCAGAATGCGTCGATGAGGGAAACCAATGGCCAAAACGAAGGGGCCGAATGGCGGGCCTTCCTGGAAAAATCCACCGGATGCATGAAGGACGCTCTCATGAAACGGCAACCGCAATCGGATGTTCGGCCGCATACCGATTTGGCCGAATTTCTTCGAGAGTCTCCGCTTTCCGGTGTCGAACTGGATTTGGAACGAGAAAAGGATTGATCTCCGAAATAGCCCCCGAAACCTAAAAGAATCCAGGTTCCACCTGTCCGACCCATTCTTTCAAAATCGTCTACCCATTCCCAACGGCTTGACGCCCGCCCATTTCCATCTCATCATTTCCCCCGAAACTAGCGCCAACGCCAACAGCAAACCGTCCCGCGCCGGTTTTAGAAATTTCCCCTGGATTGCCGCTTCCACCCCAGCCACGAGGATTCCCATGAAAAAACAATCCCCATTTCTCGTCGCCGCAGCCGCGTTGCTCCTCGCCGCCTGCTCCCCCACCTTCAAGCTGTTCCCGGACGCCCGCGATCCGTTGCGGGAGTTCACGTTGGAGGGCCAGGGCGACGCCAAGGTCCTGGTCCTTCTCGTCGACGGGACATTGACGGACAAAGCCAAGCGCGAACTCGTCCGCACCCGCTCCGACACGGTTCGGCGGGTGGTCACGCATCTCAAAAAGGCCGAGAAGGATTCCAACGTTCGGGCGGTCCTGCTGAAAATCAACACCCCGGGCGGCACGGTCACCGCGAGCGATCTGCTCTACCATGAAATCAAGGGCTTCCGGGAACGCACCGGCCGGCCCGTGGTGGCGGCGATGATGAACATGGCCACATCCGGCGGCTACTACATCTCCCTGCCGGCGGACCGGATCGTGGCCCACCCCACCACCCTTACCGGCTCCATCGGCGTCGTTTTCTTCCGGCCCAACGCCCATTCCCTGCTGGAGCGGGCCGGCGTGGAAATCAACGCCCAGAAAACCGGAAAGTACAAGGACACCGGCTCCCCGTTCCGGCCCAACTCCGAGGACGAAATCGCCATCCTCCAAAACCTCGTGGAAGAGCTGGGCGACCGGTTCCACCAGCTCGTCCGGGAACATCGAGACATCTCGCCGGAGGCCATGGAGACGATCGCCACCGCCCGGATATTTCTGGCGCCGGAGGCCAAGGAACTCGGACTGGTGGACCAGATCGGCTATCTGGACGACGCCCTGGACGCGGCCCGGGAACTGGCCGATCTTCCCGAAGACGCCCGGGTGATCATTTACCGCCGCACCGAATACCCGGACGACACCATCTACAACTCCGCTTCCACCCAAGGCCCGGTTTTTTCCGGAACGCCCGTGCTGAACCTCTCGCTGCCCGAAAGCCTGATTCCGCCGGAGCCCGGTTTTCACTACATCTGGCATCCCGGAGCGTCCGCGCCCTGACCGACCAGACCGACAACGCGGGTAATGGCGGGATTTTCCCCCAAAAAGGGTGGCGTACCCATTCGGGTTGTGATATTTCCCCGGAAAGCGGGGCCGAAATTCCCGCACTCCGAAAAACCCTCGCCTCCCGCCGGGACCGCGCCATGTCCGACGCCGACGTCCAGGAAAAAATCAAACGGATTCAGGACATCACCCGCAAACGGATCAAAATGGGTCGCGATTCCCGCATCGCCAAATGGCAGGGAACCCTGGAATCCCTTCTGGCCAAGCGGGGCGCTTCCCTGGTTCCCGGCGAAGTTCGAACCGTGGGCTCCCTCAGCCCCGAGGAGGTGGTCCGCTTTCAGAAACTCCAAATCGTTTTGGACCTGCCTCCCTTCGTCACCGCCGCCTTTTTGCCCTCCAAAATCGCCGGACAGGTCGCCCCGCCCAGCGCGCCCCAGATCGTCTCGGGCGGGGTGGAAAAAAGCCGTTCCAACAAAGTGCTGGTGGCCCGCGCCGACAAACTCGTCCGAATTCTGATCGGCGAAATCTCGCCCCAGGGACCGGGAATCGACATCCTGGAAGACGCCAACCTGCTGGCCAGCTACAACTACAACACCGCCGAGGAATGCGTCAGCGACATCTCCAAAATCATCTGGATCCATTTTCGCAATCCCCGGGGCTGGCAAGAGACGGAATACATCCAATACACCGAGGGCTGGTTTTACCGCAGCGCCCTCTACCGCACCCTGGACCTGCCGGTCACGGAGAACTACTCCTACATCCACCATCCCATCCTGCTGGGGCTGGACCGGGTCGACGCCGTCTTTCGGCTGATGCAAAGCACCCTCCTCCGTCTTTGCGAAGAGCGGGACGAGACCATCGCCAACGCCAACGCGGCGAACCGGGATCGGAAAGGCGCGGCGGAAATCACCCGAGAGAGGCTGACACGCCAGGAGCCCGGCGCGCAGGACGCACTGCGGTCGTATCTGGAAGACCGGCTGTTGGAGTTGCTGAAACTGTTGCGGGGCTATGAATTCATCAATTTTCGTGGATTTTCCGAAGAAGAGCAACGGCGCTGCAAAATCGCGTTTTCCCGGGTGGTGCGCGCCGTGCTTGAGGAGATCCTGTCCGACATGACGCCGGCGGACCATGCTTGACTGGCTCATCGTCGGCGGCGGCATCCACGGCACCTACCTCGGCAACCTCCTGACCGCCGAAGCGAAGGTTCCCCGAGACGCCCTTCGTGTGCTGGACCCCCATCCGGAGCCGCTTGCGGTCTGGAACCGGGCGACCGAAAACTGCGGCATGCGGTATCTCCGCTCCCCCTCGGCCCACAACATCGACATCCGCATCACTTCGGTCTGGAAGTTCGCCCAAACGCCGGAAGGCGCGCCGCTGGCCGATTTCATCCCCAACTATTACCGCCCTTCCTTGGCCCTCTTCCGCGCCCACTGCGACCACGTCATCCGCACCCGGAAGCTGGCGGAACTGCGAATCCAGGGCATGGCCCGGGCCATCCACCGGACCGCCGGAGGTTTCACCGTCGAAACCGACGGCGCCCCGATCCACGCCCGCCGGATCATCCTCTGTCTGGGCCTCAACGACCAGCCCTGCCGACCCCGCTGGGCCGATCGTCTGCAGACCGAGGGCGGACCGGTCGCCCACGTCTTCGATCCCGATTTCCACCGGGACGCGGTTTCCGCAGACGGAGAAACCGTGGTGGTCGGCGGCGGCATCACGGCGGTTCAACTGGCCCTGGCGCTGGCCGAGGACCGGCCCGGCCGGGTGACCCTGCTCTCCCGACACCCGCTGCGGGAACACAACCTGGATTTCGATCCCTGCTGGATCGGCCCCAAATGCCTCCGGGGCTTTTCGGCCATCCCCTACGACCGCCGCCGCGAGGTGGTGGATGCCGCCCGGAACTTCGGAACCGTGCCGGGAGAAACCATGGAACGCTGGAACGTCGCCTACGCCGAAGGACGGGTCCGCCTGGAACGAACCGCGATCCGAGACGCCGTGCAACCCCCCGCCACCCATCGGCGCCGGGTGCGGCTGACCACCGACGACGGCGAACTGGAAACCGACCGGATCATCCTGGCCACCGGCTTCGATCCCCGCCGCCCCGGCGGGAAAATGGTGGACCGGATGATCGCGGAAATGGAGCTGCCCACCGCTCCTTGCGGATTTCCGGTGCTGGACGAATTTTTCCAATGGACCGACGGCCTGTTCCTCACCGGTGCCTTGGCGGAACTCCAAGGCGGCCCCTGCGCCCGGAACATCGTGGGGGTGCGGAATTTTGGCCGGGTCTTGCTGTCGGGATTGGGCGGCTAATCGCTCGCCTGCATCTCCCGCATAAATTTGCTGTCAATGTAATCTTTCAGCTTCCAGGCTATCCCTCCCCGCCACACCAGGCCTTTACGGATGAACAGCCCTTGACCGTCGCCCAGGTTCAGTATGAGCATGTAGGTTTTCTGCGGCTCGAACTCCTGGAGCGCCGTTTCCCCCCGGGTGGCCCGCAACAGATTTTCCAGAAGCAGAGGATTCTGCCGGACGGCGTAGACGCCGACCCGGTCCAGCGGCCGGGGGGTAAAATAAATGCAATCGCCCCCGCCGAACAGCTCCGGATGGGACGCCGATTGCAGATACCGGTTCACGGCCAAACCGCCGTCCGGGCCGGTTTCCAGCCCGGAATCGGCGAAAAGGGGCGAGGGTTTCACCCCGGTGGCCAGGAAAACGAATTCGGCCGGCAGACGATCGCCGCCTTCCAGTGAAACGCCGTCCTCCGAAACCTCCCCGATTCGCGTTTCTTCGATGACCTCGATTTGCCGGGCCAGAAAATTCTCCAAAACCAGCTTCCGGGCCCGCTCCGGAAATTCGTGCAGCATCCGACGGCCCGCGACCAGCGTGATGGTCGCCCTGCCCCCGGCAAAATCTGCAAGCCGCCGAAGATTCCCCGCCATTTCCACTCCCGCCGGACCGCCGCCCGCCACGATCAGTCGAGGCTGATCGGTCCGGAGCCGCTCCAGAATCCGCTCTCGGGCGACCATCAAATTGACAATGGGTTTCACCGGAAAGACACTCCGATTGCGAAGCGGTTCGGGAATCGGAAACGGAACCCCGCTGCCGGTGTTGAACGAGGCCACGTCGTAGGGCAGTTCCAGGCCACTGGCCAGGGAGAGCCGCTTTCGGCCGGGATCGATCCGGACCACGGCGTCTTCCACGAATCGGCCGCCGCCCCGCTCGGTCATGCCCCGGATGTCGAAGCGGATTCCCTCCGGCCGGTAGGTTCCGGCCAGCATGCCCGGGCCCATCCCGGAATAAAAATGGTGGGCGTCCGGATTCACCACGGTCACCCGAACGCTTTGCTCCCCAAATTTCGCCAAATTTTTCAGCACCGTCAAATGGGCGTGTCCGCCGCCGACCACCACCAGTTCTCGTTCCATCGTTGCGCCTCCATGGCTTGGAATGAAACGTCTTTATTCCGGAATCGCCCGGCCCTGTCAACCGGCGCGCTCCCGCCGAGCTTTCCCGGGTCGCTCCGGTTCGGCGATTTGCAAGAAATCTCGTCTCGTTCCCTCCTGGGAGCGACGAGTTGCACTCGTCGAATCGGCGCCGGTCCGGAATCGGGCGACGAGTACAACTCGTCGCTCCCGGACGCGGGCAAATCATTCCGCAAAGCGCCGTGGACAAAAGGGCGTTCGTTTTCTTGACACCTCGGCGGCGTTGGGTGTACGAGAACGAATTTGCACCGCCGGCGGCGCGGCCTTTTCGGTCGCGGACTCGCCCGGCGCGGAACGGATTTCATGATCGATTTCAATCCCTGCATGAAGCACAAGGTGGTCCGCAAGACGGTCCGGGAGTTCGCCGAGGCGGAACTGGCCCCGCTGGTCCACGATTTGGACCGGGAGGCTCGCTTTCCCTGGGAGGTGGTGGAGAAAATGCGCTCCCTCCACTTCTTCGGCCTTCAGGTGCCCCGGGAATACGGCGGCGCGGAGGTGGACGGCGTCAGCTACGCCATCGTGATCGAAGAGCTGTCCCGGGTCAGCGCGGCGGTGGGGCTCACGGTCACCGTCCACAACAGCGTGGGGGCCAACCCCATCGCCCGGTTCGGTACCGAGGAGCAGAAGCGGCGTTTCTTGCCCGCCCTGGCCAGCGGAGAGCGAATCGGAGCCTTCTGCCTGACCGAGGCCAACGCGGGCTCCGACGCGGCGGGGGTGGAAACCAACGCCGTGGCCGAGGACGGCGGCTACGTCCTCAACGGCGCCAAAATTTTCGTGACCAACGGCGGCGTCTGCGGCGCCGCCCTGGTCTTCGCCGTGACCGATCCGGAGAAGAAAAAGAACAACGCCGGCGTCTTCGTGGTGGAAAAGGAGACGCCCGGCTTTTCGGTGGGGGAGATCGAGGATTTGTGCGGAATGCGGGCCAACCCGGTCTCCTCGCTGTTTTTCGAGGACTGCCGCGTGCCGGCGGGGAATCTGCTGGGACGGCCCGGCGACGGCCTGAAGATCGGGCTGGCCGCCCTGGACACCGGCCGGATCGGCGTGGCGGCCCAGGCGTTGGGCATCGCCCAGGCGGCGCTGGACGCCTCCATCCGGTACGCCAAGGAACGGCAGCAGTTCCACCGGCCCATCGCCTCGTTCCAGACCATCCAGAACTATCTGGCCGACATGTCCACGGAAATCGACGCCGGGCGGCTGCTGATCTACCGGGCCTGCGCCATGAAGGACGCGGGAAAGCCTTACAGCGCCGAGGCGGCCAAGGCGAAGCTCTTTTGCAGCCGGCTGGCCGTCCGGGTGGCCGACATGGCGGTGCAAATCCACGGCGGATACGGCTACAGCAAGGAATACGACGTGGAACGGTATTTCCGGGACGCCAAGGTTACCGAAATCTACGAAGGCACCAGCGAAGTCCAGCGGATGGTCATCAGCCGGGCGTTGTTGGCGCGGCCG
>JBKHDD010000201.1:0-8415 GCA_046541515.1 Desulfococcaceae bacterium
CCGCCGCCAGCAGCGCCCGGGTGCAGGGATGGCGAGAGCCGGAAAAGAGCGTATGGGTGGGCGCGGTTTCCTCGATCCGGCCCAAATACATCACCGCCACCCCGTGGCCGAGGTGGCGCACGCCGGCCAAATCCTGGGAAATAAACAGGCAGCCCTAGCCGTGCGCCGCTGGAGTTCCCCCGCCAGATTCAGAATTTGGGCCTGCACCGAAACGTCCAGCGCCGAAGTGGGCTCGTCGAAGACGAAAAAGTCGGGGCCGGTCGCCAAGGCCCGGGCGATCCCGATTCTCTGCCGCTGGCCCCCGGAAAATTGGCGAGGATAACGGCCCATGCGTTCCCGCCCCAGGCCGATCTCCGCCGGCGCTTCGCCCACCCGCGTCTCCAGGCCTTTTCCCGGGCGATTCCGTGGATTTTCAGCGGATAGCCGACGATTTTGCGGACCGTCATCCGGGGGTCCAGGGCCGACCGGGGGTCCTGGAAAACCATATGGGCCCGCCGGCGGAAGGGGCGGAGCCGTCGGTTGTCCAGTTGGGCGATGTCGGTCCCGTCGAATTCGATCCGGCCTTCGGTGGGTTCCAGCAGCCGCAAAATCAGGTTGCCGACGGTGGATTTCCCCGAGCCCGATTCCCCCGCCAGTCCGCCCGGTTTCCCCGGCGGCAACCGCCAGATCCACCCCGCCCACCGCCTGGAGAAACCGGGCGGACCGGCCGTGGAATCCGCCGCCCGCGGGAAAAGCCCCTGGTGAACCCGCAGCACTTCGCCCATCTGGTCGCCCACGGTGAAGACCGGGTTGAGGGAAGTCATGGGCTCCTGAAAAATCATGGCGATCCGCCTGACCGGCGCATCTCCTTTTCGGAGAGGGAAAACAAATCGATCCCGTCGAACCCGATTTCCCCGCCCCCGATCCGCCCCGACGGCTGGGAAATAATCCGCATCACCGCCCGCGCCGTCGCCGACTTCCCGCGGCCCGACTCGCCCACCAGGCCGGGAATCTCCCTCTTGCGAACCGCCAGCCCAACGTCGGACAAAAGGTGCGCCGGGCCTTGCCAGGTGTCGAAGGCGAGGGAAAGGTGGGCGATGGCGAGGAGGCGATCATCCTCCTTTTCTTTGGAAAAATGTTTCCTTCATCCATTTATCTTTCCGGCATCCATCCTTGACAAGCGACCGTGGACGCTGGAAAATCTTGAAAGATATGGTTGCCCCATCAAATTGGAATCTATTTCTGTCCCAAATCTTAAAGGAAGCGAATGAAGCCTCCAAAGGACGCTTTCATTGCGCCGAAAAAAATTCGAGATTATCTCTTGGTGTTACGAAGAAAAAAAGAGATAAGTCCCGATGATTGGCTTCCGCAGGTTATCATCAGAGAAACGGGCGGCTATTGGAAAGAGATATTTTCAAATTACTCGAAACCTCAACGATTTTCCAAACAAAAAGGGACCCATATGGGATTCGGTTTGAAATGGACGGGAAAATCATTGGTCCCAATGGAAAAGCGCTTTCCGTTCGATCGGCATGGTTGACGGAACATGAAACCGGACGGACCAAATTTATAACCGCTTTTCCCGGACGGAGGAAAACATCATGAAATTCGATCTTTTCAAAGAAGTTGTTTTGACCAAAGAAATTCCGCAAAACTCCGCTCAAAATTGGGGACGTGGCCACGGTTGTCGATCATCATCCGATGAAAAATGAGGAGGATGGCTACTCTCTGGAAGTGTTTGCGGCCACGGGGGGAACACTTCTGGTGGTTGCCGTGCCCGAATCAGCCATTCGATTCGAGAACCGGAAGAAGATGAAGGTTTTTCGGTTCGGCGAGTTGGGGCCGCCTGATCAAAAACGGTTCTTCCAGGATCGACCGCATGAAATTCTTTCGCGGAGAAGAAGACGTACGCAATCAAGATACTTCCCTTCAATCCCTCCCGAAATTTGTTTCCCCCTTTGACGATTCCATCCTTTTCCCTCAAAACAGCGACGGCGCCACGAGCCCGAGCCAGAAGACGGGCGTGAAAACGCCGACCACCGAAAACACCCGGATCCCATGGTCCGCCACCCGGTTTCGCCGCACCGCCGCCCAGATTCCCAGCGGCGGGCCGACGCCGATGCAAAGCGCCATGCCGGCCAAGGTCGGCTCCAAAGTGGCGGAAAAAAAGTCCTTCAAATCCTCGGTCACCGGCCGGTGGTTGCGAATGGACGTGCCCAAATCGCCTTGGAGCAGGTCGCCCAGATACCTGACGTATCGCTGCGGAAGCGGCCGGTCCAGACCCAGGGACCGGCGGATGTTTTCCGCGGCCTCGCGGCCGGCTTTCTGGCCGGCCATCATCCGCGCGGGATCGCCGGGGATGGCGTGGGAAATCGGAAACACCAGGACCGTGACGCCCAGCAGGACCGAGACCGCCGGCCGTTGGAGGATGAAGGGAATCAGGCCCATGGCAACTCGGGATGGGGAGGAAACGATAATGATGGAAGAAGCGGAAAAAGGCCAGGGCGGGAAACGGCCGTCATCAATCCCCTTCCTCCAAAAGTTCCCGGATCACCGCGCCCGAGAATCCCCGACCGTGGAGAAAGCGCTGAATTTTTTCCCGCCGTTTTTGGGGATCGGGCTCCCGGTCGTATCGGGCCCGCCGCTTTTCCAGCACCTCCCGGGCCGCAGCGCGTTCCTCGGCGCCGCCGGCGTAGCCGGCAAGCATTCGATCCACCTCGCCGCCCGTCAGGCCCCGGCGAGCCAATTCCTGGCGGATTTTCAACGGGCCGTTTCCCTTGCGCCGCAATTCCCGAAAAAACTGGCGGGCGGTCTCTTCGTCGTCCAGGTAGCCGTGCCGGTCGCAGGCGGCCAGGGCTTCGTCAATTTCGGCGGCGGCAAATCCCCGTTGGCGAAGTTTTCCCGCCAGCTCGGCGCGGGCGTGATTCCGCCGGGCCAGCAGACGAATGGCGGCATCCAGGGCCGCTTGGGACGAATTCGCCGGCATCGGGTCAACCCGCGGGCCGACGGGCCAGAAGCGCCGCCACCGCCGACGCCTGAAGAAAAACGGCGATCAGTTGCAAAACGGCGTTTTCCGCCGGAAACGGAAGGAAAAACGAAACGACGATTTTGCTTTTGGTGGCCGTTCCCACCAGCATCGGACAAAGGACGTAGAGCAGGAGCAGCCAAATCACCGCGGCGGCGTCGGCTCTGCGGGGGCGCACCACCCGATGGGCCAGCAAAATCAGTCCCATGTCCCGCAGAAGAAACAGGTAGACCACGATGGGAAAGGTAACGAAAACCGCGCCGATGGGGGTCGCCATCAGCAGGACGCAAATTCCGCCGACCAGAACCGCGGGGATCGGCCAAAGCGGGAGCGATTCCCCGAAGGTCCGCCAATCTCCGTCTTCTGCGGCCGCAAAGAGACGTCGCTCTTCCACCGGATCCTTCACCTCGGCGAACATGGCGGCGTAGGCGGCCAAAACACCGATAAAGCCGGCGGAAACCAGCCGTGCCGCCATCCGTCCCGTTCCGCTCCATTCCCACTGGGGAATGCTCATTCCGGCCGCGTAGAACATAACCGTCACCAAAAAGACCAGCCACACCCAGGGAACGCCGCCCACCTGCAATTCCCGGCGCATGCTTCGATAGGCGCCCACCACCGCCCAAAAGGCGAAAAAGAGGAGCGAACCGGTAAGGAAGGAGGGATTTTCCGCGGATAAACCGTACCAGACCAGACGAAATCGACCAAAATGGTGAAGGGATCCGCCGGTCATCCACAACAGGGAAACAAAGCCCAACAGCAGGTAAAACGGCATGGCGCGGGGCATTTCCGCGTTCCAGAATCGGGCCTTGCGCACTCCGATCAAGGCGAAGGCCAGGGCCATTCCATGGAACAACGCCACGGCCAACAGCAGGTTGATCAAATGCCAAATTCCCCGCGCCGGGTCGCCAAGCCCCCAGATCGAAAACAGATAGGGCGGAATGAACAGCAGCCCGCCATACCAGGCGTAGATCGGGCCGCCGATCAATTTGCCCAGCGTCATTTGCCAGGGGGACAGCGGCGTCATTCGTTGCAGCTCCCAGGTCCGGCCACGGATTTCCTCGGTGAGGGCCTCCACCACCAGCCGGGTCCCCCATATGCCCGGAAGCACGACGATTCCAATCAAGGATATATCCCGGCAAACCGAGAGAAATTCATGGTATCCATCGGCCACCAAATAGGCCAGCACGTAAACCGCCGGCAAAATCAGCGCCAGACAGATCACCCGGGCCGGGTTCATTTCCAGCCAGACCCGGCGGAGGATTTCGGGGTTGGCGCGCATCGGCATCAGTCCTACTCCAGGAATCGAAGATACCGCTCTCGAACGCCGTCCCGTTGAACGGCGTATTCGACCACGGAAAGATCGGCGTCCAAAAGGGACCGCAGCACCCGGTGCAAATCGGCCTCCGATCCATGCAACTCAAAACCGACGCCTTCGGAATCGGCCGCCGGATCGGAAACCCCGGAAATCCCCGTCAGGACGGCCGCCGCCGTTTCGGCCGGTTCCAGCGTTCGGACGCGAACGCGTCGGACGCCGTCCGCCGCGGCCTCGGACACGCGGCCGTTCCGCAGCACCAGCAGATCGGTGGCGTATTCGTTGAGTTCCGACAGGATGTGGGAGGATACGAGGAGGGTTTTGCCTTCGGCCTGGAGTCGTCGGAAAAGGGCGGCAAGTCGATGGCGGGCTTCCGGGTCCAGCCCGGAGGCGGGCTCGTCCAGCAGCAGAATGGGGGGATCGTGGACCAGGGCCTGGCCGATGCCGAGACGCTGGCGCATTCCCCGGGACAGTTCCCCGACCCGGGCCTTTCGCTTTTCCGTCAGGTCGATCTGATCCAGCACCACCTCCACCCGCGCGTGGGCGGCCTCCGGCGACAGCCGATGGGCGAGGGCGAAATAGCGGAGGGAACGCTCCACCGTCAGCTCTTCGTACAATCCGAAGAAATCGGGCAAAAACCCCAAATGGGTATGGCATTCGCGGGGCGATTCGATTATATCGACCCCGTTAACCCGAATTTGGCCCGAAAGCGGGCGCACCAAGGCCGCCAGGCAGCGCAGGAGGGTGGTTTTCCCGGCCCCGTTTGGCCCCACCAGCGCGGCGACGGCGCCGGCCCGCACTTGAAAGGACACGTCCGTCAGCGCCTGGAGCCCGGGATAGGCGAAAGTGAGGCGGTGGACGGAAATGACGACCCGGGGCGGAACCGACAAGGCCGCCGCTTCCTCAGGAGCCAAAATGGATTCTCCCTATCTTCTCGCCGCCGGCGCAAGTTTCCTGGCCGGCATGTTCGGCTACGTCATCGTTCGCTTCTGGGCCATGCCCATCGCCCGCTACCGACGGGCCAAAGCCATGACCCAGGATGCGCTCGACGCGCTGTTGGCCGCGGACGGCAAGCGGGAAATGGCCGAAGCCAAAAAGGCCTGCCGGGTGGCCGCCGACCGGCTGTCGGAGCTGTATTCGGTGGATCTCCCGCCGTGGTACCGGATGGTGCTGGATCAGCGAGGCGAATCCCCCGTTCAGGCCGCAAAGGATCTGATGACCCTGTCCAACACCAAGGACCCGGATCATCAGATCGTTCTGACCGAGGCGATTCGCAAATCCATCGGCCTCTGATCCGAATCCCAGGTCCGAATCCCGGGTCCGAATCCCGGGTCCGAATCCCTGGGTCCGAATCCCTGGGTCCGAATTTTGGCGACTCTGAATTTTGATCGGGCCGGCTCATAAAGCCCGTTTGAAACGGCTGGACAGGTCCGCTTCTTCCCCTTCCGGTCGATCGGAACGAAGGCGTCGGAACCGCCCGCAAGAGGGGCGCCGCCGGCGCGGGCCGCTCGTCCGCAGGCCGATTTACCCCGCGGCGACATCCGCCTCCGGCTCCATGAACGATTCAATAAACCGGCTCACCTTGTCCCGCCCTTCAAACACCCCGTAATGCCCCTCGCAAAGAACGTCCGCCTCCAACGCCCGCAGCCGCCGAAGCGATTGCTGATAGTCCGCCTCGTTGGACAACAGCGAAGGCGCAAGCGGCCCGTGCACATCCTGGCCGAAGAGAATCCGTTTTCCGTCGGAATGGAGAAGATAGGCCAGGGAGCCCGGAGAATGGCCGGGTATGTGAATGGCCTCCAAGGGCCGACCTCCGATTTCCAGCGTTTGTCGCTCGCCCGACAGGGGAACATCCACCGAAACCGGCGACACCTGTCCGCCGTACCAGGAGGCGGCGGTCACCACGTTGTCCCCCTCCTCCAGAAACCGGGCGTCCAGAGCGTGGGCCACAATCCGACAACCAGTCCGTTCCCGAATGGCCGCCGCGCCGCCCACGTGGTCGAAATGGCAGTGGGTCAAAAGCAGCCATTCAACCCGGTCCGGCTTGATCCCGCAGGCCTTGACGTTCTTTAGAATCTTGGCCGCGGACCCGCCGCAACCCGCGTCCACGAGGGCCGCGTGGCCATCGATGTGAATGGCGTAGACCGCGGCATCCTCGGGGACCGTGAACCCGGCGCCCCCAATTTGGAAAATTTCAGGCGTGATTTGTTGAAACGCGGATTCCGTCACAAGAAGATCCCCCCATCGGAAATTGCGCTATCCAGGAGCGGATGTCGTCCGGGCGGACCGAAGGCGCCCCATCGAACCCGACGCCTTGCCTCGGCGGGGGATCGAATCGGTTCCAATACGCGCGGGAATCCCTGCGCGGACCACCCGGCATCCGCCGGAAATCGTGTCCACGGGCCAAATCCGGGCCGACGCCCGGCGCTTGGGGGGGAGGGGATATGAAAAACCGAAGGCCTTGGCTATTCGCCGTTTTCGGTTTTCAAATGCCGGTAATGCGCCAACACCTTTTTGACGTAATTCTGGGTTTCCCGAAAGGGCGGAATGCCCTTGTATTGATCCACACGCCCGGGCCCGGCGTTGTAGCCGGCCAGCGCATAGGGCACCCTTCCATCGAAGCGGTTCAGCATCTCTCTCAGATACCGGGCTCCGCCCATGATATTCTCCCAGGGATCAAAGGGATCGTACACATCCATCAATTTGGCGGTTCCGGGCATGAGCTGCATGAGCCCCTGGGCGCCTTTTTGGGAAACCGCCTTGGGATTGAAGTTGGATTCCACTTTGATCATGGCTTTGAGGAGGGGGAAGGAAAGCCCGTAGGTTCGGGAGGCGAGGGCGATGTAATGGTCGTATTTGCTGGACATGAAAAACGAGGTGACCGGCGAAGTGGCGCTGACGAAAAGCTGATATTTTTCGTCAATGGGTGCATTCGTAAAATGCATCACGCCGTTTTCATCCACGTACTTGTAGATATCGGCGGCGGCCGGAACGGCCCACAGCAGAAAAAAGGCCGAAAGAATTCCGCCCCATTTCCGGATTTGCATTCCGCTTGTTTTCACCAAACCATTATTTCCAATAAAATAGGACAACGCTGCAAAATTATGCGCAAAAATTTCCCCGGATCATAAGCGAAAACCCTTGGGCAATCAAGGGAAAATTTCCGCATCCGCCCCCCTTCTCCCCCAATCCGCCGGTCCGCCCGCCCAAACGCGCAAATGTCCGTTTTTACCAAGCGATAAATTGGCCCCGGATGCATGACCCAACCGCGCGGAGGAGGGGTGGGGAGAGCCTCGCGATCGCGCATACCTTCCGAAGCAAACCCTGTCAAGCTTCAACCGAGCAATCAACGGCTCAAAAGGAAAACCCTCCCAAACAAATTAAAATATTTCAATATGTTAAACAATTTATAAACATATTGACATAGACAGGTTTTCGTCATGGGCAATGTGTCAACAAACCAAACGTCAACAAGGCAGATGGCGACAACCCATTGGAATCGCTTCCTTTTTAAAGTTATCTACTTTTTGACCGTTGACAAGTCCATCTCTGGCGAATTTCAACAACATCAAGTTCAATATGCATTCGGCATATTCAGATGTAAATCAACAATTTATGGAGCTTTAAACAATTTGACAAAAAGACTTCGGATCATCACTCCGCCCCCCCAAGATAATGACCAGTCAATAAAGCAACCAATAAAAAGCTTAAAATTCAGGCATATACTTGTTTTTAAACAAAATTGTCCAGACAAGGATGAACGGGAAACTTTTTGGGTTCATCGAAAATTTCCGGATATCAACAAGAATCCGTGAAGCATCAACACAAATATTTCTTTTTATTTTAGCAACTAATAGAGTTATAAACATATGCGCAGCCATGGATTGTCAACAAAAATCTACAATATTTGGAGCGCGCTGATTCCCGAAGATCGGCCGTCCGAGGAGAGACAATCATCACCTGGATTTCAAAAATATTGAAATGAAACGACGTGATTTCAATCGTATAAACACTTATTGACAAATGGACGGAGCGAAGGGTTTTACTGCCAAGATCGATTTTTCCACAAGGCATCGCTGAAAAGCCAAATGAATATACA
>JBKHDD010000202.1:0-8362 GCA_046541515.1 Desulfococcaceae bacterium
CGCCCCGGGCTTCCGCCGGTCCTCCGGGCCGCGGGCTCAGCCCGCATCCGCGGTCTCCCCGGATTCCGAAGGTTTCCAAAAAGCGGCCCGGACCACTCCGCCCAGGGCGAGGATGTTGAAGCCGCCCCAAAAGGCGTTGGCCAGAAGGGCCACGGTATCGTGCCGGTGGCCCAGATGGAAAAGGGTCAGGGCGTAGGCCAGCCCGCAAACCGTCAGGGCGATGATGGCCAACTGGGGCGTCACCAGTTTGGCGAAATTCCGTTCCTGCCGGAGTTTGGGGGTCACGGTGAAAGAAATTTTTTCGCCGTCCGGGCGCTGGGTTTCCACGCCTAGGGAACGGCCGTCGATCCGGCGGACGACCACTTTTTCCCGAATCATCGTGCGAGCCTTGTCGTTCATGGTGAATTTGACTTCGCCGGGATCGCCCACCCGCAAATCCGGGATTTCCACCTCGGGCTCCACGCGAAGACCCGAACGGGCGAACAGCACGTACCGTCCGAATTTGGACATGTCGCGCATTTTGGCCGGAACGGTCCGTCCGTTGACGGTCAGTTCGCCCCGGAGATACTGGGAAAGTCGGGGAAACCGTCGCTGTTCACGACGCATCACCTTCCAGAGCGCCTTGAGATTCACCGCGAAAAAGGAGAGATAGGTGGACTGGCCCTGCCAGGCCGGGACGCCCCAGGTCCCCACCATCATGGCCAGGGTGTTGGCGATGATGAACGGGAAGAAGTGCTTGAAGAAATCCACCGAATAGACTTCCACCGGCGGAATGCCGGTGAACAGGTACACGATGGGCGCGATCAGGAAAATCGTGTTCCAGAGGCAGCCCAGGTAGGACCAGAAGGTGGCGCCGTACATCAGCTTTTGGGGGAGGCTCAGTGCCCGGCTGAACAGAAGATGCTTTTCCCGCCAGGCGATGTCGATGGCGCCGCCGGCGTACTTGAACCGCTGAATGGTCCAGCTCAACAGATCCTGGGTGGAGAGCATCCGGGATTCGATGCCGGGGTGAAACACCGACTTCCAGCGGCGGTTGGCGTCTGGGTCCACCCGCTCCGCGTGGAGCAGGAGCGAAGTGTACATGTCCTCCGAAACGTGGTGCTTGTAGGGCACCGGATTTTCCAAAAAGAAGAAATTGACCTCGCTGGCGTTTTCCCGCAGGGTCTGACGGACCTCTTTGCGGCTGCGGGACCAGGCGTCGCGCATGGCCTCGGCGAACTGGGCCCGGTATTGCCGGTCGGTCAACCCTTTGGACAGGTCCAGAAACTTCCCCTCGATCCGGTCGAAGGCCCGCAACAGTTCGGCTTCGGCCTCGTCGTATTTTTCGGAAAGTCCCTCCAGCTCCAGCCCCCGGTTTCGCAGGGCCATCAATTGAACGGCCTCCCGCCGGTGAACCGATCCGGCGCCGCAGCAGAAGGAGGCGTTGGCCCAGTTCCGCCGCCGTTGAATCACGTCGTAAAACATCTGGGGATCGTTGTTGAACGGGTCCCGCCCCACCGAAAACGGTCCGATCGCCCGCTGGATCGTCCGGCCCAGCCACCGTCCCGGCGCGCCCAGCTTTCGGCCCAGGGCCCGGTCCAGGGGCCGGCCCTCGGGCAGGTCGTAAAACCACTGGGGCGTCTGCACCCAGGCCACGTCGGGGTCCCGGAAATAGCCCAGGGTGTGCGCCAAAATGGTGGGGAAGGGCCGGGTGTCGGCGTCGCAGATGAGGATGAATTCGCCGCTGGTGCGGCGCATGGCGTTTTGAAGATTGCCCGCCTTGAAGCCGATGTTGGAATCGCGGGTCAGGTAGCCGACGCCCTCTTCCTCCGCCACCGCGGCCATGGCCGACCGATTGCCGTCGTCCAGCACGTGGATGCGCAGGTCCAGGGGATGGGGATAGGTGATCGCCTTGGCGTCCCGAATGCTGTATCGGACCAGCTCGGGGTCCTCGTCGTAGGTGGGAAAGAAGACGTCCGCGGTGATGTGGTCGGGCCGGAACGGCTCCGGCGTGTGAATGCACTCGGCCGCGGTGGGCGGCGGGGTCTGGGCGTAATCCCGCACCTTCCAGAGGTTGATCGTGAAGAGGAAAAGGCCGAACAGGGCGCAGGTTTCGGCGATCGCCAGGGGAATGGCGAACCAGAGGGCCTCGAAATTGAGGGAGTCGGTCCAGCGCCAGACGACGTACCACAACCCCAGGCAGAGATTGATGACCGCGAGGAACTGCCACAGCAACTCCCGCGCCGGGGAATGGGGGACCGGTTCCGGCGGTTTCCGGTCCTCGAACCGGTTGAAGTAGAACGGTTTCACGGGCGGATTTCCGGACAACCGGTCGGCGTCTTCCCCGTCGGATGATTCGACCGATGATTCGCGAAGCGCCGGGGCGGGATCGTCGCGCACGGGCGAACGGCGCGTCGTTCGGGTCGGGTTCGGTTCCTCGTATCGCTTGAAAAATGTCGGTTTCACGGCGGGTTCTCCAGCGGAGACGTGGGGCCTGGCGGGGTCGGGCCTTCCGGGGGCGGCTTGGAGCGGGAGACCTGGGGGGAATCCGTCCCGGAAATTCGGAATGGGTATCGATTGAGCCCCAAAAGCTCTCCGTGGGCGTCCCGGAGAGAGAGGCGGAGTTCATAATCCCCCGGAACCAGCTCCGTCCAGCGAAGATTGCCGGCGGTTCGCGCCGCGTCCGCCGGAACGGTCAGGTCCATGGACCCGGACGCCACTTCTTCGCCGTTCCGGTCCAGATGATGGAACAGGACCGCATCGGGATAGTCCACTTGCCGATCGTTGACCACCCAGAGCCGGACGGTTGGCGTTTCCAGGGCCGCCGCTCCGGGTCCGGGGGCGTCGCCCTTTGGGTGGGCTTCGAGCCACTGAACCATGGGCAACACCGGCTGGTAGGCGGCGCGCAAGGCCGCGTAGCCGGGCTTGGGCCGTCGCAGATGATCCATCATCCCCCAGTTCATGGAGGGCCAGTTTTCCGAAAACAAAAATTGGAAAATCCCGGCCACCGGGGCGAAGCGCTGGCGGCGATAGGATTCCGCGGCGGTTTTGATCAGCCGGGCCTGATAGTCCTGGGTGTTTCGGATGAACTCGGCGGTGTTCTTTCCCGGTTTCACCCCGGCGATGTTGAACGTCTCGTGCCGCTGGAAATTGTGGTATTCCCAAAGCGTCCATTCCGCTTCGGTGTCCGGCCAGAGGGCCTCGTCGCCAACGATCCGGCGCAACGTCTCCAACTCTGGCAGGGCCTGGGCACCAAATTCGGTGATGAGCGGATGCTTCGCCGGTTTGCGGTAGTCGCGCCAGCTTCCGGAATACCAGCCGTACCAGGGATGCTCCTCCCCGATGGATGCGGGGTGCACGTAGCGATCGGGATCGGCCGCGCGCAACGCTTCGGTGACGGCCGCGCCCAGTTCCCGGTTCTGGCCGGGTTGGTAATCCGGGTATTTGTGTCGCATCCAGTCGGCCTCCCAGGGCGGCTCGTTGTGGCCGCACCAGGCCAGGATCGAGGGATGATGGTCCAGAAAGTCCACCATCTTCCGGGCCTGACGAACCGCCTCGGCCCGAACCTCCGGCGCGTCGGAATAGCCCCACTGCAAAGGAAAATCCTGCCAGACCAGCACGCCCCGTCGATCGCACCGCGCGTAAAATTCCGCCGGCTCCACGTGGGCGTGGACACGGACGGCGTTGACGTGGGCGTCGATCATGAGGGAAAGGTCCCGGTCGAAATCGTCGCCGTCCATCCGGGAAACCCATTGGTCCGAAATATAATTGGTTCCCCGAAGGAACAACCGTTTCCCGTTGAGTCGGACCACGAAGGTTTCCGGGTCCATGGTCAGCTCTCGGAAGCCGATGGTTTTTTCCGCCCGGTCCAGGACCTGGCCGTTCCGACGGGCCTCGACCGCGAGCCGATACAAATGGGGCGTTCCCGTGTCCCAGGTGTGCCACAGCCGAACCGGCGTTCTGGGAAAACGAAGGCGAACGGTGGATTGCCCGGGTTCCACCGGAACGGTCGCCCGCGCGGTGGGAAGCGCCTCCGCAATCCCGGCGCCTTCGGGCCGCAGGGTCGCGGTGAAGGCGACCGGCCCCGAAGTCCGTTCGGCGGGACGGTGGAGCTTCACGATCGCCTCCGGCGTCGCGGTGGCGTCGGAAAGGCGAAGATGGCGCCGGACGGCCAGGCGCCTGATGGCGAGGGTTCGGGAAAGACGAAGCCGAACCGGTCCCCAGATGCCGCCGGTGTTGCCGTCCTGTCCGCGAGGGGACCAGGCGCCGCCGGGGCGCGTGTCGTGGTGGTTGAAAATGCCCTTGATCAGCCGCTTTCGCAGGCTCCAGACACGGCCCACCGGTTCGTGGGGGCTGTCCACCCGCACGGCCAGCAGATTGGCGGAATCGGCGCGGAGGCTGTCGGTCGCGTCGAAGGCAAAGGGTGCGAATCGTCCTTCGTGAAAACCGAGATGGCGGCCGTTGAGCCAGACATCGGCGGCATAGTCCACCCCCTGAAAATGGAGCCGGACCACGCCGTCGGGCGGGATTCCGGGAGCGGGAAACGAAAGCCGGTACCAGGCCGCGCCGGAATGCTCCCCCCGGACGGGATGCCAGTTGGCCGGGACGGGGATGGTCTCCCAATCCTCGTCGGCGGTTTCGGGCAGATAGGCGTCGGCCGGGCGCAAGGAGGCCGGGGAGAATTTCCATTCGCCGTTCAGGGAATGGTCGCGGGGCGCCGCCCATTCTCCCGCCGGGGAAACCGGAAACGCGCAGGCGGCCGGAAGCAGAAAAAACAGCCACAGGCCCGGCAGGCGGAAACGCGCGAAGCGGCGGCGGGGCGGCATGATCCGGGCTTACTGGTCGACCAGGGCGGCCACCGCCGCCTCCCGGGTATCGGCGGCGGGGATGATTTTAAAAAAGCGGGTGATTTCGAAAACTTTTCGAACGGGAGGCTGTGCGCCGCACAGCATCATCCGGCCCTTGGGTCCGTTGCGCTTGAGGGCCGAAGCCACCGCGCCGATGCCGGTGCTGTCGATGAATTTCACCTTGGACAAATCCAGGACCATCCGGACGCCGCCGTCCGGGATGATTTCGGCCATTTCCTCCTTGAAACGGTCGGCCACGCTGGCGTCCAGCCGGTCGCAACGAACCGCCACGACCGTAACGTCTCCCCGGGCTTCCGGTTCCAGAATGTTCACGCCTCTTCTCCGTTTTCCAGCAGCTTCACCATGGTCAGACAGTTTTCTCCGTCCGTTCGCCGATAGGTGACCGTGTCCATCATTTCCCGAATGATGGACAGGCCGCGGCCCTTGGTGGCCACCGAGGTCAGGTCTTGGGGGTCGCCCGCCAGTTCTTCGAGATCGGTCCCTTCCAGCATGTGGGCCGGCATGGGCCGACCGGTGTCGCGCACCTCCAGCGCCAGCCGGTCCTCCTCGATCCGGAAGGTGACCGCCACCTCGTGGTCCGGCGATTTGTCGTAGGCATGGATGATGGCGTTGTTGACCGCTTCCACCCCGCACAGTTTGATCCAGAAGGCTCCGTCGTCGGAGAGCGGAACCAGGGAGCAAAGCGTCTCGATCAACATGTCGATGAGGTAAACGTTTTTCAGATCGCTGGGGATCACAAGCTTGACGGCGGTATCGGCCATTCGCGGCACTCCTTGCCATGGGTGGTCGCCCGCCCCCGGTCGACGGCCGCCGCCACGCAGGTGACGTCGTCCTCGATGGCGGCGGGACCCGCAAAATCGTGAACGGCTTCGGAAATTCGACGAATCAGTTCCTCGGGTCCGCATCCGGCGTGTTCCAGAAACACCGAGACGAGCCGTTCCTCGCCGAACATTTCCCGGTCGGCGCGGCTGGCTTCCGTCAATCCGTCGGAATAGAAGAGAAATACGTCCCCCGGCTCAAAGGGCGCCCGGACCTGCCGAAAGGGTTCCGGCTCCGGAAGTCCGAGCGGCACGTTGACCCCTTCCAAGGGCGTCACCGCGTCCGACTCGGCGGAAAAGTGGAGGGTTCGCATGTGGCCGCAGTCCACCAGCCGAATATCCCGCCGTTGCATGTCCAAGCGAGCATAGCACAAGGTTACGAATGTCTCAATATCTTCCAGGTGCCCGATGAGCCGGCCATGGAGGCCGGAAACCACCGCCTCGGGCTGGGGGGGGCGACCCGCGGCCGCGCGGCGCTCCAGCTCGGTGATGACCCGAAGGCACTCGCTTTTGACGGCCGCCCCCAGCAGGGCCGCCGGCACGCCTTTGCCCATTACGTCGCCGATCAGGACGTCCAGGGAGGCGTCGTCCAGTTGGTAGAAATCGTAAAAATCGCCGTCCACCGTCTGGGAAGGAAGGGTCAGACAGGCGGTTTTCAGGCCCGAAACTTCCGGCGGCCGCCCCAGCAGCAGGGTCCGCTGAATTTTGGCGGCGATGGTGATTTCCCGGTTCCGGGCCCGTTCCAGCTCGGCCTCCATTTGGCGGAACCGTCGATTTTGAAGCCAGGTCTGTCGGGCCTTTTCCACCAGGGGAATCAGGGTGCTGGGGGCCACCGGCTTGACCACGTAGTCGTAGGCCCCTTGGCGCATCGCCTCCACGGCGTCGCTGATTTCCTCGCTGGCGGACACCATGATGGCCGCCAGATTCGGGTCCAGTTCCCGAAGGCGACGGAGGCAGTTGATGCCGTCCATCTCCGGCATCTGGAGATCCAACAGGGTCACCCCAACGTCCGATTCCATTCGCTCCAGGGCCTCGCGTCCGTTGGCGGCCAGAATCACGTCGTAGCCGGCCTTGCGAAGGGTGCGGCTCAGCAGGGCCTGAACCACCCGGTCGTCGTCCGCCACCAGCACCCGGGCCGGGCCCGTTTCCAGGTCCGGTCCGGCGTTCAAATTTGATGGGCTGAGGTGGTTCCGGGGCATTGGGGAAACCTTCGGCGCCCTCAGGGAGCGGGAAAAGCCGCGGTCAGGATCGCCGTCAGTTCGCCATCGGGGCGGGCCGGCGGGGCCATGGGCAGTTGATCCAGACCGAAGCGCCGCGCCGGTTCGGGAGGCGGAATATCCACGGTCAAGGGCCGAAGGCCGTGGCCTTCCCAAATCAGGGCGGCGGTTTCCGGAAAGACCGCGGCCTCCAGAAAGCGATGGCCCACCTCGGTGAAGGCCGCCGTCGGATGTTCCGCCAGCCGGGGTTCCGCCAGGCGAAGAATCCGGATTCCGGACGCCAGCGTTTTCCGGTAGGCCGGAAAGGCCCGGTCGAAGGCGACGATCGCTTGTTCGTCCACGATGGCCAGGGGGTAGTCCCAGGAACCCTGTTTGACGAACTGGCCGAACAGGTCCATGGAAGACGCCGCCACCGACCCCATGCCCCGGTAGAGGGTCTGGAGTTCGGGCATGGCCGAATCGAGCTGATCGGCGGTCAGGTTTTCCGATCCGGAAAGAATTTCCGCCAGCCACAGCGCCGCCACGCGTCCCGCGGCGTCGCCCCGGGGGGAGGGCGCGTGGAGTCGCACCGCGCCCGGCATGTTCCGAATGCCAAGGCTGGCCCAGGGCGTCACGCTCCGCGCCAGGGAAACCAGGCCCGCCGGGTCGGTCAACACGCCGCCCGGCCCATCCGGGCCGTCGCTTTGCACCAGACCCCGGCGGGCCAGCGCGTCGGCCACGTCGGGCCAGGTGGCCACCACCAAATGGGCGCCGAAATCGGTCCGGGTTCCCATGGGCGATCTCCCCGCCGTTTCCAGCCGGTCCAGCAGCCGAAAGCCGTTCGCCCACAGGGCGTCCGCGTCCGGCAGGGCCTCCGGGTCCGGATCGGCGGGGAGCCGGATGTCGCTCAAAATCAGCCCGTGAACCGATTTGAGGGCTTCGCCGAATGCCGTGGCCGTGACCAGCGGGCGTTTGTCCGGGCTGTAGGCCAGGCGCACCCGCGCCAGCGGATTTTCCGCCTCCGTTTCCGGCGAACGAACCGCGGTAAACAACAGAACCAGGGCGACCGCCAGCGCGGCGGCGGTCACGGCGAAAAAGAGTTTCCATTTTCGAAGGGTGGCCAGAACCAGGAACAAGGCCAGAAAAACCAGCAACAGAATGCGGCCCATGAATCTCCCGAAGGGATGGAGGATGGGGGTCCGGGGACCCGGGCGCGCGGGCGAGGGCGCCTCGCCCCGCATTTCGTTTTTTACTGGGGTATCCCGTGGAAATCAAGAAAGCTCTTCCCTTCATGAAGGAACCGGGGGTGAAAGGTGCGCCGCCGGGCGCACGATGATTGAGGAAAGCCCCTTGGGTTGGGGGGCGAATCTGTCCCCTATGAAGCCCGTCGATGTTTCGAGGGAGGGGAATATGGCCTATTTTCGTCCGGCGGCTCAATGGGGAGGGGCCGAAAACGGATCGGGGGAAAAGGGAAGACGCCGGAAAAAAGAAGGTAAATAAA
>JBKHDD010000203.1:0-8351 GCA_046541515.1 Desulfococcaceae bacterium
GTGATCGCGACGGCGGGGGGAATGCCGTTGGCGACGGGCGGTTCGATCTGCCAGCTCGTGAATTCGGTGACCGGCGTGCCCTATCCGCTGCCCATCGGATCGGCCGGGGTTTCCACCAGCGTGAAGATCAACGGGCAGGGGCTGGTCCGGGTGGGGGATAAAATTCCCTCGGGACCCGGCGTGATGACCATCATCGGGCCGCCGGCCGCGCCGTACATCAACGATCAAGGAGCCCCCTAATGCCCCGACGCCCCGCCAACCCCGACATCCGCATGAAACGCCTCGGCGCCGATTTGGCCCTGGAGTATCCGGGCGCGGCGGGCTGGTGGGAGGACGGCGATCTTCGCGTGGTCCGGCGAAAGCGGGGGCGGGACCGCGATCTGGACCTCGTCACCGGCGTGGAATCGGCCGACCAAATGTTGATCAACCGCCTCAAGACCCACAAGGGCGAGCTGACGCCGCTGGGCCATCCGGAATACGGCTCCCGCCACCACGAGCTGATCGGCGAGCCCAACGTGGAGCGGACCCGCCGGCTGATCAAGCTCTACGTGCTCGAAGCGCTGTCCCACGAGCCCCGGATCGAGAAGGTGCTGGCCATCGCCGTGACCGCGCCACCCGCTTCACCATCCGGGCCGCCCCGGGACCAGGTCCGGATCGTCATCGACCTGAAACTGATCGACGAGGACCGTCCCCGGAACCTGGTCGTTCCCTTTTCCCTGGAGCCGTCCCCATGAGCTACGCCGCCGAACCCTACGGGGTTTTCGTCGATGATCTCGTCTCCGGCCTCACCGGCGGAATCGTCCGGGAGGAAAACCGGTATCCGTCCGAATCCGGCCCGGCCCGGCTCGGGTTCCAGGGGGATTTTCTGCCCAAGACGGTTCGGGTTCACGGAATTGTCGAAGGCGCCTTCGTCCGGTTCGCGCCGGACCGCGACTACACCGTGGACGCCGACGGGGTCATCGCCTGGATCGCCGACACCGCCGCCGGCGCGGACTCCGGCGCCCGACGGCCCGATCGCGGCAGCCGCTTTTACGTTTCCTACGAGCGCAAGCCCGAAAACCGGCCCGCCCCGGCGCTGACCGACCGCAACCCCGGCAGCGTGCTGCGGACCCTGGCCGAGAGTTTCGCCCGGGAATACGCGGTGATTTCCCGGCAGATGGAACGGGTCTATCAGGCCGGTTTTCTGGAAACCGCCACCGAGCGCGATTTGGATCAGCTCGTGGCGTTGCTGGGCATGGAACGCCGGACGCCGCTCTACGCCGGCGGAGAGGTGGTCTTCAGCCGGGCCACCCCGGCGCCGGCCGACATCTTCATCCCCGCCGGGACGCGGATTTCCACCTCCGACGCGCCGCCGGTGACCGTGGAAACCGGCGAATCCCGGACGCTCCGGGGCGGATCGCTCTCCGTGGCCGCGCCGGTGCGGGCCCTGGTTTCCGGCACCGATGGCGTGGCCTTGGCCGAAACGCTGACGGTCATCCACCGTCCCATCCTGGGCGTGGATGCGGCGACCAACCCCCGGGAGCTGGGTTTCGCCGGGGCCCGGGAAAGCGATCCGGCCCTGCGCTCCCGGGCGTCCCGGGCACTGGAGCGGGGCGGGGCCTCCACCATTAACGCCATCGTTTCCGCCTTGGCCACCATCGAGGGAATCCGCCAGCAGGACGTTCGGGTCAAGGAAGACCACGTCAACCATCCCGGCCTCATCAAGATCACCGTGGCGGCGGAACTGACGCCGGAGCAATCGGCCCGCGCCGTGGAGCTGATCCGGGCCAACCGCCCGGCCGGGGTGCGGGTGCTGCACAATCTCCCGGCGACGCCGGACGTGGTTCCCGTCCCCGGCGAGGACAGCGGCGGCGAACCGGCGACCGAGCCGCCCGCCTCCGGCGCCGGCGACGGCGTCTGGTATCCGCTGGAAATGCGGGTCACCGTGGTCCCCGCCGTGGCGACCCTGAACGCCGAAGAACGGAAAACCCTCACCGACGCCGTCCGGGCCGCGCTGATCGCCAAGGTGGACGAGTTGGGAATCGGCCAGCCGGTCATCTACAACGCGCTGGTGGCGGCGGCCATGGGCGTGGAGGGCGTGGGCGACGTGCTGGTGGAGGTCTTCCCCGCCGGCGCGGCCGGAGGACGAAGCAATATCCTCGTGCCGGAAGGCGCCCGCGCCACGATTTCCGAGGAGGACGTGGGCGTGGAGGCCGCCGGGGCGCTGGTGGCCTTGGACCTCACGGTCACCGCCGAGCGCAAGGGGCGGCTCCTGCTCCAGGATCGGGATCAGGCCATGGCCGTCATCCGCGACGCCGTCGCCGATTTGCTGGGCGAATGGCTGGGCGGCGGCCCGGCGGAGATCGGCCAGTCGCTGCTTCTCGGCCAGCTTCCCGCCACCGACGACTACGCCGTGGATGAGCTTACGTTCAGGGCCGAATACATCGACCAGGGCGTGATGATTCTGGAGGAGAATCCCGACCTGACCCTGGCGGACGACGAGCAGCCCTGGCTGCGCAGCCTGTCGGTGACCGCCGCGACGGAGGAAGGCTGATGGCGCTCGCCCGCCGCACGGGGGATATCCTCTCCCGGTTTCCCCGCCACTGGGAGGCCGACGGGGCGGGGAAGGTCTTCGGGCTCGTGGTCCGGGAGCTGGCCCGGAATCTGGAAATCCTGTCGGCCCACACCGGCCGGATTCGCCACGCCCACCGGATCGACGACGCGGGCGAGGTCCGGGACCTGCTGCTCATCGCCGGGCTCCACGGCTTCACCGCCGCCCATTTCGCGTTGGGATCGCGGCGGCGGGCCGCGCTGATTTCGTCTGCCTCGGCTCTGGCCGATCCCGCCGCGACAACGGAAGACCGGGAAACCGAGCGGAAACGGCTGGGCGATCTGCTGGCCCTCCGGGACGCCGTGCTGGAACCGGTTCCCGAGGAGCCCGATCCCGACGCGGGATACCATGCCCGGCTGGCCGAGGCGATCCAGGACTTGACCGGCCTGGAACCGGAGCTGGCGGCCATGCGGCGGCGGCTGCACCGGCTGATCCGGACCCACCGGGCGGGCAACGGAACGGTGGCCGCCATTCTCCACGCCGCGGCGGCGTATCTGGGGCTGGACCCCGGCCCGGTGGAATCCGAGTCGGACGACTATTTCCATTTCTGTCTGGCCATGGAAACCTTGCGGATCGTCCTGACCGAGGACGCGGGCGCCGGGCTTCCCGGATACGAATTTCCGCCGTCCGAGGAATACTTGGTCCTGGAGGAAAATCCGTTCATCTCCGCCGAGGTGGAACCGGCGGACCGGGTGTACGGCGAACGGTTCACGGTGGATCGCAACGGCTTCGACGAGGTGACCGTCTCCGTGCATGTGGTGGGAATCGGCGAGCGGACGGTGGGGCCGATGGTGGTCAACATCCAGACCGGGGACGGCGTCTGGTACCGGGGTTCGGTTCCCGACGGTTCGGAGCTGGTCTTCGGGGCCGACGGGAAGGCGTTTCTGGACGAAGCCGACGTGACCGGCCGCGCCTGGTCCTTCCGCGGCGGGGTTTTCGCGGACGCCGACGCGCTGGACGCGACCCACGATTTCCGCTTCGGGGACGAGGCCCTTCCCGCCGAAGAACAGGCGGAGAAGACCGCCACCTTCGCCGAAACCAAACCCGTTCCCGGCGGATTCGGATTCGACGCCGCGCTGCCTCACGGACCGGGCTCGCTCCAGAATCCGACCTTGGCGGTGGGCACGACCCGCTGGCGGTTTTTCGTCCAGACCGCCCATTTCGGAACGCGCAAAGGCGATCCGCCCCAAGACCTGCCCGCTCTGGCGCTTTACAACGCCGCGCTTTTCGACGGTTCGGTCTTCAAACACAAAGACCCCCCGGAGCCCTCCGGCAAGGTCGGTTTTTCCTGGCGGGAGCGGGAAGCCTTTTCCATGATCCTCTGGATTCCCGAACGATTCGCGGTGCTGGACGCCGAGGGCGTGCCCAAGGTGACCGATCACCTCAAGGGTCTGCTGGACCGCCACCGCGCCGCCGGGGTGAAACTGGACGTCCGCTACGCCAGCGACCTCTGGACCCTGCCCGAAGGCATTCTCCGCGATCCCGGCGAAGGCGGGTTGGGGGTGGCGCTGCGGGGGACGCGGTTGTGGCCGGAGGACATCGAACAGCCGCCGGAGATTTGAAACGCTTCGGCCTTCGGCTGGAATTGGATTCCCGTTTCCACAAAAGCATTGGAAATGTAGGGGCGCTGCTTGCCGCGCCCCGGTTCGTGGAGAACGACAGCGAATTTACCCCGGTCGGACAAAGCGGCCCCGTCCACGAACAACCATTTTCCCGGAATTGGAATTTTTTTCCCGCATTGACCGGGGCGCGGCAAGCAGCGCCCCTACGAAAAAGGGTTCGTGGAATACGACGGCGAATTTATCCCTATGGGATAATGCGGCCCCGTCCCCGAACAACCATTTCCCCGGAATTGGAATTCCTTCCCACATTGACCGGGGCGCGGACGCAACAATTATCCGGCAATCGCAACGGCGAATCATTTTCACCCGTCAAACAAGGATGGTCGTTATGGATATCGAAAAACCGGCGCTGGCCGAGGCGAGTCCCGGGCAGCCCGTTACGGCGCAGGCGTGGAACGCTCTGGTGTCCGCCATTCTCGAACTCTACGACGCCATGGCGACCATCGACGACGGCACGGTCCTGCGGGTTTCCGTGAAACACGACGGCGGCCCGGTTCGGGACGCCCGGATGGTGGCCAGCAACGGCGAGACTTCCGTCCAGGCGGTCGCGCCGTTGGGCGGCACGGAGCAATTCATCTTGGGCGGACTCTCCGAGGGGAAATGGACGTTGCGAATCCAGGCCCCCGGACTGAAGGCGTTCGAAGAAGACATCGAAATGCCCCGGAAGGAGCCGCTGGAAATCGCCATGGAAAGCGACGGCAGCGTGGCCATGCCCGATCTCTTCGGCCTCATCGCCAAGCGGGCGGTGGAGGAACTTGGCGCCCGAGAGCTGTCCATCGAATCGATTTTCGACACCGCCGGGCAGGAGCTGACGCGATCTTCCCTGCTCAAGGCCAACGCCGAATCCCGGGTGCTCCACCAGTTGCCCGCCGCCGGAACGCTCATGCAACCCAAGACCGACCGGGTTCGCTTCGTGGTCGGGGCGGAAATCGCCCAACAGGAGGTGATCACCGTGCCCGACCTCCAGGGAATGACGCTGGACCAGGCGACCAAGGCGCTCCAGGAAGCCGGGTTGGAAATCGGCAAGGTCGGCTACGTCAAAAATCAATGATCGATTCCGGCCCCGGAACATCGCCGGGCCGGTTTTCGAAAGGAGGCGACCATGCCCCTGCTCACGAATTTCAACCTCGTTCAGCCCAAGCGGAAAATCGTCAACGACAATTTGTTCGAATTCGCGGACACGGGCAAGGGCGACAAGGTGGCCATCGTTCCCTTTGAAAAAGAATCCAAGGTGGTCCCCTTGATCGAAGCGGAGGTCCTTCTCGCCGATCCCGTTTTCAAGCCCACGGTGGACAAGGTCTTTTCCCAGACGCCCAAGGCGGGAACGATGATCGCCCGGGGGACCAAGGTCAACCTGGTGCTGGTGGCCCGGGACGCGGGGAAGGTCGGTATGCTCGACAAGGCCCACGAAGCCTTGGCCGACGCGAACCTGGTGGATGTGTGGGATCGGTTTGTGAAGGACGATCCCCAAATCCAGGCGGCAGCGGAAAAATATGCGCGGGGCGAGGAAATTACGCCGGAGGAAAAGGATATTGTGACGTCCAAATTCGCCGAAGCGGAAATCCAGCTCCAGGAAGGGCAAACCGGCCGGGATTTCGACGCCGGCATGAAAGCTCTGGCCGGATCGGTGCAGTTCGCCGGGGCGGGGGTTCGGGTCCAGTGAGCAACTTTTTGCCATCGTCCCCGTCGAGCTTCGTCCTGAGCGAGGTGGAAGCCGCGATTGTGGGGGCGCTGGATTTCAAGAACATCTCTTTTGATCCGGCCACGCCGACCGCCGGGGCCCGGTCCCAGGCGGCGCATGTTCTCGGCGAGGGTCTCCGGAACGCCCGGGTGGAGTCCGCCGTGTCCGAGATCACCCTTTCGCCCGTCGGTTGGGTGCGGCTGGGCGACGTGGCCGAGGTGCGGGCGGGCGAGAATCCCGGGGAATTCGTGATCGACTTCCAGGCCATGCGAACCGTATCCGGCGTGGCCTACAACGCGCCGTCGGGAACCGCAGTTTCTCCGACCGTGAATTCCGTTCGGGTGTGGACGGGAACGGCGTTCGCGGACGACAAGATCGAAAAGGACGCCCCGGATACCCGCCTTTCCCTGGGCGAGCAGTTCACCGAACGGCTTCTCGTCGCCTTCGGAAATTTCGCCGGGCTCACCGCCGATCTGCTGCGGACGAACGGCACGGTCAACGTGCCCAGCCCGCCGTCGGAGATCGAGCTGAAAATCAACGACCGGGTGGTCTGGGCCCATCCCAAGGCGGTGAAATTGGACGGCGAGACCGGCGTTTTCGAGGAGACGGTGGACATCGCCGCCGATCTGACCCGGATCCTGGCGGACGGGGCGTGGCCGATTTCCGTGACGGTGACTTCCGGCGTTCCCTGCCTGATGACGCTTTCCAACCAGATCGCCTATCAGCGGCGGCACGCGGCCGAGCTGCCCGGGGGCGGTATCGTGGTAAACGCGGACGCGGTGGGCGAGCAAACGGCGGCGATTCCCCTGCCGGATGGAAACGCCGACTGGTCGGTCCACGAAGTGGTCCTGACCGTTTCCGCCGATCTCCCGGCGATTCGAACGCTTCCCGCCGATCCGCCCCGGTTTTCGGAAACGGCCCGGCTGGCCCTGGACCCGGACCACATCGTCATTCTTCGGATTCCGCCCTCGCTGCGGAAACGATTCCGGAACGTGGAACGGCTTTCCCTGCCACTGGAGCCGACCGGCGACGGCGGCGAGATCACCGCCGTGTTCTACGCCGGAACCGCCGACGCGCCGAACGCCGAGCCCACCGGCGTCACGGTTCCTCCGGTGAAACTGGAAGCCGCCGACGGCGTCCAGTGGATCGATCTGCCGCTGTCCGAAGCGATCCCGGGCGAAGGCGGCGGGGAGCTGTGGCTGGAAGTCAATATGACCCGGGGGCAGGCATTTCTTTTTCCGGCGGCGACGGATGATTCCACCGAAACCGCGGCCGAAACCGTCGTCATGCGCGGCGTGGCGGGCGGTCCATGGAAGCCGTTCCAGGTGGTGCTGGGCGGAAATCCCCTGGCGATTCACGGGGCGATCCGGCTTTCCGGGACGCCCTTCCAGTCCGCCGATCTGCCCGCCGCGGTTCCGTTCATCGAGGGCGTGGACGAATCCTTTCCGGGCTTCACGCCGGAACGGAACGGGACCGAACATTCCCTCGCGCCGTCCGAACCGGCCACGGCCGACGGGGGAAGCATCGCCGGAAACGCGCTGAACCTCCGGTTCCGATTTCAGGTTCCGGGGATATATCGGATTACCGACGCCGTGGTGTTTTACACGCTCGGTTCGGAAACCGCCGGAGGGGCCACATGACCACCGATCCCAAAACCATTTTCATGGACGGCCTTCGGGTCACCCCGCAGCACCTGAACCACCTCCAGAGCGCCCTCCAGCAGGCGGTGCGCGATCTGCGCCGGACGCTGGGATACGGGAAAATCGCCTACGGCCTGCGGCTGACCGCGGACGGCGAGACCGTGACCCTCCAGCCCGGCGTGGCCTTCGCGCCGGACGGCGTTCGCTTGGAAGTGAGCGAGGCCGCGCCCATCGCGCCCCCGGCGGAGACGGGAAGCCTCCGGGTGGTGCTGGTGGGCGAAAACACCGAAGACCCGGCCACCCGGCTGGATGACGTGGCGACCATCGTTTTCGCCGCGACCTCGGTTCAGACCCTGGCCCCGGACGCGGAAATCCCCGAGGGCGGCTTCGTGGTCGGCACGGTGGAACGAACGGCGGAAGGGGTCGCGGTTTCCCAGGCGGATTCGCTTTTCATGAGCCCGGCCCACCACGCCCACGGCGGCGATTTTTTCCAGGATTCGGATGGGCTGTGGCGGTTTGACGGGCCGGAACTGGAAGGCGCGGCCGGGCCGGAGGGACCCCAAGGGCCGCCGGGTCCGGAAGGGCCGCAAGGACCGCAGGGGCCGGCGGGAGAAGCGGGGCCTCCGGGGGAAACCGGCCCGCAAGGACCTCCGGGTCCGGCGGGCGAGACCGGGCCGACCGGTCCACAGGGGCCGCCAGGGCCGCAAGGCGAACCAGGGCCCGCTGGACCGCAAGGAGAGCCGGGACCGCAAGGCGAACCGGGGCCCGCTGGACCGCAAGGAGAGCCGGGACCGCAGGGAGAAGTCGGACCGCAAGGC
>JBKHDD010000204.1:0-8256 GCA_046541515.1 Desulfococcaceae bacterium
TGGGTGAGCCATCACGACGAGGAGCGACCCCCTTGCGTCCGCCATCGTCTCCGCTTCGTCCCGCTGCCGGAAGGCGGCTTCACCGCCGTTTCGGAGGCCGTCTGACATGGGCATCTTCGACAAAAAAGTCTTGATGGTCACCGGGAAGGGCGGCGTGGGCAAAACCAGTTGGACCGCCGCCTTGGGGTTGGCGTCGGCGCGACAGGGGAAGCGGGTGTTGCTGACGGAGGCCGACGCGGCGGTCCGGGACCTGGGCGACCTGTTCGGCCGGGCGGAACCGTTGGAAATGACGCCCGCCGAAATCCCCACCGAAATGATCGCCGAAAAAAACGGCCGCCTCTGGGCGGCGCGGATCGATCCCCATCAGGCGTTGCGGGAATACGTTCATCTGCACGTCAAGGTCCCCTTCATGGCCGGGGCCATCACCAAGACCAACCTGTTCGACCACATCGCGGAAGGGACCCCCGGCCTTCGAGAGCTGATGACCCTGGGCCAGCTTTGGCGCTGGTCGCTCCATAAAATTCCCGAAGCGCCGGAAGTGGACCAACTGATCTTCGACGGCCCGGCCACCGGCCACTTCCGAAGTCTGTTGCGCCAGCCCAAGGCCCTGGCCGACCTGATGAAATCCGGCCCCCTGGTGGACCAGACCCGGAAAGTGCGAGAGCTGTTGGAAAATCCGGAGAAGACCGGCATCGTTTTGATCGCCCTGCCGGAGGAGCTGCCCGTCAACGAAACGCTGGAATTTCTCCGGGACCCGGAAATGGCCCCGCGGGTGGAATTGGTGGTGGTCAACGCCATGGCCCCGACGTTTTTCTCTCCGGAGGAGGCCGAAACGTTGCTGGAGCGGTGCGAGAAGTTGAACGGCGCCCTTCCGCCCGATCTGGAAGCGTCCCGCCGGATGATCCGGCGCCGCCGGGTCCAGGAGGGGCTGGCGGCCAAACTGCGGGCGGCCTGGGACGGCCCGGTGATGGAAATGTCGTTTTCCTTCGCGGCCCGGAAGGGCCCCGATGGCGTGGCCGAAATGGCCGACCGGCTGGAGGCGTTCCATCATGGATAGTCTGCTTTCCGCCATCAACCGGTCCAAAACCCTGGTTTGCTGCGGCAGCGGCGGCGTGGGCAAAACCACCGTGGCCGCCGCCCTGGGGCTGTACGGAGCGCTGACCGGCCGAAAGACCCTTGTGATGACCCTGGACCCGGCCCGTCGATTGGCCGACGCCCTTGGGCTGGACCCCGATTCCCACGAAGCCGGCCGCGTTCCGCTGGAGAAGCTGGCGCCGCTGGGGGTGCATCCATCCGGCAGCCTTCATGCCTTGATCCCCGACACCGCCCGGACTTTTGATCGGGTGATCGAACGGCACGTCCGGAGCCGCCGAAGCCGGGAGAAAATCCTGAACAACCGCTACTACCGGGTCCTCTCCGCCGATCTGGCCGGTTCTCACGAATACATGGCGGCGGAGCGGTTGTACGAAATCCACGGGGCGGGCGAGTACAACCTGATCGTGCTGGACACCCCGCCCAGCCGCCGGGCCCTGGATTTTCTGGACGCGCCCCGGCGGCTTTCCAACCTGCTGGGGGACAGCCTGCTCTGGAAGTTCGTGCGCCCGGCCGCCAAGACCGGTTTTTTGGGACTCCGGGCGGTGAACGCCGCCACCGCGCCCGCCCAAAAGGTGATCGGCCAGCTGCTGGGGATCGAGGTTTACCGGGAAATCGCCGATTTTTTGGCGCTGGGGGACGAGGTTTTTTTCGAGGGATTCCGGCGGCGGGCCAAGGCGGTGGAAAAATTGCTGGCCGGACGGGGCTCCATGTTTCTCGCCGTGGCCAGTCCCGATCCCGCGCCGCTTCAAGAGGGACTTTATCTCCACGAGCGGCTGAAAAAGCACCGGATGCCCTTCGGCGGGTTCGTGGTGAACCGGGTCCATCCGGTCTACGAGGCCGGGGAAGCGGCGGACGGGGGAGTGGCCGATGGGACGGACGAGCCGTCTCCGGAACTTCGCGCCAAAATGGCCGAGGCCCGGGACTGGCTGAATCGGCGCGGGGCGGTGGACCGGGAGGCGCTGGAAAGGCTTCGGACGGCGGTGGGCCCGGAGGTCCCCGTTCATCCGGTCCCGAGCTTGGGACCGGACGTTCACGACCTGCCGGGCCTGCTCCGGGTCTACGACGCCATCAAGGCGGGCGCGGGCGGAAGCTGATTCCGGCGGTCGCTACTTCGCCTCCACGCCTTCCTTTTTGAGCGCGTCCTTTATGCCCGCTTCGATCAACGCGGGCTTGAGCAGCAACTTCAGTTTTTGTGTCCCCCGGGCGTCCACGAAGGTGTCTTCCAGGGTCATTTTGGTTTTTCTCAGAATTTTCAGATTGTCGTCCAGCAAAACGAAGTGGTAGTTGAGCGCGCCGGCCGCTGCGACGCCCAGGATGGCCAGCGCGACGATGACGCCTTTCATGTCGGGCTCCTCTCCCTCCGGGATTTGGAAAAAGGTTTAGGTCCAATACCGTTCATTTTATCGAAAAAATGGCAGGGACGAATTGCGCTCGCCCTTGTTCAATCAAGCGCGATTGCCCCATTGAAATCCCAAAGTGAACGGTATTGGGTTTAGGTCTGAACGTTATCACGTCGCCCTTGCCCCATCAACGGCATTTTCCCCGGTGAAGGCCCCGCCGCGGGTTGGATGGCAGAGGGCGGGCACTCCATCGCTCCGCCCCGCGTTGTCGGTTCGGCCCGGGGCCAATGACCTCGGCCGCTCGCCCGAGCCGATGGCGGGATTTTTTCGAACGGCAAGGACGATCCTTTCCCATGGAAGCCTTTTCCATCCTTTATCGATACACGCTCTTGAACGGCCACCAGGAAGAATTTCCCCTGCGGCTGCATCCCGAAACCCTGGTGCTGATGGAGAATCGGCCTCCGGAATTGCCGAAATGGTCCCGGCTTGCCTTTCACAAATGTTCCAACTGTCCCCGGCGGAAAGCCAAAAACCCCGCCTGCGCGGTGGCCGTAAACCTGGTGGATTTGGTTTCCCGGTTCGAGGGGCTCACCTCCTACGACGAGCTGTTCGTGGAAGTGGAGACGCCGGAGCGGGTCTACTACAAAAAGACCAGCGCCCAACGGGGGATCAGCTCCCTCATGGGGCTTCTGATCGCCGCCAGCGAATGTCCGCTGACCGATTTTTTCAAGCCCATGGCGCGCTTCCACCTGCCCTTCGCCACCGAGGAGGAGACCATCTGGCGGGCCACCTCCACCTACATGCTGGGCCAGTATTTCGCCCGCCAGGCGGGCCGTTCGGTGGATTTTGAAATGTCTGGACTGGAAAAGGTGTACCGGGACATCCAGCAGCTCAACCGGGCCCTGGCCCAGCGGCTTCGCGCCGCCTGCGAAGCCGATTCCCCCGTCAACGCCGTGATCATCCTGGACGCCTTCGCCAAGAGCCTTCCCACGGTCATCGCCGGTTCTTTGGAGCAGATTCGATATGCCTTTCAGCCGACACTGAAATCTCGGTAGGTTCCACCTCAGGCAACCGCAGCCTTTGACATCCAGCCATGGGCTTGCCCAAGAGAGACGGGCGCAAGGCAGAGAGGCGGTCCTGCGCTCCTTTGTGGCGCGAGGCAAAGAACTTCATGCGCACCGTGTGGATTCGGGAATCGTCGGTTCCGCTCCGCTATGCTTTCCATTCCGTTCAAATGGTTTTTCTGCGCCAGCGTTTTTTTCTCGAAATTTGATCTTTTCTCCGATGCCCTTCCCGCTTCTTCGTTTTTTTACAGTTTTGAAAGCCGCCCTTTTATTTTGACGAAGGGATTCATTCGGGGTATGATTCACCAACGTCTCCATTTTTTTCCTGTTCCGACGATCCGTCCCGCTGTTTTCCCATTTTTTCAGTCGGCGGGTGGAAACTATAAATCCGGTTCTCCGATTCTTTTGGATGGGGATTTCCGGGGGGAGTTTGCTCATGCTCGATTTCCCAAGATGTCACTGGCCAGAGCCGGCGATTTGCGCGGCCGAGGCTTTCCGTTGTCAACCATGGAAAGACAGAGAGGAAAAGGAGGAAGCATGTCGTTGCGAAAGGCGGTTCTCATGGCGGTGATTCTTGGATTCGGCGGGCTTTGCGCCGTCGGAACGGTTTCGGCGGTTTCCATCCCGGCGGTGGAGTCGGGGGAGGATGTGTTCGCCTACGTGGAACGCCAGAAAGGGGCGTTCGACCACGAATTGTATCAAAAGGTTATCGGCGCGGCCAACGCCTACAAGGAGGGCGACGAGGCCATCGGCGTGGCGGCGGACAACGACGTTTCCCGGGTCAACGCCCGGATGCTCTTGGCCAACACCAAAATTTCCGACATCCACGATCACCCGCTCTTCGAGGACGATCTCCAGAAGCTGATCTGGAAGACCACCGACGCGGACGCCTATGCCAAGGTCAAAGACTGGACCATGGGCGAATTGAAAACCTTCCTGCTGTCCAAGCCGGAGGCGGAGATCAAGGCGATCATGGTGGGGCTCAATAGCGACGTGATCGGCTCCGTGGTCAAATTGATGAGCAACGCCGAGCTGACGGTGGTGGGCAAAAAGGTGTTCAGCGCCCTGCCCGGCAGCAACCTGGGGGCCAAAGGCTATCTCGGGGCGCGGATTCAGCCCAATTCGCCCACCGACAACCCCGAGGACATCGCCTGGCAGGTGTTCAACGGCTGGGCCTATGCCACGGGCGATCTGATCCTGGGCACCAACCCGGTCTCCGACTCGGTGGAAAACATCGCCAAAATTGAGCGGACCCTGAAAGACATTCTCGTCACCTTCGGCCTGGAAAAAGCCCAGCCCTGGTGCGTGTTGGCCCACATCGACAAGCAGGCGGCCGTGGAGGAAAAATATCCCGGCGACACCGCGATCTGGTTCCAGAGTCTGGCTGGCTGCGACGACGCCAACAAGACCTTCGATCTGACCGTGGAAAAAATGATGGACTACGCCCGGCAGCGCACCGGCCAGTACGGCCTCTATTTCGAAACGGGGCAGGGGGCCGATTTCACCAACGGCGCCGGCAACGGCTTCGACATGGTGGTCCACGAGTCCCGGAAATACGGCTTCGCCCGGGCGCTGGAGCAAGAGATCGCCAAACAGAAAAACATGAACAAGGCCTGGATTCATCTGAACGACGTGGCCGGCTTCATCGGGCCGGAGGTGTTCAAGAGCCGTGAACAGCTCGTGCGCTGCTGCCTGGAGGACATCGTGATGGGCAAGCTCCACGGCCTGACCCTGGGGCTGGACATCTGCTCGACCCTGCACATGCCGGTAAGCCTGGACGACCTGGACTGGTGCATGGACCAGATCGCGCCGGCCAACCCGGCCTATCTGATGGCGCTGCCCACCAAGAACGATCCCATGCTCAGCTACCTGACCACCGGGTTTCAGGATCACGTCCGGTTGCGGGAAAAGTTCGGCTACAAGGTCAACGACGACATGTGGACCTTTTTCAAGAAGATCGGAATCGTGGATGAAAACGACGAATACACCGAGCATTTCGGCGATCCCGTCTGGGTCTACTACCAATATCGGCTGGCCAAGGGCGACGAGCGGTCCAAGGACGAGATTTACGCCGAGGGCGAGGAAGCGATTGAGCGGATTGAAGCCCGGGGCGTTCCCATCGCCCGGGGGCACGGAAAGAATCCCTGGGACCTGAATCCGGAGCTGAAAGAGCGGATTTGGACGCTCTACCGGGACGCCAAGGTGTCCCTGTGGTCGGAGATGACCGAGGAATTCATCCAGTCCATTCCCAACGCCGAGCTGATTTCCACCCAGTCCAAGGACCGCGAGGATTACGTGGCCCATCCGCCCACCGGCGAAAAGCTGAGCGACGCGGCCGTGGCGACGCTGAAAAAGATGCGGGACGCCTGGGGCGGGGAGAGTCCGGACGTGCAGATCGTCATCTCCGACGGGCTGAACGCCAAGGCGATCATGGACGAAGACCATCTGATGCCGTATCTGGACAACGTGCGGGAGGAGCTGAAGAAGGCGGGCTTTTCGGTGAGCGACAAAAATCTGGTGATGCGCTCGGGCCGGGTTCGCGCCGGGTATGAAATCGGCAACGTGCTGTTCGAAAACGCGCCGGAGGACAAGCCCCGTATCGTGCTCCACGTCATCGGAGAGCGGCCGGGCAGCGGCCACCACAACTACTCGGTCTACATCGCCGCGCCCCCGGCCAAGGTCTGGAAGGCCAACGAAGTGGACCACGACATCGTGCGCGTGATCAGCGGCATTTCCAACAGCGCCTACGCGCCCCACGCGGCGGCGAAGGAGACGGTGGTGATTGTGAAGGATATGATTTGATCGGGGGGTGAATTGCTGGATGATTGCCGGGCCGGGATGCGCTTTTGGGGGCGTTCCGGCCCGTTTTTTTGGCGGCTGGAAGGGCGATGCTTATCGTAATAATTCTTGGAATTCTCCTGTTGTCATTCCCGCTTGCTTCAAAATGCGAGAAAGCGTCGAGCGTTTTATGGGACGGTGGGCGGGTACGGTGAGTTTGAAAACCTCATTTTTCGCGTGTTTTTGTAGTCGGATATGGCTTCCCTTTTGGCGGACTATCACCCATCCGTCCCGTTGCAGGGCTTTGATGACCTTTTCGTATCCGAGGCTCGGCGTTTTGGTCACAGGGAGATTTCCACCAACTCGGAATCCGTTTTTTCCCAAACGTCATCTTCCACCGGTTCCAAGTATAGCTCAATCGCTTCCCGAATGTTGTCAAGGGCTTCTTCTCGGGAATCGCCCTGACTGATACAACCGGGCAACGCGGGAACGTAAACAGTGAAGCCGCCTTCCTCGCTGGGTTCCAGAATGACTTGAAGTTTCAATGGTTTGCTCCTTGATTTGGGGGGATAGCTGGATGCGATCCTGGTAACCGAAGAATGGTGCTCGAACTGACATAGAGCAACTCGATCCGTAAAATCAATCCCCGCCATAAGGCGGCTCCGCCGCAAAGATCGTCAGCTTGACTTCGGCTTCGTCGATCAGCTTGTATTCCGGCTTTTTTCCGGACAGCGCCTCGCTTTCGGTGATGATGATCAGCACCCCTTCGCCGCGCTTGTCCATGATGAAGTCCCGGCGGCTTCCGCCGGCGTTCACGTTCATTGGGCAACGTGCCAGCAAGGAGCTGATCAGTTCATTTCGCGCCGATTGACGTTCGGAAATGCTTTCGATGGTCACGGTGTTGGGGATCGCGCCGGGCGAGAAAATTTCCACTCGATCCGAAAACAGGTGCAGCCGAATTTTGGAGCCGTACACCGAATAGTCCCGGTGGGCGGCGGCGTTGACTACCGCCTCGAACACCGCGTTCATGGAAAACTGCGGGGTTTCGATCCGATTGGGCGCTTTGACGGCAAAGACCCGCATGTTTCGCTCCACAAACTTGCAGGCGTCCCGAATCTGAACATCCAGCGGCCCCGTAATGTCCTTGGCGTCCAGTTGATAGGCGGCATTTCGCTCGGCGCCGCGATAACAGACCGCCTGAATGAATGCGCTGGACATGAACGCTTCCGGTGAATCCGACGCCAAAAGGACGCCGCTGACGGTCGCCCGAACGGTCCCGTCTTCGTCTTTGGAAATCAGCTTCATCTTTTCAAGAAACTCCTGATCTTCCTTGGGCGAAAGGACCGTCCGGAATCGGTTCCACAGTTTGGGATTCAGATCATCAAGGGTCGTGCCGGGAACCGTCTGCTCATCGAAACGAATGAGCCGCGCCTGACTGCGCTGCTGGAACAGCCGGGCCAAGACGTCCGGTTTCATCTCGCGCTTGGAACTCCCGAGGCGGCGAAAATAGCCGTTGGGGCTTTTGTGGACGAACAGGCTGCGGGGCACGTCGATTCGGAGGATGGTTTTCTCGCCTCCTTCCGGATCGGGCACAATGAGTTTGCGAATGACGCAATTCAGCGGGGGATCGATCGAGTCGTTGCAGATGGCACGAAGCCAGCCTTCAACGATATCCAGTTTTTCCAATGGAATTCCAAGGATTTTTCGGCTTTTGTCGTCCACCCCGAGAATGATGATGCCGGAAACGGTATTGGCCATGGCGGCCAATTCGTCCGCCATGCCGTCCTTGTGCGGCGCCGCAACCTTTTTGCCCCTGAATTCCACCGACTTAAGTTTAAGAACAGAGTCTTCGCCCAGAGCGATTTGTTTGAGCAGGTCGGAAATGTTTTCGTACATCGATTTTTCCCTCATCCGGGTTTCCGCCAAGACATCGTCCTGAAACTACGTGGAGGAATCGTCGCAAGCAAGCGTTTTATTCC
>JBKHDD010000205.1:0-8222 GCA_046541515.1 Desulfococcaceae bacterium
TTTTGATGAATGCCTCCGAAAATCCGCAAGGATTCAATGTCCGAAGAAGTGCTGGAAATAAAATATTCTCCGAGCCCCCCTTGGCGAGATTCATAAAAGTCACCGCCGAGTTCAATATCTCGGCTTGCTTCCGGCAAAATCCGGATTTTCATTTATGGCGGCCCAACAACCATTTTTTTGCGGCCTCCCAGTCTTCAAAACCGGTGCGTCCTTCTTGGATGGCCTTCATTCGCTCGGCCAGTACATCCCCGTGCCAATCCGGGGAAGGCAGATCCTTGTGATGGCGAGCGAGGTCATCCCAAAGGCGTTCCATCAATTGAAGCTTTTCGGCAAGGGACATTTTTTCGATGGGGACATCTTGAACCATGGAGGGCCGTCCTTTCATTTGTGGAATCTCTTACTAATCCTCGCCAGTCAAGCGACGGCGAAGGCTGGAAGAACCGGGGAACCCGATCAACGCCTTTTCACGAAACCATCAAGCCCAAATCCTTGGCCAGATTCTGGAGCCTAAAACCTTTCTCGGTTTCTTCCGGTTCCTTTCAATTTCCAACAAAATTACCACACTTCCGAAAGACATGCCAATTTTTCCACCCGTCGTTTCTCCCCGAGGTAGGCATCCTCTCCGCCCCTCCAAAAAAAGACAGCCGGAACCCCGAAGGGATTCCGGCTGCCACGTCGCGCGTTCTGCGCTCCGCCCCCCGATGGGGCGGAGGCGGGAGGAGGTAGAACGCCGGACGATTTTAGATGTCGTAGTACAGATAGAACTCGTGGGGGTGCGGCCGCAGCTTCACCGCGTTCACCTCGTTTTCGGTCTTGTACTCGACCCACTTTTCGATGACGTCGGGCGTGAACACGTCGCCCTTGGTCAGGAACTCATGGTCGGCTTCCAGCGCCGCCAGGGCCTCGTCCAGGCTGCCGGGGGCGGAAGGAATCTCGGCCAGCTCTTCCGGCGGCAGGCTGTAGATGTCCTTGTCCAGCGGATCGCCCGGATCGATCTTGTTCTGAATGCCGTCGATGACCGCCATGAGGATGGCGGAGAAGGCCATGTAGCCGTTGCAGGAGGGGTCCGGGGTCCGGAACTCGATCCGCTTGGCCTTCGGGGACGGGGAGTACATCGGAATCCGGACGGCGGCGCTGCGGTTCCGGCTGGAGTAGGCCAGGTTCACCGGCGCCTCGAAGCCCGGCACCAGCCGCTTGTAGGAGTTGGTGGTCGGGTTGGTGATGGCGCACAGGGCCCGGGCGTGCCGCAGAATGCCGCCGATGGCCCAGAGACCTTCCTGGGACATGCCCGCGTACTTGTCGCCGGCGAAAAGTGGATTGCCTTCATTCCAGATGCTGACGTGGGTGTGCATGCCGGTGCCGTTGTCCTCGAACAGCGGCTTGGGCATGAAGGTGACGGTGTGGCCGTAGCGGTAGGCCACGTTCTTCAGCACGTACTTGAACCAAACCAGCTGATCGCCCATTTCCAGCAGCGGCTTGAAGCGCATGTCGATCTCGGCCTGACCGGCGGTGGCCACCTCGTGGTGTTGGCACTCCACGTCGATGCCCAGTGATTCCAGGGTCAACAACATCTCGGTCCGCAGGTTCTGGAATTTGTCCGACGGCGGCACCGGAAAGTAGCCTTCTTTGTGGCGCGGCTTGTAGCCCTGGTTGGGGCATTCTTCGCGGCCCGTGTTCCAGCTGGCCTCGATGGAATCCACCGAATAGAACGCGCTGTGGCGGTTGGACTCGAAGCGGATGTCGTCGAAGATGAAAAATTCGGCTTCCGGGCCGAAGAAGGCGGTGTCGCCGATGCCGGTGGTTTTCAGATAGGCTTCCGCCTTCTTGGCGATGTTTCTAGGGTCGCGGGTGTAGGACTCCCGGGTGACCGGGTCTTCGATGTTGCCGATGAGCACCAGGGTGGTTTCGTCGTAAAACGGATCGATCTTGGCGGTGTCGGGATCCGGCACCACCAGCATGTCGCTGGCGTTGATGGGCTGCCAGCCGCGGATGGAGGAGCCGTCAAAGCCGAAGCCGTCTTCGAACATCGACTCGTCCAGCTCGCCGATGGGGATGGTGAAATGCTGCCAGATGCCGGGGAAATCCATGAAGCGGAGGTCCACCACTTTGGCTTTTTTCTCTTTTGCCATCTCCAGTACCTGCGCGGGGGTCATGCTCATGCTCAATTCTCCTTTGAGTGTGGATGGAACGTTGAAATGAAATCAAAGGCCGTCGGGACCCGCGAATCGGGAAAAACGGCCTCGTGCGCGCCTCCTGCGTCCTTCCGAAATTGGACCCAAAACGGGCGCCTTTCGGGCGAAAGGCGCCCGAAGCGCCTCATCGAATGGTTTCGTCGGGGACGTGTTCCCGAATGACCCGGGCGATGGCTTCGCGGATCAGCGCGACCTGATCGGGCGCGTCCACCTTCTGTCCGTCGAAATCCCGGACGTAAAAGACGTCCACCACCTGATCCACCTTGGTGGCCACTTTGGCGATCCAGACGTCCAGTCGGCACTGGAACAGGGCGTCGGTGACGCCGAACAGCAGCCCCGGCGTGTTGTAGGAAAACACCTCGATAATGGTGAAAAAGCTGGAACTGTGGTTGTCCACCACGATTTTGCTGGGGTGGCGAGTGGTTTCCGGCCGGGCGTCGCCGTAGTCGGCCAGTCGTTCCGCCAGGGCCTCCGCCAGGTTCAATTCGCCGGCCAGGGCGGATTGGAGATCCGTTTCCGCCTGGTCCCATTTCCGCTGCTCGTAGATCCGGTCCACCGGCGGTTCCAACTCGAACACGTCCAGGGCGATGTGGTTGCGCCAGGTGTAGACCTGGGCGTCCAACACCTCCATGCCGTGAAGGGTGAAGACGCCGGCGATTTTGGAAAACAGGCCCGGCGTGTCGCGGGCGCAGACGGTGACCGTTCGGGTGTCCGTTCCTTCTCGGCGCCGCACTTGCCAGACAACGGCCTTGTCGCCCAGGGACCGGTGCAGCCGAATATGGGAGACGATGTCTTCGGCGCTTGTGTAAAGCAGGTACCGGGGCGACATCACCGCGATCAATCCGGCCATCGCCGACCGTTCTTCTTCGTCCGCCGCCCGGGCAAGGACCTCCGCCCGCCTGGCCTCCATCCGCTCCAGGGCCTCTTCGGTCGCCAGCTCTCCGTTTTCCAGCACGTTCAATACGTTGAGGTAGAGCCCTTCCAGCAGGGAAGCGGTCCAGCCGTTCCAGGCCTTGGGACCCGTGGCGCAGGAGTCGGCCACGGAAAGCAGGAAAAGCATTTTCAGCCGACGGATGTCCTTGACCTGCTCGGCGCAGATCACGGCGGTCTCTTCGTCCTGGATGTCCCGCCGGGTGGCGGTTTTGACCAGGAGCAGATGGAACCGCACCAGAAAGGCCACCGTATCCACGAATTTTTCGTCGTAGGCCCGTTTCTCCAGGAGATCGCGGACCATCGGCTCCCCGGATTCGGAATGGTCGCCGGAGGGGTCTCCCTTGCCGATGTCGTGAAGAAGGGCCGCCCAGAGCAGGGGAAGGGGGTTTTTCAGATCCCGGTAAAGCTTGCCGCACAGCTCCCGGTCGGTGGGGTCGTGGTCGGTCCCGAAGCTCTTGAGGGTCTGCACCACCCGGAGCGAGTGCTTGTCCACCGGGAACAGATGGTATTCGTCGTATTGAATCCGGTTGATGATCCCCTCGAATTCCGGAAGCATGGCCGCCAGCATGCCGGTGTTCAGCATGGCCTCCAGGGCGTTGAAGCGCGGGGCCGGGGTCCGGAGAATTTTTTCGAAGGCGGCCATCGTTTCCGGGGAGCGCCGGTATTCGGCGTCCGCCAGATGGCGGAATTCGCGGACCAGCCGCTTGGCTTCTCCGCTGAGGGGGATGCGAAGCCTGGCGCTTTCCTCGAAAACTTGAATCAGCAACTCCGGATGGTTTCGGATCATGCGGGAGGAGGTGAAAAAGAGCATGCCGCCGCGCACTTCCAGTCCCTCGTAGGCGGGCGCGAGCACTCTTTTTCTTCCCCGGCGGCGGGCCTGGGTTTCCAGCTCGTAGACCCGGATGTCGTGCTGCTCCTTGAGGAACTCCATGTGCCGATGCAGTTCCCCCAGAAAGCGCTCCACCGGCCGCTGGCCGTCGGCCTCGCCGTAGCCCATTTCCTCCGCGATCCGTTCCTGAAAACGAAAGCGGAGGTGATCCCATTTTCGACCCACCATGTGGTGCAGTCGGTTCCGAATGTTCCAAATAAATCCCAGGGCTTCGGTCAGGGCGACGTATTCCTCGTGGGAAAGGCAGCCCATGTATTCCAGATCCCGGGGCTGGGTCAGGCCGGCCTTGATGCGGGCGATCCACAAAACGGTGTGGTAGTCCCGCAGTCCGCCGTCCCCTTCTTTCAAGTTGGGTTCCAGCAGATAGGTGGAGTCGCCGAAACGGTCGTGGCGTCCCTGGTTCCGGTCGATGAGACGCTCAACAACCTCGTCGCCCCGGCCCTCCAGGATGCGTTTTCGGAACTGGTCCATGAGCCGGGAGTACAAAAAGGACATGCCGCAGATGAACCGGGCGTCCAGCAGGGCGGTGAGGACCTCGATTTCCGATTCCGCCACCGTCATGCAGTCTTCCAGGGAACGGGTGGCGTGGCCCACCTCCAGCCCCACGTCCCAGAGGGGATAGACCATCTCCTCCACCAGGGCCATCGCCTCGTCGGGCACTCGATCTTCAAACAGGAAAAGAAGGTCCACGTCGGAATGAACGCATTGCTCCCGCCGGCCATATCCGCCCAGGGCGATGAGCGCGTAGGGATTTTTCTGAATTCCAATTCGGGGGCCGATCTCGCTGGCCTCGTAGCTTTCGTGAAAATAGGCGTCCAGCAATCCGGCGTGGTCGTGCAGAAAATCGGGTGCGTTTCCCCGCAAAAAATCCTCAATCAGCCGCTCTCGGCCGGCCTTCAGTTGGGCCAGCGGGCGATCGGGATTTTTCGGCGTTGGCGCGGTGGCGGTCATGGGTGGGATACCGGCTCCCTCGGAGTTGAAGTCAAGGCGAAATCCATGTTAATGGGGGTTTTTAAGCAAAGAGCGTGCCTTCGATGGAATTCAAAAAATTCCGGAGCGAAAACAATTCGTTGAATCGGTGAAGCAAGTGGAAAAATGGCGGTTTTGCTTACAAAATTGTAAAAAAAAGCGAAAAAAAAGAACAAAATTGTTTGGGCTTGTCCAAAAACGGCCGCCTTTACCTTCGCAATCAGTTCGAATCCGGCCCAAAAAAGCGCCGCCAGGCGCGGCGAACCGCCGCTTCCAGGGAAGCGAACCGTTCGGCCGGCACCCGGCCCGGTTTTTCCCGCAGGCTCAGCTTGTGGCCCACGGCCCGGTACGCCAGATAGGCCATGCGGAGCAGATGGGCGGTTTCCCGGTCCAACAGTCCCGCGTCGGCGAGCGCCCCCAACAGGCGAACGTTGTCGGTCCAGCGCAGCAGGGCCTCGGGCCGCCGATGGGCGGAGCGAAGAACCAGGTATTGCACCAGGAATTCAATATCGACGATGCCGCCCGGACTCTGTTTGAGGTCGAATTCGCCGGGGCCGGTTTTCAGCAGCTCATTGCGCATTCGACCGCGCATTCGGGCGATCTCCGCCCGCAATTCGTCCGCGTCCCGGGGCTGGGCCAACACCTCTCGCCGCACCGCCAGAAAGCGTTCCCGGAGGGCCTCGTCCCCGGCGATGGGGCGGGCTCTGACCAGGGCCTGCTTTTCCCAGGTCCAGGCCTCCTCCAGTTGATAGTTCCGGAACGCCTCCACCGGGCAGACCAGCAGGCCCGAACTGCCGCTGGGCCGCAACCGCATGTCCGCCTCGTAGAGCCGCCCCACCGCCGTGGGCGCGGTGAGCATGTGGACCACCCGCTGACCCAGGCGGGCGAAAAAAACCGAAGTGTCCACGGGCCGGTCGCCGCCGGTGGTTTCCCCCGGCGCGCCGGAGTGGAGAAACACCATGTCCAGGTCGGAGCCGTAGCCCAGTTCCAGCCCGCCCAGCTTGCCGTAGGCGACGACCGCGAAGCCCCGATCGCACCGCTGGAACCGTTCGTCGCAGGGCGGCCTTCCGTGCTTGCCGGTCAAATGGTCCCAGCTGGTGTCCACCACCCGTTCCAGCACCGCCTCCGCGATGTCCGACAGATGGTCGCTGACCCGCATCAGCGGAATGGCGTCGGTGATGTCGGCCGCGGCCACCCGCAACACGTTCACCTGCTTGAACACGCGCATGGCGTCCATCCGGGCTTCCAGATCGTCGGAATCGGTCCGGGACAGCCGCTGTTCCAGCTCCTCCTCCAGGGCCGGCCGTTCCGGCGGGCGGTATAACGTGCGCGGGTCCAGCAGTTCGTCCAGCAGCAGAGGGTGGCGGGCCAGGAAGGTGAGAATCCAGGCGCTGGCGTCCGCCAGGCGGACGAGGTGGTCCAGCGCCTGGGGGTTTTCCAGCAAAAGCGCCACATAGCTGGTTCGGCGGCTGACGGCGTCCACCAGCCCCAAAATTCGGTCCAGGGCGGTGCGCGGGTCTTCGGCCCGGCCGACGGCCGCCAGCAGTCGGGGCATAAGCCGGTCAATTCGTTTTCGGCCGTCGCCGCTGACGGGTTGTTCCCCCAGCCGCCCCCGGAAATCCGCCAGGCGGCGCAGCGCCGAGACCGGGTCCTGGTAGCCGGCCGCTTCCAGGGCTTGCCGGTTTTCCGAGGTTTCCTCCGGCCGGCGCCAAATGCGTTCCAGCCGTTCTTCGGGGGCGTCGTCCGGCGCGTCCGCGTCGGTTCCCAGCAGCTGATTGAAATGGCGCCCCACCGCCGCCCGATGCCGGTTCAGTTCCTCCAGAAATTCGCTCCATTCCGGCGCGCCCATGGCGGCGGCGAGCCGGGCCCTTCCGTCGGGATCGGCCGGCAGCCGGTGAGTCTGCCCGTCCGCCGCGGCCTGAAGCCGGTTTTCCACTCGCCGAAGAAACACGTAGGCGTCCCGAAGGTCTGCCGCGGCGGCTTCCTGAATATATTTCCGCCGCGCCAGCTCCTGGATTACCGCCAGAATTCGTCGCTTCCGTAGCCCCGGCTCCACGCCGCCCCGCAGCAATTGAAAGATCTGGCCGAAAAATTCAACCTCCCGGATGCCGCCGGGGCCCAGCTTGACGTTTTCGCCCATGCCTTTCCGGCGCACCTCCCGGGCGATCATGGCCTTCATCTCCCGCAGGTTTTCGAACACGCCGTAATCGAGATAGCGTCGATAGATGAAGGGCGTCAGCCGTTCCAGCAGTTGTTCGCCCGCGGCTTTGTCGCCGGCCACCGGCCGGGCCTTGATCCAGGCGTACCGCTCCCATTCCCGCCCTTGCTCCAGATAGTAGTCGGCCATGGCCTCGAAGTTCATGACCACCGGCCCGCCCTCCCCGAAGGGGCGAAGGTTGGTGTCCACCCGGAAGACGAAGCCGTCTTCGGTGGCGGCGCCGATCACATGAATGAGCCGGCGGCAGAGGCGGGTGAAAAAGACTTCGGCGGGAACGGGCTTGTCGCCCCCGGTTTCGCCCCGGCGGGGATAGGCGAAGATCAGGTCGATGTCCGAGGAGAAATTGAGTTCCCGGGCGCCCAGTTTGCCCATGCCGAAGACCACCAGCCGGAGCGGGTTTCCGTCCGCGTCCCGAGGTTCGCCCGAGGATTGCGCCGCCCAGCCGTGAAGCCGGTCCAGCGCGCCGGAAACGCAGGCGGCGGCCAGGGCCGAAAGCTCCGCCATGGTTTCGGTGAGATCGGCGCGACCGTCCAGGTCCCGGACGGCGATCCGCGTCATCTCACGGCGGCGGAACCTTCGCAGGGCGGCCATCAGCTCCGTTTCGTCTTCCGCCGATTCGATGGACTTGCCCGCCCGTTCCGGGTATTCTTCATTTTCGTAGGCGCGGTCCATGTCCCCGCTTTCCGCCAGATCGACCAGCGTTTTCGGATGGCGGCAGGCGTTGCGGAAGACGAATTCGCTGAGAACGAAAACGGCGGAGAGCCGCTCCGCCGCCTCGTCCAGGGTGGAGACTCCTGCGGATCGGGCGGCCTCCAACCATTCGTTCCAGCGGGATTCGGCGTCATTTCGAAGAGAATCGGAAAGTCGTCGGGATGGGTCCATGCGATCTCCAGATTGGGACGGCTTCAGGTCGGCAGCGGGACGGAGCGGGGGGATCGGCCCGCTCTCAAAATAGCGGTGGAAATGTCGATTTCGGGCGGAACGGTAGCACCGAATTCCTGCGGGGACAACGGGAAAGGGG
>JBKHDD010000206.1:0-8127 GCA_046541515.1 Desulfococcaceae bacterium
CGCTATCCGAATTGGCTGAACCGGCTGAGTAATAGGTATGTTTCGACCGGGGGGGAATCCAATACTCTGACAGGGGGGTGCATTTCTGACGGAGTTTGCGAAGCCAATGAGTTTATGCGCTGGAATCTTGGCAGTTTGCGACCGGGAGGCGGGGTGACTGTTACCTTTCCACAGTATGTTTGGGAAAACACACCGGCAGGCACTCTCATCCGGTTCGAGGCGGAAATCCGTGTGGACGGCGTACAGCAGATGATGGAAAGCAGAACGACGCGTGTGGCGTCCGACCCTCTGTTTACTTTGGCCATCGATGAAGACGCCGATCCGGTCGGAACGACCGATCTTCTGGAGTACACGCTCACTTACGGTAATTCTTCAAGGAGTTCCTCTAACACTCAACTCGTCTTTCCCTTGCCTTCCAAAACCAGCTTCGTGTCGGCCACCGGAGGCGGCACCGAGTCAGGGGGAGAAGTGATCTGGAACCTGGGCAATCTTGAGAGCGGCGCGGGGGGCGAAAGCCGGGTAACGGTTCGGGTGAATGCCAACGAAGGGGATCTGGTGGAGGTGGACGGCGCCTACATCGCCGGAACCGATTCCAGCTTTGTTTCCCATACGGTGTTTGCGGATCGGGTCACCCGCGTGGAGAATGGCAAACGGCCCAATTTAGGAATTCAGATCAACCCCAATCCGGTAAAGCCGAATTGGGGGATGAGGACCCATCTGACCGTCTCCAATCCGAGGAACACCCTGCTCTCCAATGTGGAGCTGATCCTTCGCTATCCGAATTGGCTGAACCGGCTGAGTAATAGGTATGTTTCGACCGGGGGGGAATCCAATACTCTGACAGGGGGGTGCATTTCTGACGGAGTTTGCGAAGCCAATGAGTTTATGCGCTGGAATCTTGGCAGTTTGCGACCGGGAGGCGGGGTGACTGTTACCTTTCCACAGTATGTTTGGGAAAACACACCGGCAGGCACTCTCATCCGGTTCGAGGCGGAAATCCGTGTGGACGGCGTACAGCAGATGATGGAAAGCAGAACGACGCGTGTGGCGTCCGACCCTCTGTTTACTTTGGCCATCGATGAAGACGCCGATCCGGTCGGAACGACCGATCTTCTGGAGTACACGCTCACTTACGGTAATATTTCAACCAATTCCTCGGACACCCGGCTCGTCTTTCCCCTGCCTTCCGGCACGAGCTTCGTTTCGGGCACCGGCGTTGGTACGGTATTAGGTGGAGAGGTGATCTGGGACCTGGGCAATCTTGGCAGCGGCGAAGGAGGCGAACGCCGCGTAACAGTTCAGATAAATGCAGGGGAAGGAGACCTGTTGGAGGTGAATGGGGCCTATATCACTGGAACCGATTCCAGCTTTGTTCCCCACACGGTTCTGGTCGATCATGCCGTACGCATTGAAGACGACAGGCGTCCTTCTTTGATGATGTCGCTCAATCCGATGCCGGTAGAACCAGGCGAACAAATGGATGTGGCTTTGACGGTAACGAATTCCGTAGGCTCTTTATTGTCCAATGTGGAATTGATCCTCCGCTATCCGGGGTGGCTGAACAGGCTGAGTTATAGGGATGTTTCGACCGGGGGCGAATCCAATACTCTGACAGGGGGGTGCATTTCTAACGGAGTTTGCGAAACCAATGAACTTATGCGCTGGAATCTCAACACCCTCCCGCCGGGCGGCGATGTGACGGTAACCATGCCGCCAACCGTTAGAAGTGACGCGCCCGAAGGAACGCGGCTATTGTTCGATGCGGAAGTCCGGGTCGATGGCGTTCAGCAATTGACCCTTTCCGAAACGGTTTTCGTTGGCACCGCTTATGACAACCCAAGCACAGTATTTGTTGCGGTGGCGGTACCGGGCGATATCGACGACAACGACGAAGTGAACATCGCCGACGCGATTGCGGCATTGCAAATTGTGGCCGGTTTGCAGCCCACCGTTACGATCAACCGGGACGCGGATGTGAACGGCGATACATTGATCGGCCTGCCGGAAGCGATTTACAGCCTTCAGGTGGCCGCGGAAGCCAGGGAACAATAAACCGCAACTCAAGGCGAAAGATCAAAGCTCCGCCTTCCGACGCGGAAGGCGGAGCCTCCCGAAGCCATTCAGGATCGGGATTGCCCACTCGGGAAATTCCATCATTCCCAAAACCAAAAGGGGAGCGGCCAACGCGGCGCTCCGCTTTTGGTTTTGGCTCCCCCCAGATGGCGGGCCAAATTTCGGAATAGAGGTCACCCGGACAAAATGGCCGCCCGCAATTCCGGTGAAAGATGGATGACCGGCTTCCGGGATTGGGGTCGGGACGGACGCCGAATCGAAACGGAGGGCGAGTTCTTCCCGCCGCAAGTCTCCAGCTCTTTTACGGAACCCCATGACCTTGCCCGCCGCTCGTTGTTCCGGAATAGAATCTCCTCCGCCCTCGCGGGCGAAACCGGGACGGTCTTCTCGTATCCCCCGCCGACGCCCAAAAATATCACTCCGCCGTCCTGAAGCGCGACGGGCAGCGCGCCGTTCTTTCCGAAGGCGGCCATGTGGGTGAGCGGGGCCGATTCGGAGGGAAGGTGGAAGCAGCCGACCCGTTCTCCCCGGTCCAAATCCAGCAAAAGGATCTCCCGCCCCCCCGATTCCGCCGCCGCCAGGCCGCGGCCGTCCGGCGTGATCCGGAGGATCGGCCGATGAAAAGGGAGCGGAATGGAAGGCCCGTCGAGCCTCGACTTTGCTCCCTCCGAGAGGTTCAGGGAAAGAATCCGCGAGCGCGCCGCTTCCCCGTCCTTTCTTTTTTCCGCCGCGATCGTCACTCGACGGCCATCGGGACTGAACGCGGCTTCCGGCGGGCAACCCAAAGGAAAACCTAGGGAAAACGCCATCCGACCGGTTTGAAGATTTCGAATCCGGAGGAGGCCCCGACGGTGGAATTCCAGCAGGTGGCGGCCGTCGGGGCTCGGCGTCATCCTTTGCACCTCTTGGGTGTCGGGCAGCCGGGCCGCCGAAACCCGGCGAAGCAAATCCCAGATTTCGACGCCCCGTCCCCCGGTCAGAACCAGGATATGCCGATCGTCCGGGAACGGGGCGTGCGCCCTCACGTCGCCGGTGAGAATGGAGGGCCGTCGGCCTCCCAAAGGGCCGGTTAGGAGGAAATTTTCTCGGGTTAGCAACGCCACCCGTTGGCCGTCGGCGGCGAAATCCCCGCGTTCGATCCGTTCCGTTTCGGGAAATTCCCACTGGAATTCCATTGCGTTTCCCGGATACCGCCAGCCCTGAACCCGGCGGGCCCGGACGATCAAGACCAAATTCTCTCTTGGAGAAAGGCCGATGTTCCGGAAAGGCAGAACAAACGGGTCGATCCGACGGCCCGCCGGAAAGCCGGTGGCCAGATCCCAGATCCGAATTTCCTTCCGGTGATTGCGGAGGCAACCGGCGGCGAGCACAAATCGCCCGTCCGGGCTGGTGTTTGCCAGTTGGATCGATCGGTGGACCGCCGGTTCCTCGGGTTCCCCGCGCTGGAGGTCCAGTCGGCGGATCACGCCGTCGCCGCCCAGCGCGAAGGCCCGCCTTCCGTCGTGGGTCGGCAGGATTCGGCGGGTGGTCCCGTAGTGGCTTCGCAGGGTCTTGACGGCACGGCCTTTCCGGATATCCCAAATTTGGAGCAGACCCATGCCGTGGGCCGTGAAAACCATTCTTCCGCCGGGCGCCGCCGCCAGAGCCGTGGCCGGTTCCCGGGTGGAAGGGAGTTCACTTGCAATTCGGCCCGAGCGGCAATCCCAAATCCGCACCGTTCCGTCTTCGCCCAGGCAGAGGGCTTTTCGGCCGTCCGGCGTCAATGTCAGAACCTTTGCGCCCCCTCCCGGCAAGGGAATCCGGTGGCGGCATTGGCCGGTTTCCAAATCCCACACCTGGAGAAAGGGCCGTAAAGGACGCGGTTCGGTTTCGCGGGAGGCCGGGGTTCCCCCAGAGGATTTGCGCGCGTCGAACGTTTCCGCCGCCGGCGACCTTTGCCCCGCGCTTTCCGGGGGGCCGAAGAAGTTCTTGTTCCGAATTCCCTCGTTTCTAGGCGCGGAAACCGCCACTCGGCCGTCCCCGGAAATGGCCAACGCCACGGGTCGATCGGTTTGTTCGGACGCCCAGAGCACCCGGGGGGTCTCGTCCGATGAAAGGGTTCGGCGCAACAGTCGACCGTCCGCGCCTTGCCACAGCAGACGGTTTCCGTTCCCGCTGATCCGGCAAACGCCCGACCCCCGCGCGGAAAAGACGCGAACGCCCTCCGCCGCGTTCCACGCCTCCACACGGCCCCCGGCCGGGCCGACGCCTCCGAAAACGAGCCATCGGCCATCCGCGGACAAATCCACGCCCAATACCCGTTGAAGGTCGGACTTCAGCCGTTTCCGGATTTCCCCGGTCTCCCCTCCCCGAAGGACGACTTCTCCCCCCGGCTCCACCGTCGCCAGCCACCGGCCGTCCGGGGTGGCGGCGGCCCGGTCCGCCCCGCCCTTCGGATTCGGAAGAACCCCCAGCAGGGCGGGAAACGCTCGGTTATCGGGACGGTCGTAAACTTGCCGGAAAAGCGGGGCGGAAACCGCCGGGAAGATTTCGGCGAGTCCCCCTTCGGCGCCGCAATCCCGGGCGTGCCGACGAACAAAGCCTGGGAGATCGCCGTTTCGGGACAAGGCGGGCAACTCCGCGTTGACGAATCGTTCCATGTCCTCCAGGGCGTCCAGCAACGTGGAATGGCATTGCCGTCGCCGGATTTCCCGTTCAATTCTGGGGCGATCCCACACCGTTCGCGATTTTCGGGAAACGAAACGGACGGCCCAGGGGGGAGGAGCGCCGACTACCGGTTGGGTTTTTCTCAATGACCGCCGAACCATCCGGAAGCTTTCCGGGAGAAGCGCCCCCCGGCCTTGTCGCAGTTCTTCCGCGATGAAATCCAGGTCCAGCAGGCGGCGAGCGAATTTTCGCCATTGGGCGCCGGTCTGGAGGTCCAAGTGACCGGATATGGAATCTTGGGAATCGTTCCGCGAGGAAGGGGAAGATGGCCCGGGAAGAGGGGTTCCGCCATCGGCGCGCGGGTTGCCGGCCCGAAAGACGTATGGAATGGAAGAATCCGACGAGGGAATCGCCAATTCCCCAAAGAGGTTTTGGATTGATGACTTTCGTAGGGGCGCCGCGAAAGCGTCCTTGAACATCGTGACCTCCTTTTCAGATGCGGGGGGCTTTTCCGAGTAGGGGCGGGACATCTATACCGGGTTTCCGGGAGCGGTCTCGGTGAACGGGTTACCTCCGAAAGGTGAATGGATCACATGTTCGGCGTGTCAAATTTCTCATGGAAAACAAAAACCATATCACAAAAGCTATCGAACCCGGGCGGTACGTGCCATGGAATCCACCGGATGGATGGTTTCCGGGAGTCGGAGGGAAAAAGGCGGAAGGGGGACTGGGGACGATCCGCGATAAAAGAAGCCCGGGCCGCCGGCAATGGGCTCCCGGGCTTGGAGGACGGGAAGTGGTCGGGAGGGGCGGCCGGGCTATTCTTCGGCGCGCAGCCTTGCGCCGGGCCGGATGGTCCGGGTGGAGCGGGTGATGACGGCGGTGGCCGTGGTGGGCTCGGTATGCAGCACCACCAACTGGCCGATGTCGATGGGCGAAATGGTCAGCTTTTTTGGGCTGTCCGGGGAAATGGGCTCTTGCTCCTCCACGAACACCGTGTATTCCTGGCCGGGGGAAACCCCGTCGTTTTCGCCCCGATTGATAAAGACCACGTCATACTCGCCGTAAATCCAGTTGCGCTCCTCGGAGGTAATGATCTTTCCGTCGAGTCCCGGACGGCCGGCGGTCAGGGTCAAATCGGTGGAGCGTTTCATGAAGGGCATCACCTTGTCCTCCATGCGAATGTCCCGATAGGCCCGCACCACGGTGGCGATGGTGTAGTCGGACTTTTTTTCCTCCACCTCCAGGACGCCGGTGGGAATGTGCTGGATGCCCACCGGTTCGTTGGAAATTTGATCCACGATGGGGCCGACGGTGCGATAGATGGTGTAAAATTTCCCAATGTCCAGCGGGGCGTCTTCGGACTCTCGCAGATAGACCCGGTCGCCGAAACTGATCATTTCCCTTCGGTCCGCCGCCCGAATAATGACCGCCTGGGGGGGCTCCGGGTCAACCCGGATAAAGCCGGTTTTCTCCATGGTGCTGAACCGGAAGGTCTTCAACCTTCGATCTCCGTCGATGTCCAAAACTTCGGGCGTTTCCGCCGGGGGAACCGGCGCGGCGGGCGGCGGGGGAGACGGAGACGCCGGGGGCGATTCCGGGGCGCGGGCCGCGGCCTCCGGCGGCATTTCCCCTTTTCGATAGAGGCGCAGCCGCTGGCCCGGATAGATCAGGTGCGGGTTGGTGATCGGGACGTCGCTGTTCACCTTCCAGAGATCCGGCCAGTAGTCGGGCGAATCCAAAAATTTTTGCGAGATGTCCCAGAGCGTGTCGCCTTCCTGGACCACGTAAAAGGTCCGACCGTTTTCCCGGATGATATTGGGATCCTCCTGGGCCGATGCCGGAGCGGTCGCCAGCAGAAGAATTCCCAGGAAACCGTGAATAAGGTGGATGTGCTGTTTCATCAGTCCCCCGCGTTTTCAGGTTGGTTGCGTTTGGATGGCCCGGGCGGCGTCGGCCGGGCGAAAGGCGGCGACGGGAATCGCCGGGAGGTTCCGGAGCGTGTGGCGGCCGGAGGCGGACGGGCGAGGTGGGAACTGCCGAAGCGTCCACCGACGGGAACGGGGCGACGACCGCACGTTCAATGCTTATATGGGGACTCGGCGGTTTGTCAAGTACCGGGATCACCTAAAAAAAACCCCTTGCGGGGCAAAATGTCCGCAAGGGGTTTTCAAATTCAAATGAGCGTTGGGGCGTAGGCGGATTACATCATGCCGCCCATTCCGCCCATGCCGCCCATGCCGCCCATGCCGCCGCCGGGCATTCCGCCCGCGTCGTCTTTCTCGTCGGGCTTCTCGGCCACCATGGCTTCGGTGGTCAGCATGAGGGAGGCGACGCTGGCCGCGTTCTGCAACGCGAAGCGGGTCACCTTGGTCGGGTCGATGACGCCGGCCTCGATCAGGTCTTCGTAGGTGTCGGTCGCGGCGTTGTAGCCGCTGGCGCCTTCGGCGTTCTTCACCTTGTCGATGACCACGGAGCCTTCCATGCCGGCGTTGTTCGCGATCTGCCGCAACGGTTCTTCCATGGCGCGAACGATCACCCGCACGCCCAGCTTCTCCTCGGGGGTCACGTCCAGCTTCTCGATGGCCTTGAGACAACGGACCAGGGCCACGCCGCCGCCGGGAACGATGCCTTCCTCCACGGCCGCGCGGGTCGCGTTCAGGGCGTCTTCCACCCGAGCCTTCTTTTCCTTCATTTCGGTCTCGGTGGCCGCGCCCACGTTGATCACCGCCACGCCGCCGATCAGCTTGGCCAGCCGCTCCTGCAACTTTTCACGGTCGTAGTCGGAGGTGGTCTCGTCGATCTGGGCCCGAATCTGCTTGACCCGACCTTCCAGGGCGGAACGAGAGCCGGCGCCGTCCACGATGGTGGTGTTGTCTTTGTCGATGCTGATCCGCTTGGCTTTGCCGAGATCGGTCGCCGCGATGTTTTCCAGCTTGATGCCCACGTCCTCGGACACCACCTGGCCGCCGGTGAGGATGGCGATGTCTTCCAGCATGGCCTTGCGGCGATCGCCGAAGCCCGGGGCTTTGACGGCGGCCACCTGCAGGGTGCCGCGCAGCTTGTTGACCACCAGCGTCGCCAGGGCTTCGCCCTCCACGTCCTCGGCGATGATCACCAGCGGCTTGCTCATCTTGGCCACCTGCTCAAGAACCGGCAGGAGGTCTTTCATGTTGCCGACCTTTTTCTCGCAGATGAGGATGTAGGGGTCCTCCAGAGAAACGGTCATTTTTTCGGAATCGGTCACGAAGTAGGGGGAGAGGTAGCCGCGGTCGAACTGCATGCCTTCCACCACGTCCAAGGTGGTTTCCATGCTCTTGGCTTCCTCGACGGTGATGACCCCTTCCTTGCCCACCTTGTTCATGGCCTCGGCGATGATGTTGCCGATGGTTTCGTCGTTGTTGGCGG